>NZ_VPEY01000009.1:0-111936 GCF_013416935.1 Acinetobacter sp. YH1901141 | reverse complement strand
GTTAAAATGCTGTGCTGCTTTTCGCACAGACATTTTATCTCTAGCCATAATTTCTATGACTTTGTCTTTAAAATCTTTTGAATATCCCATGTTTCTATTGTTCTATATTTTTGAGTATTTGGCTATAGGACTGCGGTTAAAAGGTCATCCACCTGGAGATATGGATGACCAGACCATGAAGCACGCTTCAATCAAAAGCGTCTGATCAATTTATCGGTCTAAATAGACCAAACAAGAAACATACAGCGCGATGTATCTTAAATTTATATATGTGGATGGTTTGCCTATTTTTCAAGGAAATTGAATTAAAAACAGACTATCCATTTTAAAAATAATTAAAAAATTATTCAATTATTTTAAATCCAGAATCTAAATACAACAAAAGAGCACCGAAGTGCTCTTTTGAGATGTTCTATGCTTAAAGCAGAGTAACTTGCTTAATGACGTGCGGCTTTGCCTGCTGCTACTGGCTTCACAATCGGTGCCTTGGTTAAAGGCTTAGGCATACTGGTCAGTGCCAAAGGCAAGATTTCATCAATGCTTTTCACAGCCTTGATTTCCAAACCTTCTTTGACATTGTCTGGAATTTCAGACAAGTCACGCACGTTTTCCTGTGGGATAAATACCAGTTTGATACCACCACGATGTGCCGCAAGAAGTTTCTCTTTCAAGCCACCAATGCGCATTGCACGACCACGTAAGCTGGTTTCGCCTGTCATGGCAATATCAGGACGAATTGGAATATCTGTAAATGCAGATACCAATGCCGTAGTCAATGCCAAACCTGCAGATGGACCATCTTTAGGTGTTGCACCTTCTGGCAAGTGTACGTGTACATCGGTTTCGGCAAATACATTGGCTTCAATGCCTAAACTGTCGGCACGGGTACGCACAACGGTCATCGCGGCTTTGATTGACTCTTGCATCACATCACCCAATGAACCTGTGGTGATGAAATTACCTTTGCCTTTCATGGTTGCCACTTCAATGGTGAGTAATTCACCACCCACTGAAGTCCAAGCCAAGCCATTTACACGACCCACTTCGGCTTCTTCTTCTGCCATACCATAGTCAAATTTGTGTGGACCAAGGTAGTCAGGCAAGTTTTGTGAAGTCACATCTACCTGTAGGTTTTTGGCTTTTTTGCTGACTGCTTCTTTCACCACCTTACGGGCAATTTTTGACACTTCACGTTCCAGACTACGCACACCTGCTTCACGTGTATAGCGCTGCACAATGTCACGAATCGCTTCTTCATGAACCGTCAATTCTTTAGCACGCAAGCCATTATTTTTGATGGCTTTAGGGACAAGATAGCGTTCTGCAATATTCACTTTTTCATCTTCGGTATAACCCGGTAGACGAATTACTTCCATACGATCTAACAGAGCTTCTGGAATATTCATGCTGTTGGCAGTACAAATGAACATCACTTCAGACAAGTCTAAGTCTAGATCTAAATAGTGATCATTAAACTTGTTGTTTTGTGATGGATCAAGTACTTCTAACAAAGCAGATGCAGGGTCGCCACGGTAATCCTGTGCCATTTTGTCAATTTCATCGAGCAAGAACAGTGGGTTCTTCACACCAACTTTAGTCAATGACTGCACAATTTTACCCGGCATCGCACCAATATAGGTACGGCGGTGACCGCGAATTTCCGCTTCATCACGTACGCCGCCTAGCGCCATGCGCACGAACTCACGTCCAGTGGCTTTTGCAACCGATTCACCCAGTGAGGTTTTACCTACACCCGGAGGACCGACTAAGCACAGAATTGGACCTTTGAGTTTTTTCACGCGCGACTGCACAGCAAGGTATTCCACAATACGGTCTTTGACTTCATCTAAACCGTAATGGTCGGCATCTAAAATTTCTTGTGCTTTCGCCAAGTTAATGCTGACTTTGCTGGCTTTGTTCCATGGCGTATCTAAAATTACTTCCAGATAGTTACGTACCACAGCCGCTTCGCTAGATGCAGGTTGCATGGCTTTTAGCTTACGGAACTCAGCTTCTGCTTTTTTGCGGACATGTTCTGGCAAGTCTGCTTCGGCCAGACGTTTTTCAATTTCAGCGACATCATCTTCCGCACCGCCGTTCATATCGGACAGTTCGCGTTGAATGACTTTCATCTTCTCATTCAAGAAGTATTCACGCTGATTTTTTTCCATCTGGCGTTTAACAGAGTCATGCAAGGTTTGCTCAATCTGCTGTTCTTCAGACTGTTGCAATAAATAAGTCATTAACTCGGTCAAGTGAGCTTCAAACTCATCGTGCTCAAGGAATTTTTGTTTGACATCAATATTCAATGGCACACGGGTTGCAACAAAGAACAACAACTGCAATAAATCTTCAATTTTATTGGCAGCAGCAATCAGTTCACGTGCATTGCGTAATTTTGCTTCTGCATATTGCGCAAATAAGGCACGTAATTCTTGCAAACGTGTTGCTTGGGTATTTTCATCCATCGCAACAGTCATTGGGCTCAAGCTGTGTTCTGCAGTCAAATACGCGTCTTCATCAATAATTTTTTCGAGTTTGGCGCGGTATAAGCCTTCAATCAGAACTTTGATACAGTTTTCATCATTTTCGTGATTCACAACTTGCACAATCTTCGCGACAGTACCGTATTGATATAAATTGTCGTGATCAATTTCTTCTGTAAGCGAATCTTTTTGCGCAACTACAAATACTAGATTGTCACTGTTACGAGCCACATCAACTGCATTGATCGATTTTTCACGACCTACAAATAGCGCGATTTGCATGTGTGGATAAACCACCACATCACGTAGCGCTAAAAGCGGTAATACACTTGGAACCTGAGGCTCTAAGGTTTCTTGATTCATAATAATTTCAGACATGGGCACTCCTAATGAGTGACAACGGTGTTGCCATGTTTTTAATAGTGATGGGTATTTTTTAAAATACAAGGGTAGGTCAACACAAATTGTTCAAAAAGTAGCTAAATATGTGATTTTAAATTGATCTATTCAGTCAAAATGATCAATTTAGCGTTTCAAGGTGCGTTTAAACTGTAAAAAATGTTGTGGAGTTAGTAAGGCATCTACAGGTTGATCCCAATTTTCACGTGGCAAGCGTGTATGAATTAGCTGAAAATCATGTGCAATCCCTAAGCGATAAGGATGCTGCGGGGCAGAGGCTAAAGTGCGGTCATAATAACCACCGCCCATTCCAATGCGGGTGCCATGCGTATCGCAAGCCAATAAGGGCATCAAGACTAAATCTAAATGGGAGATGTGTTTTCCGCGACTTGTTCTTGGTTCTTGCATCCCCAAACGATGATGGGCAAAGCGACGCTGACGATATTGTTGTGGGGTGATTTGTACCCACACCAAGTGTTGATTCATATTGCAAATCATGGGCAAATACACTTGTTTGCTATGCGCGAAGCAATATTCAATGATGCGGTGTGTATGAATTTCACCAAAAGCATGTAAATACATACCCACTTTTTTTGCGTACTGAAATTTTGGCAGTCGTATTAGCCGCTGCAAAACAGCTTGCTGTGCGTGTTGCTGTTGGGTGCGCGTGACCGCTCTGCGCTGTTGTCGAAGCTGTTTACGCAAGGTTTTAAGTTCCAACAACTGCATCTCGGCACATCCTTATATTCTTGAGTTTAAATGCTTGAATGGGTATGGGATTACTGTCATTTCATCGACAAAAACAAGCTTTTATCATACTTGGCATTTTAACAGGATGTGATGCTGTATTTCTGTTTATCTGAAAATTGACCTGCTATCGGATAGTCTAGCTCGAACCCTAGACGCAAAATTACAAAAACTCTTATGCTATTGCCCAATCAATGCCACGCCAACAATCTTCAAGATCGCTTCAAGATGGATTAGGCAGGCTTCAGTTAAAAACAACAAATATGTAAAAACACAAGCCAAAACAAAAACAACACTTTCATTTTGCTGTTCAGGGAGAACAAGAACATGAATTATTCCAACAAGGTGTTTAAACATCTACTTCAAGGCGTGCTGGCTTTAGGAAGTTGTGTCAGCGCACAAAGTTATGCAGATTCGACCTATTTACCGCAGCCACCGAATACCCAACAAGTCTTTTTTGTCGGCAATAACTGGGATGGCACAGTGACGGTGATTCACCCTTCACAAGACTTTGGCAAAGTGGGTGTGGTCAATATGATTCCTGACCGCAAAGAGCGTTTATTAGAAATTCATTTAAATCCAGTGAAATTGATTGCCTACACTTACATTCAACAAACTGCAGGTGAGGGCAATGACCAGTTGGTGGATGATATGTATTCCACGCCAGATGGACAGTCGATTGTGGCTTCACGTCCAAGTTTTGCCGATGTGGTATCCATCAACATTAAAACGGGCAAAATTAATTGGCGTACGCCAGTCGAAGGTTTCCGCGCAGACCACATGGCGGTTTCACCAGATGGACAACGTGTTGCTGTGTCGGCATCGTCAGGTAATGTGGTGCATGTTTTAGATATTCATACAGGTAAAGAATTGGGGCGTTTTGCAACAGGGGATAAGCCGCACGAAAATATTTACTTTGCAGGTGGAACGAAAATCTTAAACTCTGCGATTGGTAACGTAGAAACTTCGATGGATGCACAGTGGCAAGATTTTACCAAAGGTAAGCGCTTTATTACCATTGCCGATGCCAACAATTATAAAGTTCTGAAAAAAATTGATTTCCGACCTGCGTTAGATGCCTTTGGACGTAAGGATTTATCCAACTCAGTGCGTCCTATGGTGCTAAGTAAAGATGAAAGCAAACTTTATGCGCAGGTTTCATTTTTTAATGGTTTGGTGGAATACGACTTAAAAACCGATAAAGTCACGCGTATTGGACAATTACCGGGCAGCAGTACAATTCCAAAAGACCGCAGCAAATGGGTAAATGATTCACGTCATCATGGTTTATCCATCAGCGCAGATGGCGAAAAACTCTGTGTGGCAGGCACGATGGATGATTACGCGACCATTGTAGACCGTCAGAGTTTAAAAGCAGGCAAACTGATTCCTGCAGGTAAACCATATTGGGCAACCCGTAGCCCAGATGGAAAAAGCTGTGTGATTTCAGAAAGTGAAACCGATGTGGTAACGGTGATTGACTTTGCTACGGGAGAAAAAGTCCGCAGTGTGCCAGTGGGGAATCACCCACAGCGAGTGCGTTTGGGTTATGCACCAAGCGATTGGTCGACGCCGTAATTTTTAAGCCGATCATAACAGGCAAAGCATGCTAAGGCGCTCAAGACGATATTTGAATTGAGCGCATTTTAGGATGGTTTGCTTATGGAGCATGCACATGAATGGGACTCGATGGCTCGGTATTGGCTTTTTTGTTTTGGCGGTCGCGGTGTTGTTTACCGTGGTGTATGTGTTTCAACCACCGAATAAGACTGTTTCGGAAACAGTGTGGGTGAAACCGAACACGGCTTCCACAGAGATAGAAACAACGCAAAGTCTATATTCAGATGAATCTGAAAATGTACTGGAAACAAACGCTATGCTAGAGCGTGCTGCGGTATCTGCAGTTGAAATGCAGCAATTAATCCAGCAACGTGATCAGTTGTATTTAGGCTTTAAGCAAATTAGTACAGGTTTAAGCCAAGGGCAAAAGCCTGATTTAAACCGTGTACAAAGTATGTTGCTACAGCAGGAACAATTGGTACAAGCAGGCGTATTAAGAGCAGAAGATGCAATGAACTATAGCCAGTTTTTAAAGCAAATTTTACCTGAAATTGCAGGGCAAATTGATTTGCATATTTCGCGTTTAAAGCGCCTGAACGTGGTGACAGGTTAAGCCACAGTAAGGTGTGAGTTGCTGTTATAAATACACGATGACGCCATTGTTGCAGTCAATAATGGCGTTATTTTTTTGTCTAAAAAATTCTTTTAATCCACATGTTTTTAAGCCGAATAGCGGCCACTTGAGCTGAATTTATCCATGATTCCTTTGATCAAGCGTTCAATTCATCTTAGAAGAAAGCACACGTATTTTACTGTATTAGACGAAAGTTGTATAAGGCTGTGCCGAATAAATTTGGTTTTTCCTTCCTTTTAAAAACTACAGAAAAAACAAAGTTTAAATTTTTCTTCACCGTATTTTTTATGCTGCGAACAAAGATCATCTTTATTTAAATTGGTATGACCATTTAAATAAATAACCAGACCAATGTTGACATTTATTTGTATAAAACTATTATTTGTTGCAAATATTAAGAGTATTTTGATTTTTATCTTAATATTGGTCAGACCAAAATTAGAATTTTACCTCTATGCTTAGACCTATGTTTACGTTTGAGTGAGCATTTCAAGGAGATGACAATGCTTCAACATTGGCAACAGATCTACGATCCAATGGCAAATATTTGGATTTCGAGTCTTATTGCATTAATCCCGATTATCTTTTTCTTTCTGGCATTGGCTGTATTTCGCTTAAAAGGAAGTGTTGCGGGAACAATTACGGTTATTTTGGCGTTATTAGTGTCGTTATTTGCCTATGGCATGCCTGCACCAATGGCTTTTGCTTCATTGATCTATGGCTTTTTCTACGGTTTATGGCCAATCGCATGGATTATTATTGGCGCATTATTTTTATATAAAATCTCTGTAAAAACAGGGCAGTTTAACATTATTCGCTCATCTATTCTGTCAATTACAGAAGATCAGCGTCTCCAGATGCTACTAGTGGGCTTCGCGTTTGGCACATTTTTAGAAGGTGCAGCGGGCTTTGGGGCGCCAGTGGCAATTACTGCTGCTTTGTTGGTGGGTTTGGGTTTTAAACCTTTATACGCTGCGGGTTTATGTTTGATTGTGAACACCGCACCTGTTGCGTTTGGCGCAATGGGGATTCCAATTATTGTGGCGGGTCAGGTTTCGGGTGTAGAAACCATGGAAATTAGCCAGATGGTTGGGCGTCAGTTGCCATTTATGGTGCCTATTGTGCTGTTCTGGATTATGGCAATTATGGATGGCTGGCGCGGTGTGAAAGAAACTTGGCCTGCAGTGTTGGTGGGTGGTGGTGCTTTTGCGATTGCACAATACTTGACCTCTAACTTTGTTGGACCTGAGTTACCTGACATTACAGCCGCAATTGCCTCTTTGATTAGTTTAACGGTCTTATTTAAATTCTGGCAGCCAAAACACATTTTCCGTTTTAGCGATGCAGACACCAAAGTGGATGCCAACTTAGTTGCAGAACAACAGCAAAAATACAGCATCGGGCAGATTGTTAAAGCATGGTCACCTTTTGCAGTGTTAACGGTGATGGTCACTATTTGGAGCATCAAGCCGTTTAAAGATTTATTTGCCAAAGATGGCGCAATGCACGACTGGGTAATTTCCATCAAAGTGCCATTTTTACACCAACTGGTGCAAAAGATGCCGCCTGTGGTCGCTGATGTTAAAGACTATGATGCGATCTTTAAGTTCGATTGGCTTAGCGCAACTGGGACTGCGATTATGATTGCGGCCATCATCACCATCATTTATTTAAAAATGAAACCGCGTGAAGCTGTTAAAACTTTTGCTGAAACCATCAACGAGCTAAAAACACCAATTTATTCTATTGGGATGGTGTTGGCGTTTGCATTTATTGCCAATTATTCAGGTATGTCTGCGACTTTGGCACTGGCTTTGTCACACACAGGCAATGCTTTCACATTCTTCTCGCCATTTTTAGGCTGGATTGGGGTGTTCTTGACAGGTTCAGATACTTCAGCCAACGCCTTGTTTGCTGCCTTGCAAGCCACAACCGCACAGCAAATTGGTGTACCAGAAGTTCTGTTGGTTGCTGCCAATACCAGTGGTGGGGTAACAGGCAAAATGATTTCACCGCAATCTATTGCAATTGCCTGTGCGGCTGTTGGTTTAGTCGGTAAAGAATCGGATTTATTCCGCTTTACCGTGAAACACAGTATCACGTTCACCGTAATGATCGGTATTATTATCACTCTACAAGCTTATGTGTTCCCATGGATGATTCCATAACCACATGCACAAGAGGATAGCCGCATGAAAGTTTCCGACAAAGTTGTTCAAGACCTGCGCACACTGGTTGAAAAAAATCAGATGCAAGTCGGAGACCGATTGCCTGCCGAAAGAAAGTTATGTGAACAACTCGGGGTTTCCCGTTCCTCTTTGCGTGAGGCTATTCAGCAATTGACCAGTCAGGGCATGCTGGTCAGCAAAGTTGGAGCGGGTACTTTTTTGCAACAACTGCCTACCAATTGGTCGCAATATCAAATTGTGCAGCCTTTAAGTAACCTGATTGATGAAGATCCTGCTTATCGTTTTGATGTGCAGGAAGCACGAATGGTGCTTGAAGGTGGTACGGCATGGTATGCCGCACAGCGGGCAACTGCTGAGGATTTGAAAAACATCCGTGCCTGTTATGAGCAAATCGCCCATTTTCAAATTTTAGGTGATGACGGTCAGGCAGCAATTGCCGATGCCAAGTTTCATTTGGCAATTGCCGAAGCATCGCACAATTTGGTGCTCATTCAAATGATGCGCGGCTTATTTGATTTGTTGCAATACAACGTAGTTTTGGGCAGACGCAAAGTCTATACCGAAGCCCACCGTTTCGATCAGTTGCACGATCAACACTTTCAAGTGATGGATGCAATTGAACGCCAGGATCCAGAAGCTGCCCGTTCGGCAGTGTGTGGACATATTGAATTTGTAGTTCAACAAGTACGCATGATAGACGAGGAAGATGCGCGTCGTCAGCGTGCGAGTCGATTAAACAGGATAGCGCCATGATTATTTCTTCTGCGAATGATTACCGCGAAGCAGCCAAACGCCGTTTACCGCCATTTTTATTTCACTATATTGATGGAGGTGCGTACGCGGAACAAACGCTGAAAAGAAATGTGGAAGACCTTTCACAGATTGCCTTGCGCCAACGTGTTTTGAATGACATGTCGGCTTTGAGTTTAGAAACCACCTTATTTAATGAAACCTTGTCAATGCCTGTGGCTTTGGCACCTGTGGGTTTAACGGGCATGTATGCGCGCCGTGGTGAAGTGCAGGCTGCAGTTGCAGCTGACAAAAAAGGTATTCCGTTTACTTTATCTACCGTGTCGGTGTGCCCAATTGAAGAAGTGGTGCCTGCCATTTCACGCCCAATGTGGTTTCAATTATATGTATTACGTGACCGTGGTTTTATGCGCAATGCCTTGGAACGTGCCAAAGCAGCAGGCTGTTCAACCTTAGTCTTTACGGTAGATATGCCTGTGCCTGGCGCACGTTATCGTGATGCACATTCGGGCATGAGTGGTCCAAATGCTGCTATGCGCCGCTATATGCAGGCAGTGATGCATCCAAACTGGGCATGGGATGTTGGCTTACTAGGTCGTCCGCATGACTTGGGCAATATCTCTAAATACTTAGGCAAACCAACAGGACTTGAAGATTATATTGGCTGGTTAGGCAATAACTTTGACCCATCTATTTCATGGAAAGACTTGGAGTGGATTCGTGAATTCTGGGATGGCCCAATGGTCATTAAAGGCATTTTAGACCCAGAAGATGCTAAGGATGCTGTTCGTTTTGGGGCTGATGGAATTGTGGTGTCCAATCACGGTGGTCGTCAGTTAGATGGTGTGCTCTCGACTGCACGTGCTTTACCGCCAATAGCCGATGCAGTAAAAGGAGATCTAAAAATTCTAGTGGATTCAGGTATTCGTAATGGCCTAGATGTGGTGCGCATGTTGGCGATGGGTGCGGATACTTGTATGCTCGGACGTGCCTTTATTTATGCACTAGGTGCAGCAGGTGGGGCGGGTGTGAGTAATTTACTCGAATTGATTGATAAAGAAATGCGAGTCGCAATGACCTTAACGGGTGCTAAAAACATTCAAGCGATTAACTCAGATTGCTTGGTACAACTTGAGCGTGAACTGAAAGGCTAAATTGCCAACAGGAGCGATCAATCCATCAACCGATGCATTTGGCTGAATCGCTTAATTGTATTTTTCACCTTGTTTCAGGACTTGTACACTATGCCACAGACAATTTCTTCTGCAACACAATTTGATGCTGCAGCAACCCTCAAAAACTTGGTCGATATTGTGGGAAAAGCGCATGTATTGACTCATGAATCAGATACTCGTTTATATCGTCAAGGGCGACGTTTTGGCGAAGGACAGGTTTTTGCGGTGGTCACGCCAGGTTCTTTATTGCAGCAGTGGCAAGTGTTACAAGTGGCTGTGGCAGCAGATTGCATTATTATTATGCAAGCCGCCAATACTGGACTCACGGGTGGTTCTACCCCTTTTGGTGATGACTATGATCGTCCTGTAATTTTGATCAACACCCAACGTTTAAAAGGTATTCAGCTCATCAACGATGCCAAGCAAGTGATTTGCTTGCCTGGTGCAACATTGGATGCTTTGGAACAGCAATTGGCGCCGCATCAGCGTGAGCCACACTCAGTCATTGGTTCATCTTGTATTGGCGCTTCAGTGTTGGGCGGGGTATGTAATAATTCAGGTGGTGCATTGGTCAGACGTGGTCCTGCCTATACTGAGTTGGCCTTATATGCACAAGTCGATGCACTGGGCGAGTTGCAACTCATCAATCATTTGGGGGTGAATTTAGGGAACTCGCCAGAAGAAATTTTAACCAAACTTGAGCAACAACAATATCGCCCTGAAGATATTGAATATTCGGAACATTGTTGTGCTTCAGATCAGCGTTACGTGCATGATGTTGCCCAAGTCGATGCCGATACGCCTGCACGGTTTAATGCCGACCCGAGCCGTTTGTTTGAAGCTTCGGGTTCGGCAGGTAAAGTCTGTGTGTTTGCAGTGCGTTTGGATACATTTGAGAAAATTCCGAGTCAGGTGTTTTATATCGGCAGCAATCAGCAGGATGATTTAACCGCGATTCGCCGTTTTTTATTACGTGATTTGCCGCGTGTACCGATTGCTGGCGAGTATATTCATCGAGATGCCTATGACATTGGTGCAGAATATGGCAAAGACAGCTTCTTGTTTATCGAGAAGTTTGGCACCAGTAAAGTACCTGCAGCTTTTGCCATGAAAGACAAAGTTGATGGTTTTCTAACCCGTTGGGGCATGCGTGGATTGTCGGATAAAGTTTTGCAAATGTTCACGAAACTACTGCCAAATCATTTACCAGAACGCATGAACCAATTTCGTGATTTGTATGAACATCATTTTATTTTGCGCATTGAGCAGCAAGATGTTGCGGCAGTACAGCAGTTTTTAATGGATTATTTTATCACGCGCAATTCCGGCAGTTTTTTTCTATGTAATGAAGATGAAGGCCGTAAGGCTTTTCTGCATCGCTTTGCAGTGGCAGGTGCTGCAATTCGTTATCGTGATACACATCGAAATGAAGTGGAAGACATTGTTGCTTTAGATATTGCGTTAAGACGTAATGATCAGCAATGGGTTGAAACCTTGCCCGAAGAGTTGGAGCAGGCGATTATACATAAGTTGTATTATGGTCATTTTTTATGTCATGTCTTTCATCAGGACTATATTATTAAAAAAGGCGTAGACCCGTTGGCGATGGAACATCAAATGTGGTCATTGCTTGATGCACGTGGGGCAGAGTATCCTGCAGAGCATAATGTTGGGCATTTATATGTGGCGAAGCCTGCCTTAAAGCAGCATTATCAAAAATTGGATCCGACCAATTGTTTTAATGTGGGCATTGGGCATAGCTCTAAATTAAAAGCTTGGCGTTAAATAAGGATGAAAACTGAGCAGTGAAACTGATTCTAAGGAAAGATGGATATGTTTAAGTTAGATAGCAAACTGCTACAGATTTTTTACTATGTATATAAATTAAAAAATGTGTCTGCAGCAGCAGATGCATTGGGCATGAGTCAGCCTGCGGTTAGTAACTGTTTAAATAAAATTCGTCAGCATTTTAATGACCCATTATTTTTAAGGGTTGGCAATGAAATGTTGCCTACAGAGTTGGCGAAACAGATTTTTTCACCGATTAGTGAAATTATTAATAAAATTGAAACGGTCAATAATTTTAAAGTCGATTTTGATCCGACACATTCCGATCAATTATTTACCTTGGCAATGACCGATGTTTCGCATTTGGTTTTATTGCCAAAACTGACCAAGTTTTTAAAAAAATATGCACCTTCAGTGCGGATTAAAATTCGTCCTATTACCCGTGAAACCAGTTATCAAATGGCAAATGGTGAAATTGATTTTGCGATTGGTTTTTTACCTGAGTTAGAGCAGGGTTTTTATCAGCAGCAATTATTTTTACAATATTATGTGGTGATTAGTCGTAAAGATCATCCACGTATTTGTGAAAAAAGTTTAGATGTTGAAGCTTATATTCGTGAATCGCATGTCGATGTAGATACCAGTATAGGTCACTACCATATTGAAAATGAATTAAGCAATCGTGGTTTAAGACGTAATATTCTAATGAGTATCCCAAGTTATTTAGGGGTCGGTTTAATTGTGCAAGAAACCGATATGATTGCGACAGTGCCTTATTATTTAAGTGAGGTGTTATTGGCACGCGGGAATTTACAAGTAGTGAGTGCGCCTTTGAATTTTCCAACCTATCCTGTACGACAATATTGGCATACGTCTTGTCATCACCAAACCAGTCATCAGTGGTTAAGAAAAGTGATTTTTGATTTGTTTAGTCAGCATCCTTAATTAATCGTATTTAAAGTAAAATTTTTATAATTTTTTAAATTATCATTCGCTAATTCCCTCATCTTCAAAAGAGCAGGCTAGGCTGAGGGAATTAGTGATTCTTTTTTATAAGGCAATAAAACTAAATTTCTGCCCACGATTTTGATTGCAGCTATACATTTTCATTTTTCCATTATAAATATCTAAACATTTGCCTGTATCTGCACTACGAATACGCTGACCATCGAGATACCATTTTTGGTTACTTTGTCCATTACAGGTATAAGCAATTACTTCAGCACCATCATGTTTCTGTTTTCCTGCTACATCTAGACATTTACCTTGCACGGTAATGCTTTGATCAGGATGGAAAATAAAATGCTGATTGGTACCATCATGACAATGTGAAGTCTGAATGGAGCGTTGATTACTGCGACTAAAATCTACGCAGCGACCATCATAGGTTTTAATTTTGACTTTTTGTTGCCATGTTTGTGCAGGATAAGGCATAGGTGTTGGCATATAAATGGTTTGTTGTGCAGGACGTTCTACAGGTGTACTTGCTGGAATTTGAGGTTGAATGACGATATTGGGAATCTGCCCCGATGCTGTTCCGTCAACTACAATACATGCTGTTAAAAGTGAGCAACTGCTTATAGTGAAAAGTGTCTTAAACATAAGAGAAAACAATTTATTTATTAGGTGGATAGGATAAATTTAAAGCATGGAATAAATATTTATTTTTTGTAATTTTATGAGTAATTGACCCTAAAAATTTATCGAATAGACAAGGTTTTCAGCAAAAAATAAGAACGAAAAAATTCAAGTTGTCTTTATTTGTTATTAGTCGGTGCATTCTTAGGAAGTGTGTGGTAGAAATTGTATTTAGAGGATATATTTCTGATTTAGTTTGTGGTCAGCAACAAGCGAATTATCCAATTTGTTGAATTGAACATCAAAAATTCAACTATATTGCTTTAAAATTATGTGATTGAGTTGTAAAATTATGTGTTAAAGTTGGCAATTGTCACAGTTTTTGAATTTTTGGGGTAGGAACTGTTGAAACATTTTTTACTACGACTTGGATTGGATCTGCGTAAACTTATTTTAATTTCCACAATTTTAAGTGTATCAGGCTTATTTGTCGTAAGTATTTTTATTTTAAATTATGCAATTAAACAACAATTAATTCAAAATTCACTTTCAGTGAATGAAAAGTATGCAGAAAAAATTGCGACCAGTGCCAATCAGCATTTTACTGATATGTTAAAAGAATTAGAATATAGTGCTAAAGTATTAGAGAAAAATTTTTATAATATAGATGTAAGAAAATCTGAAGTAGAGCGTTTAAAGAATCAGTCTGATAACTTTAATAGTGTTTTAATTGTGGGTGAAAATAAGCATGTTTTGGCATTTGCACCCAGTAGTTTGAATTTTAATTTCGGTCAAGATTATAATTCATTGGGTATAGTAGAGTCAACTGAAAAAAAGAAAACTTATATTTCTACACCCTATTGGTCTGTAAAAAATAATCTTTTGGTCATGATGTCTCAGCCTGTTTATAATGGCAAAGATAATTATTTAGGGATGATCAGTGGTACGATTTATTTACAACGGAAAAACTTATTAAATACAATGCTGAATACACAATATGACTATAAAAAAAGTTATATGTATGTGATTGATCAACATAACCGTATTATTTTTCATCCAGATAAAAATCGTATTGGTGAAAAAATTATCAACAATACGGGGTTGGATTATATTAATCAGCATAAAAATGGCTCAATCCGTTTAAAAAATAGTTTAGGTATAGATAATTTGGCAGGTTTTGCACATATTCCAAGTGTAAATTGGATTGTGGTTTCTCAGCAGCCGACAGAGGATTTACTTGCACAAGCCAATACCTTGATTTTAAAAGTATCGGTTGGAATCTTTATTTTTTACTTATTTATTTTCTTATTGGTTTGGTATATCTCAAGCTTTATTTCTTCACCTTTGAACCGCTTGGCACGTATGGCAAGTATGCTGAATCAGGCTGAAATTCAAGATAAAATTAAAGAAGTCGACCCGTGGTATTTCGAGGTATTAAAGTTTAGAACCTCATTATTACTCAGTTCGGAAACCTTTAGTCATCGGATTGCGGAGTTAAAGCATCACGTCAATACTGATCCATTGACAGGTTTATATAACCGTCGTGGGATGCAATTATTTTTAAATGAGTTGGTCAAAACCCGAACTGAGTTTGCAGCATTGTCTATTGATATTGATTTCTTTAAGAAAGTTAATGATCACTATGGGCATGATCAAGGTGATATGGTACTGCAAACGCTCGCCCAAATAATGCAAACTAATTTTAGGGATCATGATATTTGTTGCCGTTCTGGGGGCGAAGAGTTTTTAGTGCTGATGACGACTGCCGACCCAAGTGTGGCATATAAAGCTGCGGAGCGTTTAAGAACGACCATGCAACAAACCAATATTAATGGTATGGGTGAAATTACCATCTCAATTGGTATCGCATTTTGGTTTAAAGATGCAGAGGATATTTCTGAAGTGCTTAAACTTGCAGATAATAAATTGTATGAAGCCAAACATGCTGGGCGGAATTGCACAAAGTCTACGGCTACATGAGAATTTGGATAGATTCCTATTCAGCTAACACAGAGGCATGCGATGGAAAAAGATCAAGATCCAACGATTGTGGTTGAAGACAGTCCTGAACAAGAAAAATATGAACTTCTGAAAGAAAAGCTGAAATACAAACAAGCGGAGCGCGAAAACTCTAAAAAGATTGATCATAAACAAGTACGGCTGAATATTCAGGCCGATGCCTTGCCAAGCAAAACCTTTTTTATAATGAATGCTTTGGCAGCTATTATTGCAGGCTATGGTTTATTGTCTAATTCAGCTGCAGTGGTGATTGGTGCAATGCTGGTTGCGATGATGCTTGGTCCCATTTCAGGTATGGCTTTAGCATTTATTGATAATCGATGGTTGTTTTTTAAAACAGCATTTAAAACCTTAGTTTTAGGTGTGTCGATGATTGTCAGTATTGGCATCATTTTAGGTCTTATCAATATTAACTTACCTATCACCCATGAAATTCTGTCTAGAACTCAGCCTACCATTATGGATTTAATGATTGCACTTGCGGGTGGTGCAGCAGGGGCATTTGCAGCCGTTTCACCACGTCTGTCTGTGGCTGTTGTTGGCGTTGCAGTTGCGACTGCTTTGGTACCGCCGCTGGTTGCAAGTGGCATATTAATTGCGCATCTGGAATGGAAACATGCAGCAAATGCTCTGCTGTTGGCACTGACCAATATTGTTGCTATTCAAATTAGTTCTTCACTGGTGTTATGGGCAGCTGGTTTTAGACGCGGTTCAGATGAAGAAGTAAATAGCACAGTAATTGAATTTATTAAAAGAAATATCGTGAGTCTTTTAGTACTTTTTGCGCTGGGTATCTATTTAAGCTTTAACTTTATGATGATGTTAAATAAACAGATGTATGAACATCAGGTAGAAAGCTTGATTGAAAGTCAATTTAATCAACATAATAATTTGATTGATACGGTGCAGTTTGATCGGCGTAAAGAGATGACTTTAATTCGCGTAGTCTTGCGTGGAGATATAGCGCCAAAACCTCAACAGATTTCTGCATTGAATCAAAAATTAGCACAAGACCCACGTGGAAAACCAAGTGTGGTTCAAGTGCGCTTTATTCCTGTGCAAATTATTCAAGCCAAAGAAAGTCCTGATTTTGATATTAAGCAAGTTGAAGCCGAGCAATTGATACAACCTTAGATTCAACAATAAGAAATTGATGGTATTTAGAGCTTACTTTAGATGGAGTCTTATTATTCAATAGGGCACTCATAATGTTACATATTACACCGATTTAATTTAATAGTCTCAAAAGGTTATAGTTAAGCCAATTTTAAGCTAAACCACTTAACATCCGATTTATTTCAAATCAGATTCACTATGCTTCCACGCTCTCCTTACAAAGGCACTTCTGGTTTACAACGGATTTTGAATGCCACAGGCTATTCTTTGGCAGGCTTTAAAGCCGCCTTTCAAAATGAAGCGGCATTTCGGCAAATCATTCTGATTAATTTACTGCTGATCCCGCTCAGTTTTTTCATGCCTGTCAGTCGTGTTGAACAAGTGCTCATGATTGTGGTGTGTTTACTTGCCATCATTGTCGAACTGATTAACTCTGCTATTGAAGCCGTGGTCGATCGTGTTTCGATGGAGCAACACCCCTTGTCTAAAAATGCCAAAGATATGGGCAGTGCAGCGCAATTTGTTGCTTTGGCAATTATCACATTGACTTGGGGCGCATGCCTGATTTCTGCTTAATTCTTCAAAAAAGCATAAGACAGACTTTAAAATAGATAGTGAGTTGAGTAATCCTCATGCGGCATCAGCATTCAAAATTTTTACTTCTTCAAGCAATTTTACTCCTTCTGAGTTTGCTGATATTGCTCAATTTTTTTAGCGTTGCAGGCACGCTAGATTTACACCTAATTCAACCTTTTATAGATGCACATGCAGAATTTCCACTGCGACAAAATTGGGCATTGGCTGAATTAAATCATCGTTATGTCAAATATATCCTGATTGCAGTATATCTGAGCTATTTGCTGGCTTGGTTGCTGTCTTTCAGATTTCAAAAATTACGTGCTCGTCGTTGGGAGTTTGGCTATTTCTTTTGGATGGCGGTGATTTCAACCAGTGTGATTGCAATACTTAAATCGCAGTCGGCACATGCTTGCCCGTGGGATATGAGCATTGCCACAGCGCATGGCGTTTGGTGGGATTTAAGTGCAACGGCAGGGCATTGTTTTCCTGGTGGGCATGCCTCAAGTGGTTTTGCTTTATTGGTAGGATATTTTGTTTATCGGGTTGCTCAACCTAAACGTGCTTATTTTTTCTTAATTGCAGCATGTATTTTAGGCATGGGGATGGGCTGGGCGCAAATGATGCGCGGGGCACATTTTTTTAGTCATAATCTTTGGACAGGCTGGATTACTTGGTGTTTGAATGTGGTTGCCTATGCATTCTTGGCGCATAAATTGCACACTCAAAATCTAACTTAAAACCCGATCTTAACGCATCGGAAATTTAACCTGCACACATAAACCACCTAAACTGGCACTTTTAGAAAACTCTAAACTTGCACCTAAGCGTTGGGTGGCTTTATCTACAATAGATAAACCTAAACCACTACCAATTTCCGCATGGTTATGAATACGGTAAAAACGCTGTCGAATTTGATTGAATAGTGCGGGGTCAATGCCTGCACCACTGTCTTCAATTTGCAAAATTGCATGTTGTTCTTGCTGAAAAATAGTCACATTAATCACGCCTTGTTTGGGGGTATATTTAATCGCATTATCAATTAAATTATAAATAATGGAATGCAAAGCAGAACTTTGTCCATGAATATTCAACTCTTGGCGTTGTTCGACACCTAAATCAATATCTTTTTGCAATGCCAATTGAATGAGCTGTTCCACACAGGCAATGGTCATTTGATTTAAAGATAGAGCTTGATCGCTTTCAATTAGACTATCTGAGGCATCTTGCTTGGCTAAGCTTAATAACTGATTGACCAAATGCTGTAAACGCAAAACCCCTTGGCTTAAATTATTGAGAGCATCACTATGTGGAAATTGCTGCAATAAAATTTGTACTTGTAAATTAAGTGCGGTGAGCGGGGTACGTAACTCATGTGCAGCATCGGCAACGAACTGGCGCTGTTCCTGCTGTGCGGCAGAAATTCGCGTAAATAACTGATTCATTTCCTGAATCGTGGGTGCAAGCTCGACAGGATAATCCAACATGTGAATCGGGCTGAGATCCTGCGCTTTACGACGTGCCAATTCGCTTTTAAAGTCATTGAGCGGTTGGAAATTATGACGAATGAGCCAACCCAAAGCCAAAAGGGCAAAGGGTAAAAATAGTGCGTAAGGAATAAACATATTTGCCGCTAACTCTAAAGCTAAATATTGGCGCACAGAGTTTTGCTGGCTAATTTGAATTTGTAGATTTTCCTGCGGCAAAATATATGTATGCCACAGTCCAGATTCAGTTTGATGATTATAAAACCCTGGTTTTTCTACGGGTTGTAGCAACACACCTTGAGGGTGTAATTGTGGTGTTGCATCGGTATAAGACCAAATATCGACAAATAAGTCTTCTTCACTATATCTCTGATTTAAATTGATTTGGCTTTGTGTAGGTTCTGGATGGTTTGCTGCAATGCGTTCCGCCAAACTTTGCATTTGTGCATCTAAAATTTCATTCATTTCTTCTAGGGCAATTCGATACGCTGCAAATACCAAAACGCAGCCCAACATGACACTAAAGATAGAAACATAAACAATCAGACGTTTTTGCAAAGAGTAGGATTGCATTAAATTTGCCCTAAACGGTAGCCCAAACCACGAATGGTACGAATAAAGTCCTTGCCAAGTTTGGCGCGTAAATGGTGAATATAGACTTCAATGGTGTTGCTGCTGACTTCACTGTCAAAATCATATAATTTATCTTCTAAATTACTTTTAGAGAAAATTTTATTAGGGTGGCTGACCAAAGCCATTAAAATTGCCCATTCACGATTCGACAATTCGATATATTCACCTTTGAATTTTGCCAAATGTTGTTCGGTATCTAAGACTAAATCGCCATAACTTAAAATATGTGCGGTATCGTTTACAGGATTTTGTGCGCCGCTACGTCTGAGCAGGGCATAAATTCGCGCCAGTAATTCATCAAATTCATAGGGTTTAATTAAATAATCATCTGCACCCTGATTTAAACCATCCACCCGTTGTTGCAATTGATCACGCGCAGAAATAATCAGCACGGGCAATTGTGGATGTAACTGGCGAATGTTTTTTAATACCTGCATGCCGTCCATCATGGGTAAGCCTAAGTCCAGCAACACCAACTGGATATCTTGCTGCTCTAATTGCTTTAAGCCATCAATCCCGTTGTTCCCCCAAGTAACATCAAATTGCTGTAACTTGAGCAAGGTTTGGGTCGATTCGGCAATCATAAAATCATCTTCAATGATTAATATTTTAGGCATGTGATGACTCGTGCTGCGGTTGAGTGGTAGATGGGGCAGAACATTGATTCAGCATATCATTTTTCGGATCAATCACTTGGCTTTTTACATCTAGTAAGCTCAATAAACTTGGGAAAAGATTGTCCTGACTCAATGCTGCTTGGCGTTGTGCTTTTAAGCAATTCACTTGCGCGGAATTTTGTTGTTGCCAAGCTTCTGAAAACCACATCAGCATCGGTACATGAGTTTGTTGAGTCGGTGCCATAGAATACGGTGCGCCGTGTAAATATAAACCATGCTCGCCTGTCGATTCACCATGATCAGATAAATACCAAAAACCAGTTTGATAGTGTTTTTGTTGCTCTAAAGTTTGAATCAACTGACTTAAAACATGGTCGGTATACACAATCGAGTTGTCATAGGTATTGCGTAAGGCATCGGCACTGCAACCCTGAATCGCATTGCTGTTACACGTCGGTTGGAAGGGTTGATAAGCTACGGTTGAGCGTTTGAAATAAGCAGGTCCATGACTGCCCATTTGGTGCAAGATAATTAAATGTGAACGTCTGTCTTTCGGGTCAAGCTGAGCAAGATAAGCCTGTAAACTGTCCACTAAAATTTCATCTAAACATTCACCGCTAGCATCACACCATTTTTGTTTTAGCGCTGCAGGAATTTGATATTGCTGCACCCGATCACAGGCACCTTTACAGCCTGAATTGTTATCAATCCAAGTGACTTGATAACCAGCATGCTGAGCAATATCCAGTAATCCTTCACGGTGACTTGCCAGTTGTTCATCATAATTTTGGCGTGGCATCCCCGAGAACATGCACGGCACAGAAACAGCCGTGGCTGTACCACAAGAGCTGACTTGAGTGAAATTAATCACAGGCAGCTTAGAGAGTTCAGGGTTGGTATTTTTTGCGTAGCCATTCAGCGAGAAGCTTTCAGCACGTGCAGTTTCACCAACCACCAACAGCATAATTTTGGGTGCTGTGCCTGTTTGCGCACGTTGAATTAAATGTGCATCTTCACCATAGCGCAGCAGCGGCAAATTCTGTTTGGGTGCTTTCTTTTTATAATACGATAGACTAGAGGCAATCGCATTTTGTGGAGAAAGCATGCCTTTTAAATCACGATGCTCGCGGAAGATTGCAGCATAATCCACATAAAAACAGAACAATAAACCCAAAATCAGCACAATCGAAACTACACTGCCTAAAGTCTTTTGCAGTAATTGACGGGCAAAATGAGTCGGCTGAATTTTAACAGACCACACCAAGACCAATGGCAATAGTACAAACAGCACACTCCAAACCACTAAGCGTACAGACAAAAGATCACGTACTTCACGTACATCGGTTTGCAGCATATTTTGAATTTGGTCTGCGGTAATCACTACGCCCAAGCTATTAACAAAATAAGCGCTGAATCCACCGACTACAATCAAAATACTGGCTAATATTTTGGCATTCCAACGCCAGTTTAGCCATTGCAGCAACAGATGATACGCCGATACGATGACGATCACAGTTGCAATCAATAAGCCTATGGCTTTAATGCCCTGATAAGGTGTGAATTGTTGAATTTTCTCATAAAATCCATAGTTCAATACCAAGCCTAACCATAGGGCAAGCAGTAGATTGAAATAGAATAAAGAAATCGGTTTTTGCCAAAAGCGTAGTCGGGCAAAGATAGATGGAGCAAGTGGTGATTCGGGCTGCTTAGACATTGTCAATGATTCAAAAGACTTTAAGATGCTTTAGTTTAAAATTTGAAACTTAAAACTGACTTAAAATTGTGGGCTGAATCTGTTGTAGTTTTATTTGATTAACTTTGAAGATAGAAGTTTTAGAGATATAAACTTTGCATGGATAAGCTGTTCATTCATGTTATTTCTGAAGCTTGCCCTATCTCTGAACATATTTTTATCCAAAGATAGGGCAGATTTTTATACTGAGTTTTCTAGATTTTAAGCCACAGCGACATGGAACATTGAACCAATCCACGCACTGAATACCATGGCGACAATACCCCAGATCATGACACGCAATGCACCTTTCCACATACTTGCGCCACCGACATAGCTGGCAAGCGCACCCATAACCCCTAGACTGATTACACCGACCAACATCACGCCTTTGTCTAACAGATGTTCAGGTAAGAGTAAAATAGACACCAACGGGAATAATGAACCTACAGTAAATGCCAATGCCGACGAAAAAGCTGCCATAAATGGCTGCGCTGAGGTGTGTTCTAAAATACCAATTTCGTCACGGGCATGAGCATCTAAAGCATTGTGTGCAGTCAGTTGTATGGCGACTTGTTCTGCCAATTCGGCATCTAAACCGCGAATCATATAAATATTGGTGAGTTCTTTTAGCTCATGCTCTGGATTGATTTTTAATTCGCGTGCTTCCATCGCAAGGTCATTTTGTTCAATGTCTTGTTGAGATTTCACCGAAATATATTCACCTGCTGCCATAGAAGCAGCGCCCGAAATTAAGCCTGCAATACAGGTAATTAACAATGTTTGAGAAGATGCACCACTGGCTGCCATCCCCACGACCAAACTGGTCACAGAAATGATCCCATCGTTCGCACCCAATACTGCAGCACGTAACCATCCAGACCGTTCAATATAGTGTTTTTCGAGGTGGTAAGAATGTGGCATAGATCAAACTCTCTTGTTATTCAATTTTCGTTTATTGATGTGTGATATAGCATAAATCATTCTAAAAAATTTATCGTTTAAAAATGAGAGGTATTTCACAAAATAGATGAAGTCGTAATGTGGTTTTTGAGTTTGAGCTTGGAGTTTTTTATAAAATTTCCTTAAATTTCAACCTTTAAATGCCTTAAAAAATGATCAATAGCTTGTAAGATGATAAAAGAGATTGATTCAATCAGGCTTGCAAGTAAATAGGAAATATCGTGATGTCTTTTCAGAATATTGTCGTACCTGTAGTGAGCGAAGTCAGTCTAAAAACCATTCATCGGTTGGGTGCAGGGTAAAGTATGCCTAAATTATCTCGTGACTTAGTATCGCCAGACGTATTTGACTTAAAGTCATTTATTTCTCCTCGCATTAGGGGTAGATGTCGCACTTGCAGAAGTCATACGTGGACACGGTACAATTTATGATGCAGAAGTCTGTGATGCTGCGGTTCGTTTAATTAATGAAAAAGGGTATGAATTACCGCGCTAAAATATGCGTAATGAATAGTGCTAAAACTTGATTGTTGTGCAGTTTATCGGAGAGATTCTTAAAAAGTGTTAAATTTATCTCGTAAATTGTTTAGAATATCTATCAATTCAAATTGTGTTTATATATAATACGCTCCCATAAAGTAACAGATATTCCAAGTTTCCCCCCACACTTCCCCAAAGTGTGAGTTTTTTTATGCTATGTATTAAAAAGATAGGGATGTAGATTTCCTAAGTTAAATTTAAGCTGACAGATACAACAATGGTTTCTAACAAGTGGATAACTGTCAGGTCTTGTTTGAATGGGGGAAGCTTAATTCCAAATCACTTCCCCAATTCAATATCTTTCAAAATCACACAATCTGCCTGTTCATCGCCAGAGCAATGATCTGCAGAGCTTTGCAACCAGTTCGCCATTTCCTGTAATTGCGTAATCTTCTGTTTTAAGGTTTCAATATGTTTAAGCGTGAGTTGCTTCACTTCTGCACTTTGTCGGTCAGCATTTTTCCATAAACCTAGCAATTCTTTCATTTGCTCAGAAGAAAACCCCAAATCCCGTGCATGCTTAATAAAAGACAAAGTTTTTAAATCTTGCTCAGAATAAATCCGATAACCCGAAGCAGAGCGTTTGGCGGTATCCAGTAAACCAATTTGCTCATAATAACGAATCATTTTGCTGGAAATACCCGATAGCTTAGAGGCTTGACCAATATTCATGTGACTTCTCTCATAAAAAGGGCGTAGAGCAATCTTCTAAACCCTTTTGTATGTTGCATTTAAATCTGTGCTGCTTGGAAATATTTTAAACGGAGCGCATTACCCAATACAAACACTGAAGATAATGCCATCGCGCCCGCAGCAAAAATAGGCGAGAGCAAAATACCTGCAAACGGGTATAGCACGCCTGCAGCAATTGGAATCAAGGCAATATTATAAATAAATGCCCAAAACAGATTTTGACGAATATTGCGGATAGTGGCTTTACTCAAAGCAATTGCATTGGGCACACCTTGTAAATTGCCCGACATCAATACAACTTCGGCTGCTTCAATCGCAACATCTGTACCTGTACCAATCGCAATTCCAACATCGGCTTGTGCCAAAGCAGGGGCATCATTAATACCATCACCCACAAAAGCCACACGTCCAAATTGCTGTTGTAATTCACGTACAACATCGACCTTGCCTTCAGGTAAAACCTCGGCCACCACATGATCAATCTGTAAACGTGCAGCAATTGCCTGAGCCGTATGTCGGTTATCTCCCGTAATCATCGCCACTTTTAAACCCAGTTGATGCAACGCCGCAATAGCAGCAAAAGTCGTGTCTTTAATTGGGTCTGCAACGGCAACAATGGCTGCCAGTTGTTGATCAATCGCCATATAAATGGGTGTTTTGCCTTCTTGTCCTAAACGTGCAGCTTCTGCATTAAAAGCGCTAACATCTAGCCCAATTTGTTGCATATAACGGTCTGCACCAATCTGAATACGTTGACCATTCACCAGTGCTTCAATACCTGAACCTGTGATGCTGTCAAACTCGGTCACAGGCAGTAAACTGACTTGCTTTTCTGTTGCAGCTTGCACAATCGCCAGTGCAATGGGATGCTCAGATTTCGCTTCTACCGATGCCAAAAGTGCAAAGACCTGATCTGCATCAAAACCCGATTGCACATGAAAATCGGTTAATATCGGTTTGCCTTCGGTGAGCGTTCCTGTTTTATCCACCGCGACCACTTTAACATCTTGCAAAAGCTGCAAAGCTTCGCCTTTACGAAACAGCACGCCCATTTCTGCGCCACGACCTGTTCCCACCATAATTGAAGTCGGTGTGGCTAAACCCATCGCACATGGGCAGGCAATAATTAGAACAGCGACTGCATTGACTAAACCAAAGGTTAGGGTAGGTTCTGGACCAAAAATAAACCACACAATAAAAGTAAGTGCAGCCAATAACATCACGGCAGGTACAAACCACATGGTCACTTTATCCACCAAGGCTTGAATAGGTAATTTAGAGCCTTGCGCTTGTTCGACCATACGAATAATTTGCGCCAACACCGAAGCTTCACCAATGGCAGTAGCACGAATATTTAGTGTGCCATTTTGGTTGATGGTACCGCCTACAACTTGATTGCCCACTTGTTTTGCCACAGGAACAGGTTCACCTGTAATCATCGATTCATCTATATAACTATGACCTTCGACTACTTCACCATCTACAGGAATACGTTCACCCGGGCGGATTTCGACAATGGTATTGGAACTGACTTCTGCCACAGGTACTTCAATGATTTGACCATCTCGATGAATACGCGCAGTTTTGGCTTGCATACCAATTAAATGCTGAATGGCTTGTGAAGTGCGACCTTTGGCTTTGGCTTCGAAATAGCGCCCTAGCAAAATTAAACTGACAATCACTGCCGCAGCTTCATAATAAACATGCACTGTGCCTTCTGGTAAAAGCTGCGGCATAAACGTTGCCACCAATGAAAAACTGTATGCAGCCAAAGTTCCTACCGCCACCAAAGAGTTCATATCAGGCGCAAAACGTAACAGCGCTGGAATCCCTTTTTGATAAAAACGACGTCCTGGTAACAGCAGCACCAATGTGGTTAAAGCAAATTGAATCAACCAACTTTGTTGTTGCCCAATATTGTGCATCACCCACATGTGAAAGGCAGGAATCATGTGTGATCCCATTTCCAGAATAAACACAGGCAAGGCTAAAATCAGTGAAATTACTAAATCACGTTTCAGTTGTTGCTGTTCCAGATTCTTTTTATCGTGTTGTTCGTTAGAGTCGTGTTGCAGCAGTTTGGCGTCATAACCTGCTTTTTGAATCGCTCGAATCAGGTCTTGGCTAGAAACAGTGGCATTCGGCTGAATCCATGCATGTTCAGTCGCCAAATTGACATTGGCTTGTTCTACACCAGGCACTTTCTTTAAGGCTTTTTCGACACGTGTTACACACGAAGCACAAGTCATGCCATCAATAGACAGTTCGATTGGTTGAATGGCAGCTACATCAAAACCTGCACGTTGCACTGCCTTAATGAGCAGTGCACGGTCTAAAGGTTGCGATGCGTGAATCAGTGCTTTTTCTGTTGCAAGATTCACTTCAGCTTTTTCTACACCATCGACTTTTTTTAAGGCTTTTTCGACACGCCCGACACATGAGGCACAGGTCATGCCTTCTATAGACAAAGTTTCCTGATAGGGAGAGGCATTTGGGTGTTTTGCGTCCATGGTCGTCTCTATAATTTGGAGGATGTGTTTAGCATATAGATTGACACGATGGTAAGGTCAAGTAAATTTTAGCCCAAAATAGGCTTGACCTTGCCAGCATGGTAAGCTTTAAACTACAGTTCAACAAAGGCAGAAGTGTGGAGTTCGCAATGAAACTATTGATTGAAAATATGACTTGTGGCGGTTGTGCACGTGGTGTCACGGCAACCATTCAAGATGTTGATCCTGCTGCAAAAGTTGAAGTCGATTTAGCGACTAAAATTGTGACCGTGGAAAGCACTGCAACTGTAGATCAAATTACGGCTGCATTGGCAGAAGATGATTTTCCTGCACAAGTTCAATAAAACTGCATCATCTAAGAAGCTCCAATGTGTGAGCTTATCGTAAGGTCAATTGGTCAACTGACGAATTGACCTATTTTTTTGCCTGCCGATTTTTTCTCGTTGTTTTTTGATGTGACCAACTGAATACATTTTGATCACGAAGATGCTAAACCAAGCCAATCAGAAGCTGAGATTTTCTAACTTCAAGCTGAGTTTCATTCATTCAGGGCTGAAATCTGCTGAATGAACTATGTGCTGTCCTCTAAAATATACTCTTCAATATTTATCGGAATAAAAATATTTTTTGGTTTTAACTTGTTGTTATTGAAATATTTATTTTAATTTTAAATTTAAGGGATAACAGAAAAACCATCATTTTTAGATGTTTTGCTGCATATTTTAAATTAAGGTGAATAAAATTCACTTTGGACTGAGGTTAAATCATTTTTATTCACTTTGTCGTTCCAGTATAAATACCCTCATTCAGAAATTTTAACTTTTTAAATTTGGGTAGTAGATCATCATGACAAAGCCATTCACCTGTTCAATTAAACGTATTCGTTTTGACGAAAACTATGAACCTGCTAACAACACGCGTTTAACCACCAATTTTGCAAATTTGGCGCGTGGTGAAAGCCGTCAGGAAAATTTACGCAGAACTTTAGCGATGATCAATAATCGTTTTAACTCGCTGGCATCTTGCGATAACCCAAAAGGTGATCGTTATTCGCTTGAAATCGACATTATTTCTGCAGAAATTGATATTGAAGGAAATGGCAAAACTTTTCCATTCATTGAAATGCTAAAAAGTACGATCACAGATCATCAAACAAATGAACGTATTGAAGGCATGATTGGCAACAGTTTTTCATCGTATGTTCGTGATTATGATTTTAGTGTGGTCTTGCCAGCATTAGGCTGCAAAGTAAATGAAAAGCCTGAAAGTTTTGGTGATTTACATGGCAAGCTTTATCAGCATTTGGTCAGTTCAGCAGTGTTCCAAGCTGAGTTTCAAAAACAACCTGTGATTTGCCTGAGCGTATCAACCACAAAAACTTATTATCGTACGACCAATGTGCATCCTGTCTTAGGTACAGAATATAAAAATGATGAATATTCACGAACCGATGACTATTTTGAAAAAATGGGTTTAACCGTGCGTTACTTCAAACCTGAAAATAGCAATGCACCGCTTGCGTTCTATTTTTCTGGCGATTTACTGCATGATTACACAGATTTTGAGTTGATCAGTGCCATCAGTACTATGGAAAGTTTCCAGAAAATTTATCGTCCTGAAATTTATAACACCAACTCACCTGCAGGCGAGGTCTATCAGCCAAGTTTGAATTATCAGGATTATTCATTAACCCAAGTTGTATATGACCGTGTTGAGCGAGGTCAGTTGGCAGTCAAGCAGGGCAAATGGACTGAAGAAAACTTTATCAAGCCTTATCAAGATATTCTTGAACAATGGGCTGCCAAGTTCGTGCCGCTACATGCTGCCAATCAAGAACGTGTTGCTTAACTTAAAATACAGATAGAAGATTCAAAATGGCTATTTTATTACCGACCTCAACGGCTGGCAGTTTACCTAAACCTTCGTGGCTCGCAGAACCTGAAAAGCTTTGGTCAGCTTGGAAATTAACAGGGCAAGAATTACTGGACGCAAAACAAGATGCGCTACGTCTATCACTGCATGAACAACAGCAAGCAGAGATTGATATTGTGAGTGATGGGGAGCAAACCCGTCAGCATTTTGTCACCACCTTTATTGAACACCTTGAAGGTGTCGATTTTGAAAAACGTGAAACAGTCAAAATTCGTGATCGTTATGATGCCAGTGTCCCTTCTGTGGTGGGTGCAGTTTCTAGGCAAAAACCAGTCTTTGTTGAAGATGCCAAATTCCTGCGTTCACTGACAGATCAACCCATCAAATGGGCGCTGCCTGGTCCTATGACCATGATTGATACTTTATACGATGCGCACTACAAGAGCCGTGAAAAACTGGCGTGGGAATTTGCCAAAATCCTGAATCAGGAAGCGCGTGAACTTGAAGCAGCAGGCGTGGATATCATCCAGTTTGATGAACCTGCGTTTAATGTGTTTTTTGATGAGGTGAATGACTGGGGCGTGGCAACATTAGAGCGCGCGTTAGAAGGTTTGAAATGTGAAACAGCCGTGCATATTTGCTATGGCTATGGCATTAAAGCCAATACCGATTGGAAAAAAACACTCGGCTCAGAATGGCGTCAATACGAAGCAGTTTTCCCAAAACTACAGCAGTCTAATTTGGATATTATCTCACTGGAATGTCACAACTCACGTGTTCCGATGGATTTGCTTGAACTTATCCGTGGTAAAAAGGTGATGGTGGGTGCGATTGATGTCGCAACGAATACGATTGAAACAGCCGATGAAGTTGCAGATACATTGCGCAAAGCATTGCAATTTGTCGATGCTAACAAGTTGTACCCATCGACTAACTGTGGAATGGCACCATTGAGTCGTCAGGTTGCACGAGGCAAGTTACAGGCTTTGGCTGCTGGTACGAAGATTATTCGCCAAGAATTATCTAGTTAAGCGTTCGATCAGGCGAAGTGAATTCAAGCCAAGTGAATTTAAGTTAAGTGAATCAGGGATGCTTTTTCAGGCAAAAAGCATCCTTTGAACTTTCTAAAAAAGTTGAGTGTTGGAATACGGTGATGGTTAAAGCAACAGACTTCAAAAATGCAATGTCTTTCTTATCAAGTGCAGTCAATGTAGTGACGACAATGGGAGATGCAGGACGTCATGGTTTTACTGCATCTGCGGTATGTAGCGTGACAGATACACCGCCAACATTATTGGTGTGTATGAACAAATCATCGCGTTCTCATCTCAGTTTTTTAGAGAATAAAGTGCTGTGTGTGAATGTGCTAAATGCAGAACAAGAACATCTTTCTAATGCATTTGCCTCATCAAAATTGAGTTCCGATGAGCGTTTTAAGCAGGCTGAATGGGCAGCTTTGGAAACAGGTGCTCCTATATTAAAAAATGCATTGGTCAGTTTTGATTGTGAAATTTCACAAATTCAAGAAGTGGGGACGCATACTATTTTTATTTGCCCAATTGTTGCTATTCAAAAAAATCAACAAGATCAGGCGTTGGTTTATTTTAATCGTCACTATCATCAAGTTGGTGAAACTGAGTTTGTTTAATTCGCTATAAAATATTGCAATATGCGATAATCAGTTTATACTTGATTTATAGCAAAATGCGATAAAATATTATGCATGTGATCACCCACGCTAGAATTATAGAGGCAATGCACAAGTGGCCACAGGCTGAAACAGCACTCGATGGTTGGTATCGAATTATTAAGGCAAATGATCCGAAAGACTTTGCCGAAATGAAGCAGTTATTTCCAGCAGTTGATAAAGTTGGAAAGTTTCATGTATTCGATATTGGTGGGAATAAGATTCGACTTATTGCTGTTGTGATGTATCAGGCAAAGCGTGTGTATATTCGTCATGTGTTATCCCATAAAGAATATGACAAAGGTCATTGGAAGGAGGATTAGTATGAACGCAATGATTAAACAGGCTGTAGATCACTGGCACTACGTTGCTCCTTTGCTGAGTAAACCAGAAAATGAAAAAGATTTTCATGCACTTGTCGAGGCTTTAGATGAGCTTTTAGATATTGTTGGTGATGATGAAACGCATCCTTTAATGGGGCTGATTCATCAACTCGGTGACTTGGTTTCTGTTTATGAAAATGAACACCTGCCTATTCCTCATGGAGATGGTCGTGCTGCTTTAGCTTTTTTGATGGCGCAACATGGATTAGGTCAATCTGACTTGGCAGAGGTTGCAACTCAATCTGTGATTTCGGAGATTTTAAGCGGCAAACGCCAGTTGAATATTCGTCATATTAAAGCGCTGTCTGAGCGGTTTAAGGTTTCTGCTGATACATTTTTCTAAACGATTTTATATTTTTTAGACATTTTATTTTTAGATATTTAAAAATAAATAGCTCCGAAGATGCCGCTGCATGTCGTTACCCTGAACCCGAAAAAGTTCAAGGCGGACGCGACGCATACTTGCTGGGTTTCCCATACGAGATGGGCATACGCTCTAAATATGCAGAACACAATCCTAAGATTAAAGTATCGGCAGGGATATAGACTCGCTGGCGAACACCTCAGAGTTAGAATTAGTATAACCCATCTAAGTTGCTTGGCAACTCATGTTCACGAATTAACTATAAAGATAGAGCTTGTTTGCATAGCCTTTATGCAAACTTAAGTCAAAAAAACACCACTTAAGTAAGGGCTTCAACTTCTTGCAAAATGGTGCTGAGTAAACGCTCACAATGCTCATAATGCTGCAAAGATTTATTCATAGAAAGAACCTCTTGCATCAACTCTAAAGCCACCACAATAATCAGTTTGCTCGGTTCCATATTGGGCGCTTTACGACGAAACTCATCATAGCGTTCATTCAATAATTGTGCCGCACGCTCTAAATCTTCTCTTTTTTCTTCAGTTGTGGCTAAACGGAAACTATGTCCTAAAACACGTAAATCAATTGGAATTTGAACTGACATATTAACCTTCCTCACTCACTTCGGCAGGGTGGGCAAGTTGTTGAATTTCTTGCGCATGATGATCTTGAGCTGTACCTAAAATTGCAAGACGCTGAATAATGGCTTCCACTTTGGCTTTTGCATGCTCATTTTTTTGTAACAATCTTTCACGTTCTTGTTTGAGTGTCTGAATTTCGTGCTGATTTAAACGCTGATCATTCAGCATTTTTTCTTTTAAAATGCGTAATTCATTGCGCTCAGCCAAAATTTCCTGAAAGCGGTTTTTCAAATCAGTACAGCTTTTTTCCAAACGACTGTAACGGTCTGCCAGTGCTGTCGCATCTTGATTTAACTGCTGTAATTGCGCTTGCGTGCTGCTTAATTGCTCAGTCAGATTCTCAATTTCATCTTGCTTGGCAGTAATGATGCCGTTTCTTTGAACAATTTGAGCATGATGCTGTTCCTCAGCAGTTTGCTTGGCTGTGCTGAGGGCGGCATTTTCACTTTCATAATGATTAATTCGTGTTTTTAAAACACCAATATACGCTTGTAGACGCTGTAATTCTTCTAACATATCGTGGTCGCACAGTATTGCAAACAAAGGTAATATATACGAAGTATAGAGATTGGATAAACGAATGCAAGACGATATTTCAGGTTGGTCGGAATGGTTCCGCAATTTTTCTAACATTGAAGAAATTTCAAGCCCAAGTGAGTTACATGGCTTGCTGACAGGTATAGTTTGTGTGACAAATGCACCAACCGAAACCGAATGGCAGCAGATTTTAGAAACTTTAAATGTGCCAGAATTAGAGCCAGCCGCACTCTCACTTTTAACCGATGAATCAGAAGATGTCGCACATGCCTTGTCTGAAGATGAGTTGGATCATTTGCCGTTGTTGCCAGATGATGAACATCTTTTACAAGAACGTGTGCAAGCTTTGGCGGATTGGTGTGCAGGCGTCGTGCTTGGGTTTGGTTTAGCTTCTGGGCATATTCGTTCAGATGAAATCGAACTGATTGAGCATTTACAAGATGTCGCTGCGGTTGAATTTGAAGATTCAGACAATGATGAAGAAGGCGAAGAAAGCTATCAGGAATTGTATGAATTTGTACGTTTGATTCCTGTGAGTTTATCTGTAGGACGTAAAAAAGTGCCTGTAGAAGAAAGCTCTTTATTGCAAAACTTACATGCTAAGTCGCGTCAACAAACCGTACAAACAACACAAAACGCAAGTGCTGTTGTTGAAATGTTTACGCCACACCGTCCGAGTTAATCGGGCGTTGTGTGCCTAAGTTAAGTCGGTGTAAGGTGCTTTAAGTCATTACAACAATCATATTTTCATCATTTTATATATGTAGACCGTATTTATGAAAAAACTGACTCAAGTCGAATTTAAAGAACGTCGTGATCAACTTGCAGAACTGATGGGACCCAATAGTGTCGCAATTATTGCAACCAGTCCTGTGGCAATGCGTAATCGTGATGCAGATTATAAATATCGTGCCGACAGCAGTTTTTTCTATTTAACAGGTTTTGCTGAACCTGAAGCAGTTGCGGTAATTGAAACCTATGAATCAATTGATGAAGGTTATACCTACACGTTGTTCTGCCGTGAACGTAACCGTGAAATGGAAATCTGGAATGGTTATCGCGCAGGTTTAGAAGGTGCAATTGAGCTGTTTGAGGCAGATGAGTCTTTTGCAATTGCGCAATTAGATGCAGAAATCATCGCCAAAATTGTCAATAAAGACACGTTGTACTATCGCTTGGGGCATCAGACTGAATTTGATGTACGTGTTGCGGCATGGAACCAACAAGCTGATGCACAACATCGTCAAGGCAATACTGCACCTGCCAAAATTGTTCAGTTAGATCGTTTGCTGGATGAAATGCGTTTGCATAAAACTGAGTCTGAATTGGAACTGATGCAAATTGCTTCAAATATTAGTGCAGAAGCACATACTCGTGCCATGCAAACAGTAAAAGCAGGCATGATGGAATATGAGCTAGAAGCTGAACTGAATTATATTTTTGGTAAAAATGGCTGCGTACCTGCCTATAACAGTATTGTCGGTGGTGGTGAAAATGCCTGCATTTTGCATTATGTCGAAAATGACAAAGTGCTTAAAGATGGCGATTTAGTCCTGATTGATGCAGCCTGTGAATATCAGTGCTATGCCTCAGATATTACCCGTACTTTTCCCGTGAATGGTCAATTCAGTCCAGAACAAAAAGCACTGTATAACATTGTATTGGATGCGCAAATTGCAGCAATTGAAGCTGTACAAATTGGTAACTCCTATAAAGAACCACACCATGTTGCGGTGCGTATTTTGGTGCAAGGTTTGCTTGATCTAGGCATTATGCAGGGCAATTTAGAAGAAATTATTGCTTCGGAAAGTTATCGCCAGTTTTATATGCACGGTACAGGGCATTGGTTGGGCATGGATGTGCATGATGTCGGCAGCTATAAACACGGTGAAGACTGGCGTGTTTATGAAGAAGGTATGGTGGTGACCGTTGAACCGGGTCTATACATTGCACCCGATGATGAAACGGTAGATGCTAAATGGCGTGGTATAGGTATCCGTATTGAAGATGATATTGTTGCGACTGCGAACGGGCCATTGAATCTGACTTCAAAAGTGGTGAAAACCGTAGAAGAGATTGAAGCATTGATGGCAAAAGCTAAATCTGCTTAATTGGGTCTAATCAAAGCTGGTCAAGTGATCAGCTTTTTTATTAGAAAGCGCGTGTAAATTTTGAGTATGTAAATAATTTTTAGTCTTTGATCCGCTTTTTTGCTTCATCATAAACAATGTTATCAGCACGCTTTCCAACGGTAATGAGCAAAATAACGACCTGATCATCTTTGACCTGATAAATAAGTCGGACACCCGCTTTTAATAATTTGATTTTATAGCAGCCAGCAAGATCACCTTTAAGCATGTTCTTTGGAATATGTGGCTGCTCAATGACTTTGGCTAATTTTTTCTTGAATTGGTCGCGGATAGCACTCGGAAGCTTTTCCCATTCTGCAGTGAAGTCCTTATGACGTAAAAGATTATAAGTCATCTAATGTGACTTCCTCGAACATCTCTTTAGGATCATTCATGCGTTTACGGACAAGTGCCAATAGTTCAGCATCTTCTTCTGAAAGCAACGCTTTCTGTACTGGAAGCTTTCCAGTCGTTGCCACATATTCAAGAATATTGGTAAAGAAATCGGTAGGTGAGATACCTTGTTCTTTAAGAATAGAATAAGATTTTTCTTTAAGGGCTTCATCGACCCTGAAATTAACAGTAGCCATCACTTCTCTCAGTTATTGAATGTATGGAAATATTGTAATGCAATATGCATTACAAAGATAGTTTGTATAATAACCATTATGTGAGATCATTTTTATCGTTGAGCTTATTCTAAAATCAATCATCAGCCATCAATAGTACTAAGTATGGAATATATCTTCTCTTGTGTCATGCATGGCTCGGAGCAAGAAGATGGGGGATTAATAATTATAGTTTGAATCGGACATTTGCAAGAAGTCTAATCATCTTCCATAGCTTCAATACTAATTTATTATAAAAATAAATGACTTTGCGGTAAGATAAAATCCATTACAGATTATACGTATTTCGATTGAATCTTTTGAAGTCGAATACCTCATAAAAAGGATCAAGGCATGCAACAAGAAGTGATCATTGTAGGCGGTGGTATGGTCGGGCTAAGCTTAGCCTTGATGTTGGCTAAGTCAAACATTGCAGTAAAGTTGCTAGAAGCGATTCAATACCCCAATTATGATGATGCTAACCTTGCGCCGTATCATTCCAGTTTTGATGCACGTAACAGTGCCTTGTCGCGTCGCAGCGTACAAATTTACCAAGAGCTAGGTTTATGGGATGCCTTGCAAGAACATGCTACGCCTATTTTAGAAGTTCAAATTACCGAACAAGGTAGTTTTGGCAAGGCACGTTTATTGGCCGAACAAGAAAAAGTCGAAAGCTTTGGTCAGGTGATTGAAAATGCATGGTTAGGTCGGGTGTTACTGACCGAAGTGCGTAAACAACCTTTGATTGAATTGATTGATGGTGTGCAGGTCACCAGTCTTAAACAAGATACAGATTTTGCCTATATTGAAGCCGTACGTGGTCAGGAACAATTACAGCTTGCTGCCAAACTACTGATTGCTGCCGATGGTCGTGATTCTTTCTGCCGTAAAGCCTTGGGCATTGGTGCATCGGAACATGATTATGACCAAGTAGCGATTGTGACCACAGTGCAAACCTCCAAGCCGCATGCGCATGTGGGTTTTGAGCGTTTTAGTCACTTAGGGCCTTTGGCGTTGCTGCCCCTGCCAGGTGAATATCGCCGTTCCGTGGTGTGGCCTGTGCCAAAAGGGACAGAACATGAATGGATGGGCGATGAAAATGATCAACACTTTTTAAATGCCTTGCAACAAGCCTATGGTGATCGTGCAGGGAAGTTTGAAAAAACAGGACGTCGTTTTAGTTTTCCATTGTCACAAGTTCTGGCAGAAAAACAGGCGGTTGGTCGCGTTGTACTGATGGGTAATGCAGCGCATACCATTCACCCAGTCGCAGGGCAGGGCTTTAACTTGTGTATGCGAGATGCTTACGTATTATTGCGTTATCTCACCGAACAGGCGGCACAGTCAGCAGATTTAGGCGATGCTGCAATGCTGCGTGACTATGAACAATCGCGTTTGAAAGATCAACAGCGAGTCATTAAATTCTGTGACAGCGTGGTACGTGGATTTAGCAATCAAAACCCAATCCTGAAATTTATGCGTAATACAGGCTTAGTCGCGTTTGATACCATTCCAGGCATTAAACCTTTGGTCGCCAATTATGCCATGGGGTTAAAAGCATGATCACAGCAAATCAACAAACGCAAGTGTTAGATGTCGTCATTATTGGTGGCGGCTTGGTGGGAGGCTTAACTGCACTTTTATTGGCACAAGGGGGTGTGCAGGCTACAGTTTTAGATGCCGCACCTATTTTAGATGCAGAGAAAACCCTTGCAGTTGCCAATCCGCGTGTATTGGCTTTAAGTCAGGCCACCATCCACCTGTTAAAAACAGTCAATGTCTGGTCTAAACTGGCGCGACATATGCCGTATAGCGGCATGCAGGTTTGGAATAAAAATGGCTATGGCGAAATTAACTTTGGGGCAAGTAACGAACGTACACCCGCTATTGAGCAGGCTCTGGGTTCAATGGTCGAGCCAAGCATTTTAAATCTAGCGATTCAGCAGCAAATGTTGCAACAAGTGCAAGATTATCGAACGCAAGTCAAAGTGACCCGTTTAGAGCGTGGTGTTGGCGTTTGGCACATTTATTTGGCCGATGGTACACAATTACAGACTAAGCTAGTCATTGGCGCAGATGGTGCTAACTCCTTTGTGCGCGAACAAGCCTTTATTGATTTTGATGTGTTGGATTATCGTCAGGCAGGTCTAACCTGTGCAATTCGTACTGCGCAGCCGCATCAGCATGTTGCACGTCAAATTTTCTTAGAAACTGGTCCTTTGGCCTATTTACCGATGGCAAGTTTACACGCCGAGCAGGAAGGGCATTGGCAGTCGATTGTTTGGACTTTGCCTGATGACTATGCCGAAGAATATGCCAAACTGAATGATGACGACTTTACCCAACTTTTGACTCGTGAAAGTCATCACATGCTTGGGGAAGTCTTAGAGGCAACCCCACGTGCTATTTTCCCACTGAAAGCACGTGCAGCGCAGCGTTATGTGCAAGATGGTTTGGCACTTATTGGTGATGCCGCGCATGTAATTCATCCGCTTGCAGGGCAGGGCGTGAATATTGGTTGTCTGGATGCAGCCGTACTGTGCGATGTGTTGTTGCATGATTTCAAACGTGGTGTTTGGGCGCATGAGCAAACTTTAAAGCGTTACGAGCATCGTCGTAAAGGACAAAATGATGCCATGATGCATAGTATGTCTGCGATTGGCTGGATGGAAACCACCACTTTATTCCCTGTGGTGTGGGCACGTAACTTTGGTTTAAAACAGGTGGAGCAGCTGCCTGCGTTAAAAGATGCCTTTATGTCACAAGCCAGTGGATTAAGCCTGCTTAAAGACACACGCTACGCGGTTTAAAGCAAAACAGTCGTTTTTTGTACGGTCATACATACCTGATTACGAATTTGGTTAAAAAAGATACGTTTTTTTTAATCTAGACTCTATGCGAAAGGCCAAGAGATTGCTAAATTTCATCGTAATTCATAACCAGTTTTCACTTGGACTAAATTGAAGTCATTTGTGGGGAGATTAAGATGACGGACATGAACGATTACGATGATGTAGAAGATTCAACTGTAGACGAAGATGAAGCGAAAGCGGCTGAAAAAGGTGCAGCAGAATCAGAAGAAGGTGCTGTAGATGGTGATCTTGCAGAAGCAGAAACTCTCACTGTAACTGCCAAACTAAAACAGCGTCAGGCATTGGAAGATGAAGTGGCTGCATTCTTGGCGCGTGGCGGAAAAATTACCGAAGTGCCACCAGATGAGTCTGCGCGCGACTAATCTGTTGAACGTGCTTGCTGAACTTGTTGATTGAATTTATTCGTTGAACTGTTGAGTGAGTTAGGGCGGGATGCTTACTATGCAGGCTGCTCTAATGTTTATCACTTCAAGATAAAAAAGCATCACCTTGTATAAAGGGTGATGCTTTTTTTATGCGCGATGATCGTCATCACAGTTATTGCTCAATCGGCTTATTCAGCTGCTTGGCTTAATTCCAACGCACGTTGATAGGCAATTTTCTTTTTAATCCCTGTTAGATCAGCCGCCAATTGTGATGCTGCTTTTACCGATAAATCTTGCAACAAACGCTGCAATAATTGATCTAATTTTTCTTGTTCCATGTCTTTTTCTTCGCTCGCTCCCCCCACCACCAATACAATTTCACCTTTTTGTTGATGATGATCTGCTGCGATAAATTCAGCCAATTCACCTAAAGTCATTTTTTTAATGGTTTCAAAGGTTTTGGTGATTTCACGGGCAAAGCCAACAGGGCGATCTGCACCAAACACGGCAGCCATATCTTTCACTGAATCTAAAATTCGATGTGGTGCTTCATAAAAAATCAGGGTTTGGGTTTCATTTTTTAGCTTTTCAAGTTGTTGTAATCGCTGTGACTGTTTAGAAGCGAGAAATCCCTGAAAACTAAAGCGATCACTTGGTAAGCCAACCGCACTGAGCGCTGCAATGGCTGCACATGCACCCGGCACAGGAATCACACGAATACCATTGGCTTGTGCTGCACGAACCAGTTTAAAACCTGGGTCGCTAATCAGTGGTGTACCTGCATCGCTAATGAGCGCCATGTCTTCGCCATTGAGTAATTTTTGGACTAAAATATCAATCTTGTTGCTTTCGTTGTGTTCATGGCAGGCTGTAAGCGGAGTTGAAATATTAAAATGTTTCATTAATTGTGCAGAGGTGCGGGTATCTTCAGCGGCAATTAGGCTGACCGATTTGAGCACATCAATTGCACGGTAGCTCATATCATCTAAGTGACCAATTGGGGTAGCAACAACAAATAACTGGGCACTCATTGAGTTTTCTCCGTGGGAAATAGCAAACTAAAATAAAAATGATGGAACACGAAACAACAGCAGTATTGGCTTGCGTCTGATACAAGTTACAGACCAAGCGCTTATTCTACCTGAATTGCAGTCGGGCGTGTGAAACTCGCGTCATCGCACTTCAGCGAATACTACGATTGCGCACCATAACAAAATAAAAAAAATCGGATATAGCATGAATCAAAAAACACTGCAGCAAAGCATTGGCACATGGGCAGAGCAGACGGCTTGGCAATATTTACATCAACACGGTTGGCGTATGCTGGAGCAGAATTATCACAGTGTTTTTGGTGAAATAGATGGTATTTTTATTCAAGCAGAACAACTGATTTTTGTAGAAGTTAAAGCGCGTTCGCAAACTGGCTATGGCAAAGCCTACGAAGTGGTGTCTGCATCTAAGCAGCGTAAAATTATGAAAACCGCCATGCAGTTTTTAACAGAATATCCACACTATTCAGAATATTATTGTCGTTTTGATGTGATTTGCTTTGATTTTTCTCAGCAATTTGCAAAAACAGTACAGCAAGACTTTTCCAAATTCCCGTATGATTTGCAATGGATTGAAAATGCTTTTACTTTTGATGCAGACTTGATTAATCTTTGAGTGAAATTTAAAGCAAAAGCATCAGTCGGTGTATTGTTGATTGTGCAAATCTAAGGATGAAATGCACAGCACAAGCCAGAATTGAAAGAAAATAATAGGAGTCTTGCTGAGTGTTCAAGCGTATTGCAGTGACCTTGCTGTGTGTAGCAAGTTTATCGGGTTGTGCAAGTTTTATTTCAAGTGGCACAGGCACTGCGCCAGTGGGTACAGAAAGTGGTGCACGCTCACTTGGGCAAGTGTTTATAGATAACTCTATTGAACGTACTGCAAAAATTAATTTATATAAACTGGATTCACGTTTTAAACAATCACGTGTCAATATAGAAAGTTTTCATGGCAATGTGTTGTTGACAGGGCAAGTGCCTGACGCGCATTTAAAACAGTTGGCAGAAGACAATGTGCGTGCCATGAGTGATGTAAAAACCATCCACAATTATATTACAGTGGGTAATCAAATCAGCTATAGCACCATTATGCAGGACACCACGGTTACTGCAAATACCCGTGGTTTGATTATGAAAGCACCTGTGGTGTCAGACAGCAAAGTGCGTATTCATACCGAAGATGGTGTGTTGTATGTGATGGGACGTTTAAACAATGCAGAATTGCAGGATTTAAACCAAGTGCTACAACAAGTGGGCAATGTCACTAAAATTATTACCCTGATTGATAATATTGAGCTACAACCGAGCAACAATGCGAACTTTGTCAGCCCAATGGTTGCTCCAGAAACACAAACGCCAGTCGCGATTGACCCAGATCAGGTTGAACCGACACATGTTCAATAATGTGGAACACTGGTTTAAACAACTGAATAAAACTTTAGAACAGGCGAAACGTATTTATGAAGAATTTCGCCTGTATAGTTTGGGCAGCTATGCGCTGAACCGTTTAACCCCACGTCAGGGTTATACCGTTCAAAGCAATATTGCTTATGGTTTACGTGCGCGACATCGTCTGGATTTGTACCGCACTACAACACCACGCCCGCAGTGTCCACTCATGGTGTTTGTGCATGGTGGGGCATGGTCACGTGGCGATAAGCAGGATTATCGTTTTGTGGGCGAAGCTTTTGCAAAAGAAGGCTTTGATGTTGCGGTGATGAACTATCAACTCGCGCCACAGCATATTTTTCCCACCTATATTGATGATTTAACCCTTGCACTGAATTACTTGACTCAGCAGCAACACAAACTGGGTATTTCTACGGCACAGGTGGTATTGATGGGACATTCGGCTGGGGCATTTAATGTGATGTCCTTGTTGTACCATCCCCAGCCCTATGCTTTAAGCTGTAAAGATCACATTCGTGCGATTATTGGTTTGGCAGGGCCTTATCATTTTGATTATAAGGATGATCCGCTATGTGCCGATGCCTTTGATCAAGAGGTGCCGTATCAGGATGTGATGCCGTATTATTTTGTGGAGCCGAATTCAGTCAAACACTATTTATTGGTGGCAGAAAAAGATCAAATTGTGGGGGCAAGTAATGCCACAGACTTCGACCACGTATTAAAGAAATATGGCAATCATAGTGAAATTATTGTCATTCCAAAAACAGGGCATGTCAGTGTTATGGCATCGGTGTCGAGTTTGTTTAGTCGTTTCTTTGCGACCAAACGCCAAATTATGCGTGCTTTAGATCAGGCACTTAAAGATGCGTGATGTTGATTGATCTTCTGTGGAAAATGGTAATTAAAAAAACCGTTGCAGCTTATGGGGTGCAACGGTTTTTTAAATGCAAGATTGCGAATTAGACTTATAGCCAAGCTTTGGTGTCATCTGCCACAGGCGTGCCTTGGGTCACATGCATAATCATGGCATGGGCGATACTGCCTTTAAATGGAATATCAGGCAGTTGATCAAACTTAAAGAACTGTGCATCACGAATTTCTTCTTCCTGTAACTGAATTTCACCGCCTGCATATTCAGCTTTAAAGGCGATCATTAAGTTACTTGGAAAAGGCCACGGCTGGCTGGCAAGATACTGAATATTTTTAAGTTGTACGCCAACTTCTTCAAAAGTTTCACGACGTACTGCTTCTTCGAGTGTTTCACCCACTTCAACAAAGCCTGCGATTAAACCGTAAATGGGCAGTTTATTGCGTGCATTACGCGCCAATAAGACTTCATCTTCACCACGAGTAATCACGGTAATGACACATGGATTTACGCGCGGATATTGGTGATAGCCACAAGCTGGGCAGACCATGGCATATTGAGTCGCATGGACTTCGGTTTTATGACCGCAATGGCTGCAGAATTTGTGGTTGCGACGCCATTCGAGTAACTGAATAGCACGGCTGGCTTGTTCAAACTGTTGGGTGTTCCAGACTTGTAAAAGTTGTCGGATAGGCACCAGTTGAAAGCCTTCAGGAATGGATTCATCTTCAAGCAGATCTCGGGCAATCACTTGATCACCCGAGCTAAAACTTAAATCACTTGCCAACTTTTCCACACGTGGTAATTGGAAGTTTTCATCGACCAAAAGTTGTTGTTGCTGAAAAATATATGCAAGTGAGAGTTCAGTCATTAGGCTACAGTTTTCAATTTTTCACTACTGTCCAATGCTACCTTAAACATGCTTTGTAGAACAGGTTGTTTGTTCTTTAAATTGTCAATCAGCATGTCTGCACTGGCAAGCGTATCTAAGATATTGTTGACTTGTTCAGCAGTTAAGTTTTGTCCTGCTTCGACTTGTGCATGCACAAAATCTGCAGATACTTTCAGTGCTTTTTGACCACTTTCAGCATTCAAGAACAACATTGCCCCTGCAACTTCACGAATTTGCGCTGAAGTATGCTCTAAATCTGCAACACTTTGAGTTTGTAGGTGCTGTGTCAGTGTTTGCGTGATTAAGTCAATCAGTAACTTGGTTTCAGTCAGCAAGGCTTCGTGTGCTTCATCTAAACGATCTAGCGAAATGTTCATGTTATTCACACGTAACTGCAAACGGCTAGAGGTGTGGTGACGTTCAAGCACACCGATTGAGTTCATGGCCGATAAAATCACGTTCATTAATTGCTGGGCAAAGTTTTCATCTTTGAGTAATTCAGGACGGCTTAATGATTCAGCTTGGCGTTGTAAGTCCAAATGCGCTTCATTTAAGTTCAAGACTTTAAACAAGTTTGCTAACTCTGTTAATTTGCCTTGTAATTCCAGCGTTTTTTCAGGACTCATGTTTTGATAGTTGTATTCAATATCATTGCGAATTTGTGTCATTTCTGTGGTGACCAAATCGCTAATGGTATGCATGGTGTCAAAATCTGGACCATATAAATGACGGCTGAATACTTGGAGCTGCATGTCGGTGAGTAAGTCTTCACCAATATTCATTTGACTGCGAATATGTTGAGAAATTTCATCTTCTTGACTAATACACAGGCTCAACACATTCGCAAGATCAGACAAGCTGGCGGTAAAGCTTTCTGGCGTAGCAAAGTATTGACGCATATTGTGCTCAATACTAATAAAAGTACGCAAACGTGGCTCATTCAACAACAAGTTATCAATATGGTTAAAGGCAACGTGTACTAAGCCCCAATATTGCTGACTCGGATGTTGTTCTGCCAAACCTGCCAAATACGTTCCTACCAGTTTAATCGCTTGAAGATCCATGGCAGATTCTTCTTGCTTGAGCAGCTTATGTAATGACAGTTTATATAAGCGATGCACATAAGCCGACTTTTCTAAAGAAGGCACTTGCGGCAATTGGAAACTTGGAGTGATGCAGTCCAATAAAGTTTCAATATGCTGACCTTCCTGAGTCAATGGTTTACCCAATGCCAATTCTAAACGGTTTAAAGTGTCGAGTAGGAATTGTGGAATTTTAACTTCACGTAGGCAAATAAACTCAATATAACGCTTGAGCATGGTGGTGCCTTCGCTAAGTGCAATGACTTCCAGCGTGTTGATATTGCTTGGATTCCCCATAATTTTACGCATCAGCTCTGCTGAGTATTGCGCAATTTTTGCCAAGCTTTCCATATCAATCAAGGCTAAAACCTGAGCACACTGTTCAAACTGATTCAGTGCATCATCAATCCCAAAAGGCAAAGTTTGATCTTCTGCTAAGGTGCTTACTGCGGATTCAACCAGTTTGATAGAATTATCAACCTCATTTTTTATTATCAGTAAGGCAGTTGGATCAAAATGTATAGAGGTTTGGTAAGACATGGATCTGCACCTTTCCTAGTGTTTTATCTGTTTGTTGGTTCTTTGCAAAATACACAAAGTCCTATTTGCTTTAACTATAACTGAACTGGCAAATCTTTAAATACATAAAATTACAAAACTCGTAGATTTTATTTGGCAAAAAAGCAAGGTTTACCGTGTTTTTCTTCAAATTGTTTGACCCAATTCTCATGTGCAGCCAATTCTTCTTCTGATGGCAGAATCACAGCAAGATCAATATCAATGCTTAAACGATCACTTTGACGTTGCTGTTCTTCGCTTGCAGACAGAGCATCCATATCAAAGGCGACTTGTCCGCCAGTCATTGCCAAGTAAACATCGGCTAGAATTTCAGCATCTAGTAATGCGCCGTGGAACGTACGGTCACGCGCAGGAATTTCATAGCGTCTGACGAGCGCATCGAGTGAGTTTTTTTGCCCAGGATGCTTACTTTTTGCCATGAGCAGTGAGTCGGTCACTTCGCATACTTCGGACAAATTGCCCAACCCCGCACGACTGAACTCCATATCTAAGAAGTTCATATCGAAGGTGGCGTTGTGCGCAATAATTTCTGCACCTTTAAGATATTGATACAGCACATCGGCAATTTCGGCAAACTTGGGTTTGTCTTTTAAGAACTCATCTGAAATACCGTGAATGTTTTCTGATTCACCGACCAGTTTTTCAGGCTGAATATAAATGTGGATGGAACTGCCCGTGAGTTTACGGTTAATCATTTCCAGCGCACCGACTTCAATAATTCGGTCACCATCTTGATAGTAAAAACCTGTGGTTTCGGTATCCAGAATCAGTTGGCGCGGGCCGTGTAGCTCCATTGTGGCAGGGGTGACCACAATATGCGGATGCAATTGAGTTGTGTTCACTGCGTCAACGCGAGCTGATGGATTGGTTTTTTCTGTTTCAGTTTCATCTGTAATGGTTGATTCAGTTGCAGGCACGTTGGTTTCTGCTTCAATGACATGAACAGATGCGCTGATTTCGAGTTCCGTGTCGGTTGCCTGATGAGCTTCCTGAAGCGTATTTTGCATATCTTCTGTTTCAACCTCGGCATCATCGCCCATTAAATCAAAACCAAACGGGTCATCGAGCAACCAGTCAGATTCCGCTTTTTTTTTATCATGTTCTGCTATGTCTACTGCCGATGTGATTAAGGTTGCATTGAGGGTTGGGTTTGAGTCTGCGGTTTTTAACATTTTGCTGACTTGATCTGCACCCACATTGGCGAGTTGATCTGCCATTTCATTGCCTACATGTCCTGCGTGACCTTTAATCCAGTGCCATTCAATTTCACGACCTTGACAGGTGGCATCTAATTTTTGCCAAAGGTCAGGGTTTTTTACATCTTTCCAGTTTTTCTTTTTCCAGCCGTGAATCCACTCGGTAATGCCTTGTTTGACGTAATTGGAGTCAGTCCAAATAATCAGCTTGGCATCCATTGGGCAAAATAAAATGCCTTCAATCGCTGCAGTCAATTCCATACGGTTATTGGTGGTTTGAGCTTCGCCACCATATAATTTATGTTCTTCTTGTTCAGTAACAATATACGCACCCCAGCCACCCAAGCCAGGATTACCACGACAAGCACCATCAACATATAAAGTGATTGTTTGAGACATAAATCAGATCCGCAGGTTGTGCAAAATAAATCAAAATGAAAAGCTATTGTATATCGCAAATTCGGTTTAGACGTGTAAATCCTGTCTATTTTTTAATTTCTTGTAACATTTATAGACGAAACGCGCTAAATTAATGCCTTGTGTCGTTGTCTAGCTCTACTACAATGGCAAGTCTAAAAAATAATTTATATACGAGTTGTTTGGATTTTTTTATGTATAAACCAACCACGCGCATGTGGCAGCCGACTTTACCTTCATTTTTAAAAATTACAGTTTTAGGTTCAGCATTGGCTGCCCTTGGCTTGATGACGGGCTGTAGCTCGACGCAGGGTGCGAGCAAGCCACTCACTTCAAGTCAGGTCGGTTCGGGTTATTTAGATGCCAGTACTTTAGATGGTCTGGAAGATTTACTCTCTGCAACCGATATGCGCGCGGTAGAAGGTGACCGTTTATTAATTTTAAAACACGGTGATGTCTGGAAGCGTATGACCGTTGGTTTCAAAATGGATTTAAACCATTGGAACCCACGTATTGAAGCGCAGCGAGGCTGGTTTATTTCACGTCAACCGTATTTGGATCGTTTAAGTGCGCGTGCGTCACGTTATTTGTATCACACGGTTAAAGAAGCTGAACGTCGTGGTATGCCAACTGAATTGGCGTTGTTACCTGTGATTGAAAGTTCCTATGACCCTGCAGCAACCAGTAGCGCAGCTGCCGCAGGTTTATGGCAGTTCATTCCAAGTACAGGGCGTATTTACGGCTTAAAACAAACTTCGATGTACGATGGTCGCCGAGATGTCGTGGAGTCGACTCGTGCTGCCTATGAGTTTTTGGGCAGTTTGTATAATCAGTTTGGTTCTTGGGAATTGGCATTGGCGGCTTATAACGCAGGCCCGGGTCGTATTCAACAAGCCATTAACCGCAATAAAGCTGCAGGTTTACCAACCGATTATTGGTCTTTAAAACTGCCGCAAGAAACCATGAACTATGTGCCGCGTTTCTTGGCGGTAGCACAAATTATTAAAAGCCCGCATGCTTATGGCGTGTCTTTACCCCCAATTGCCAACCGTCCACACTTCCGTGAAATTAATGTGGGCGCGGTGAATTTAAATGATGTGGCCAATATTACCGGTCTCAGCCGTGCCGAACTGTATTCGCTTAACCCTGGACATCGTGGGGATCGGATTGACACCCAAAGTCCAATGCGTATTTTGATTCCTGCAGATTTAAGCCCAACAGTCGATGCACGATTGAAAAAACTACAAGGTGGTGGCGGTTTATGGGCAAGCAATAGCAGCAACACACCATCGTTTTCATCTTCTGGTGTGACCATTACACCATCTAAATCTGAGCCACCTGCGTTAACGACCAGTACAACAACCAGAACGACTACAGGCAAGCCTGCTGCCTCTACGGCAGTCACAACTACCACTACACCAAGCACAGCATCGACTACAGCCAGTGTTTCAAAACCAGCAACGACTACGCCTACACGTTTGTCACGTACGCCACAAGGTTCGGACGCTTTGGCAGCATTTGCTGCGGGTAGCGATATTCCAAGTGCGCCGCGTATTCCTGTTGCTGTTACACCTGCTGCCAATATTCAGCCTGTGCGGATTGAACCACCAATTTCCAATACTGAGCGTGAGCAAATTCTTGCAGCAGTGCAGGCAGAAGGTAGCAATAAAACTGTAGAAGAAGTGTTGCAGCCTGTGGCTTCTAAAGCAGAACAAGAACAACTTGTGGCTGAGTTGAAACAAATTGCGCCTCAAGGCACTGAAATTGTTGATCCATACGATGGAAAAATTAAGCTGACCGCTATTCAGACCAGTCTGTCTGTTGCAGAGCAGCAAGGTAAAGAATTAACCAAAGGTTTTGCTTACCCGAAAAGTGTGGCAGAAAATACGCGCCTAGATTCAGAAGAAGCAAAGCGTAACCAAGGTAAGAATTATGTGCGTACGGAGTCTGAAGTGGTGGTCGTACCACCAAAAGGCAAACGTACCACGTACACCGTGTTAGCGGGGGACACCTTGGCCAGTATTGCCATGAAAAATGGCTTGAACTGGCGTGATATTGCCAAGTGGAACCAAATTGCTCCAGATGCAACTTTGTATGTGGGCACCAGTATTTATTTATACGACGCCAAGCCACAAGTACAGGCAGAGCCTGCTAAGCCAAAAACCATGCCTGAGCAATACGTGGTGCAAGCCAATGATACCTTAACAGGTGTCGCCAGTCAGTTTGGTTTAACTGTAAAACAATTGGCAGATTTTAATAACTTAAGCACCACCAGTGGCTTATTTGTAGGGCAGCGTCTAAGTTTAAAAGAAACGGCTGCATCTAAAGCCAAAGCAGAAGCCGACAAAAAAGCCGCAGAACAGGCTGCAAAAATCGCAACCAAAACTTACGTAGTGAAGCGTGGCGAATACTTAAAACTGATTGCAGACCGTTATGCCTTGTCAAATCAGGAATTGGCTGATTTAACTCCAGGTTTAAAAGCGAACAGTAGCTTATTGGTTGGGCAACGCATTAATGTGCCTGTAAATGAAGTGACTGCACAAAAAACGGAAGCGAGCAAAGCTGAAGCCAGTAAGTCAGAAACAAAAGCAGCAGAGCCAAACTATCCGACTGAAAACTACCAAGTACAGCGTGGTGATACTTTATCGAGCATTGCCAACCAAGCCAAAATTTCTTTGGCAGAGCTCGCCAGTTTAAATAATATAAGCACGCAAAGCGGTGTGCGCATTGGTCAAACCCTCAAAGTGCCTGCAGGTGTCAATGTGCCTGAGCGTTATACGGTACAACGTGGCGATACCTTATCGGCGATTTCGACAAAATATAATCTCAGCCAAGACTATATTGCAGACTTAAACAATCTAAGCCGTAACAGTGGTTTAAGAGCAGGACAAATTCTTAAACTCACGGGGGATGTTCCTGAGAAAAAAGCCCAAGTTGAAGCGGTGGCTGAAACCACCAATGATATTCACGTGGTCAAAGCAGGGGAAACTTTAAGCAGTATTGCGCGCCAATATAAATTGCAATTGAATTATTTGGCAGAGCTGAATGATCTTTCACGTACTGCCAATGTCCGCATTGGACAACGCTTAAAAGTCGATGCCAGCGCTGCAAAAAATGAAGTAAAAACAGAGGTCGTAAGTGCTGCGAAAAGCAGCAGTAGTAAAGCCACCGAAACTTATACCGTTAAAAGTGGTGAGTCTTTAAATTCGATTGCCAGCCGTGTGGGTGTGTCGGTTGCAGAATTGGCGAGTTTAAATAACTTAACGCCACGTTCAGGTTTACGCATTGGACAAAATATTCAAGTTCCCAAAACCGTAACTGAATATAAAGTGAAACGTGGGGATACGCTGATTGGCTTATCCAGTCGTTATGGCATCGACACCAAAGCATTGGCAGATTTAAATGATATGCAGCCAAATACTCAATTGCGTATTGGCGATGTGATTAAAGTCCCGAATCTGTAAAGTTTAATCCTGAGGATGTCATGTTTTGACGGCATCCTCAGGAATACTGCACAAGGAGCTGTGTGCATGTCATTTGCCATAAAAAAGACACATCAATATCTGGGCTGTATTTTAGGTTGTGTGGTCTTGCCGCAGTTTGGATGGGCTGCGTTACAAACCACGCCCTATATTGCCGTACATAGCCAGCCTCAGTATGTGGGGCGCTCGGCTATGCCTTATGCCAACCCGCAAGCGCCCAAAGGTGGCGATTTAATTCGTGCCAGTAATGGCACTTTTGATAATTTAAATGACATGAATGGCAAGGGCAGCTCAACCGATGGGGTGAGTTTTATATTCGATTCACTCATGAGCAGTTCTTTAGATGAGCCAGGGGTGATGTATCCCTTATTGGCAGAAAAAGTCAGCTATGACCCCAAGCAAACTGCATTTGTCATTTTTCATTTAAATCCTAAAGCTAAATTTAGTGATGGCAGCCCAGTTACAGCAGATGATGTGAAATTCAGTTTTGATGCTTTTCAGACCAAGTCTAATCCAGGTTTGCAAATGTATTTATCCGATTTAGATAAAACCACGGTCTTGTCTAAGCATCAGGTTAAAGTCAGTTTTAAATCCACTAACAATGCAGAAATGCCGCTGATTTTGTCGCAAATGCCAATCTATTCTAAAAAAGACTGGCAAAAGCGTGACTTTACCCGCATCACACTAGAACCGATTTTAGGTTCAGGGCCGTATCTTATTGAGCGGATTGATGCAGGGCGCAGCATTACTTATAAGCGTAATCCAAATTATTGGGGCAAAGATTTACCCGTAAATAAAGGGCGCTATAATTTTGACCGCCTGAAGTATGTTTATTATCGCAATCTGGATATTGCCTTCGAAGGGTTTAAGTCGGGGCAATACACGTTGCATGAAGAATATACCGCACGAAAATGGGTCACTGAATATCGTTTTCCTGCTGTGAATGCGGGCATGGTGGTCAAGCATAAATTTCAGCACCAAAACCCAATTCCGACCCAAAGTTTTGTTTTTAATACCCGCAGACATGCGTTTCAGGATATTCGTTTTAGGCAGGCTTTAACCTACGCTTATGATTTTGAATGGCAAAACAAGGCCTTGTTTTATGGGCAATATCGCCGTTTGCAAAGTTATTTTTCTAACAGTGAATTAGAAGCCAAAGGCACACCTTCAGCCGCAGAATTGTCTGTTTTAAAACCCTATTTGGCCAAGCTGCATCCTATTCAACGCCAAGGCGTATTGCAAAATTGGCAGTATCCTGTGACTGATGCCAGTGGCTTTAACCGTAACGGCTTGCTTAAAGCCCGTGAATTGCTTTTGAAAGCGGGTTATCGTTTTCAGCAAGGTAAATTGGTCGATGCCAAAGGCAAAGCCATTCAAATTGAATTTTTAATTCATCAGGATGGTTTGCAACGCACATTAGTGCCTTTTGTGCGCAATATGAAACGTCTGGGCGTTACGGTAAATATTCGGCATGTCGATGTGCCGCAATATATTGAACGCATGCGCCGTGCCGATTTTGATATGACCACCAGTGTCATGCCGCAATCTTTAAGTCCAGGCAATGAGCAAGCACAGCTTTGGAGTAGTGCTGCCGCAGATCAACCAGGAAACTATAATTACGCAGGCATTAAAAACCCAGTAATTGATGAAGTGGTACAACAGTTGATTCGTGCGCCTAATCGTGAACAATTGATTGTGCGTACCAAAGTTTTGGATCGTTTATTGCGTGCGGGGTATTATCAAATTCCAACCTATGGCAAAGGTGAAAACTGGTATGCCTATTGGAATATGTATCGTCAGCCCGCCATCAAACCTAAACTATCGGCAGGAATTGATTATTGGTGGAGTGATGCTGCCCAAGCCAAGAAAGTTGCACATTATTTACGTCAACAATAACGATTTTAAAACTCAAGCATGACAGTGTTTGCGATAAACCAGAACATTGCCAAAAGGTAAGTACATGGGCACATACATACTCAAAAGATTGCTCCTGATTATTCCAACCTTGTTTTTCATTTTATTGATTAACTTTGTGGTGATTCAAATTGCACCGGGCGGTCCAGTCGAACAGGCGATTCAGCAAGCCGAAGCCTTTCAGGGCATGGGGGCGACAGGCGGTGAAACTGCTGCAACCTCCAATAGCAGCAATTATCAAGGTGCTAAAGGTTTAAGTGATGAAATGGTTGCAAAAATCGAAGCGCAATATGGATTCGATAAACCTGCACATGAACGCTTTTGGCAAATGCTCACCAGCTATGTGCAGTTCGATTTTGGCACCAGCTTTTTTAAAGATAAACCTGTGACCCAATTGTTATGGGAAAAATTACCTGTATCGCTATCTTTAGGTTTATGGAGCACCTTGCTGATTTATTTAATTTCTATTCCTTTAGGCATTAAAAAAGCCCGTCAGCATGGCTTGTTGTTTGATAAAGCCACTTCTATTTTGTTGGCAGTCGGTTATGCCATTCCTGCGTTTGCCTTTGCTATTTTGCTGATTGTATTTTTTGCGGGTGGTTCATATTTTCAGTGGTTCCCCTTACAGGGTTTGGTGTCTGAGAACTTTGCACAATTAAGTCTGTGGGGAAAAATTACCGATTATTTTTGGCACATAACTTTGCCTTTATTGGCGATGGTGATTGGTGGTTTTGCAGGGCTGACTTATCTCACCAAATACTCGTTTATGGAAGAATTAAACAAGCAGTATGTGTTGGCGGCACGTTCTAAAGGTCTAACCGAATCGCGTGTGTTATATGGGCATGTGTTTCGTAATGCCATGCTAATTGTAATTGCAGGTTTGCCCGAAGCGTTGGTGGGTATTTTCTTTGTCGGGAACTTGTTCATCGAAATTATTTTTAATTTGGATGGATTAGGCCTGCTTGGTTTTGAGGCGATTGTACAGCGTGATTATCCTGTAATTTTTGGCACTTTGTTTATTTTTACCTTATTGGGCTTAATTCTACGCTTAATCAGCGATGTGTTATATCAGGTGATTGACCCACGTATTAGTTTTGAATCGCGAGGGGCAAAATAATGTCACCGATCATGCAGGCGCGTGTGCAGCGTTTTAAACAGAATAAATTGGGTTTGGGTTGTTTCATTGTCTTTATCATTATTTTTGTGTTGTCTTTGGCGGCAGAACTGATTGCCAATGATAAACCGTTATTGGTCAAATATGAGCAATCTTTATATCTGCCAGTGTTCAAGGCTTATCCTGAAACGACCTTTGGCGGTGTATTTGAAACCGAAGCAGATTATAAAGACCCAGTGGTGCAACAACTGATTGCAGACCGAGGATGGGCAGTTTGGCCGCTCATTGAGTTTTCTTACCAGACCCCGAATTTAGATTTGGCCGTTCCTGTACCTTCTGCACCAACTGCACAAAATTGGCTAGGTACAGATGACCAAGGGCGCGATGTGTTGGCGCGAATTTTATATGGCTTGCGTGTATCGTTGTTATTTGGCTTTGCATTGACTTTTGCATCGGCAGCTTTGGGCATTTTGGTCGGGGCAATTCAGGGCTACTATGGCGGCTGGGTCGATTTAATTGGTCAGCGCGTTTTAGAGGTGTGGGGCGGTTTACCGATGCTGTTCATGGTGATGATTTTGGTCAGCATGTTTACCCCAAGTGTGTATTGGCTATTTGTGATTATGCTGTTATTTGGCTGGACGACACTGGTCGGCTTGGTTCGAGCAGAATTTTTACGCGCCCGAAATTTTGACTATGTCCGTGCAGCGCGAAGTTTAGGCGTAACCGATCGTACCATTATGTTTCGGCATATTTTACCCAATGCCATGAGTTCGAGTTTGTCGCAGTTGCCATTTATGCTAACCGCCAATATTACAGCTTTAACCGCACTGGATTTTTTAGGTTACGGCTTATCGCCCGATGCAGCATCTTTAGGGGAGTTGTTGTTACAAGGTAAAAATAATTTAAATGCACCGTGGTTGGCATTGTCAGGCTTTTTTACCTTAGCAATTGTGCTGTCCTTGTTAATTTATATTGGGGAGGCGACCCGTGATGCATTCGATCCAAGACGTTAATTCTTCAACTGCATCACAGCCTGCAGTATTGCTAACAGTCAGTCATCTGCGTATTCAGCAGCAACAGGTTTTATTGCACGATTTAAACTTTGAGCTGCATGCAGGCGAAACCATTGCTTTGGTTGGTGAAAGTGGTTCTGGAAAATCTATTAGTAGTTTGGCATTGCTGGGTTTATTGCCCGAACATTTACAGGTGCAAGGTCAGGCAGTCTTTGCAGAACAAGATTTACTTCGCCTTAAACCGCAACAATTGCGACAAGTTCGTGGTCAAAAAATTGCCATGATTTTTCAGGAACCAATGACGGCTTTAAATCCGTTGCATCGAGTGGAAAAAATTATTGGTGAAAGTTTATTACTCCAAGGTTGGAGCAAAGAAAAAACGCGTGCCCGGGTGCTGCAATTACTTGCAGATGTCGGCATTCCACAGCCTGAAGAAAAACTAAAGCGTTATCCACATGAATTATCTGGGGGGCAACGTCAGCGAGTGATGATCGCAATGGCGTTGGCACTCGATCCCGATATTTTAATTGCTGATGAACCAACTACGGCTTTAGATGTGACTTTGCAGGCGCAGATTTTGGATTTATTAAAAAGCCTGCAAGTGCGTCGTAATATGGCCATGATTTTGATCAGCCACGATTTGAATTTAGTCAAACACTATGCAGATCGGGTAATTGTAATGAATCAGGGGCGGGTCGAAGAACAGGGCAGTGTGGCAGATATTTTTAATAGACCGCAGCAAGCCTATACCCAAAACTTGTTGAATCATGATTTTGGTGAAGCTTTGCAGGTTGATGAGTTGCCGACCATTTTGGAGTTGGAGCAGGTTGCTGTGAAATTCCCGATTAAACAAGGCTTGCTGAATCGGGTTAAAGATTATGTGGTTGCGGTTGAGCCGTTAAGCTTGCAACTTCCGCAAGGTCAATCTATTGGTATTGTCGGTGAAAGTGGTTCGGGTAAAAGTTCATTGGCACTTGCAATTGCACGATTGATTGAAAGTGAGGGAAAAATTGAACTACTTGGGCAAGATCTGAATCAACTGAATGAACGCCAATTGCGTCCCTTACGTCAGCAGTTTCAAATTGTATTTCAAGACCCGTTTAGCAGCTTAAATCCACGTTTAAATGTGGAGCAAACCATTGGTGAGGGTTTGGCATTGCAACAATTGTCCAAGCCTGAAATCATCCAGCGCATTGATGAAGCTCTAAGCAAAGTGGAATTGCCTGTGAGTTTTAAACAACGCTATCCGCATGAATTGTCGGGTGGGCAACGTCAACGGATTGCATTAGCACGCGCGTTGGTGCTGCGTCCTAAACTGTTAATTATGGATGAGCCGACTTCTGCCTTAGACAGTACCACGCAACGTGCTGTCGTGCAGCTGTTACGCCGTTTGCAGCAGCAAGAACAGATGAGCTATTTGTTTATTAGCCACGATTTGCAAGTGGTGAAAGCACTGTGTCAAAAAGTGTTGGTGCTGCATCAAGCGAAAGTCATGGAATTTCAAGATACTGTACAGTTATTTAGCCATCCGCAAACAGAATATACCCGTCAATTGATTGCTGCCAGTGAGTATTAAACCTTCAATATTTTTAAACAGCTATTTCGGCTGGCTGACTTGTTTTACCATTTTGACAATAAGATTTGTCAAAATGGCATTGACCTGTTCCGAAAAATCTTTAGAGTAAAAAAGACCAATAAAACACAATACGGAACAGTGTATGAGCCATCTTGCCGAAACAATTCAGATTCGTAATACCATGTTTAAAAATCGCATCATTAAAGGCGCGATGAGTGAGGCGCTTGCCAACACGGCAGGGCAGCCGAATAGCCTGCATTTAGGTCTATATGAAGCATGGGCAAAAGGTGGTTTGGGCTGTGCCATCACTGGCAACGTAATGGTCGATTTACGTGCCAAAAATGAACCGGGTGTTGTGGGAATTGAATCAGACCGAGATATAGAAAAGCTCAAACAGTGGGCAGAAGTTGGTAAACGTTATGGCATGGTGCAATTGGTACAGTTGTCACATCCTGGGCGGCAATGTCCGAAAGGTTTGAATAAAGAAACGGTTGCACCTTCGGCTGTGCCTTTTAGTCCAAGTTTAGCTTTGAGTTTTGGTACACCACGTGAACTACATGAAGATGAAATCCTCGATATTATTCAGCGTTTTGCCAAAGCTGCACAGATTTGTGAGCAAGCGGGCTTTGAAGGGATTCAACTGCATGGTGCGCATGGCTATTTGATCAGCCAGTTTTTATCGCCACTGACCAATAAACGCCAAGACCAATGGGGCGGCAATATTGAAAACCGTATGCGCTTTTTGATGCAAATTTATCAAGCGGTACGTGCAGCGACCTCAGACAATTTTATTGTATCAGTCAAACTAAACTCTGCAGATTTTCAACGTGGCGGCATCACTGAAGAAGAAGTGATTAGCGTGTTTAAAGCCATGGATGAAGCAGGTATAGATATGATTGAAATTTCAGGTGGTACTTATGAAGCACCCGCGATGGCAGGCTCTAAAGCTGATAAACGTAAACCAAGTACCATTGCCCGTGAAGCCTATTTTTTATCTTTTGCGGAATTGATTCGCAGTCAGGTGAAATGCCACTTAATGGTGACAGGTGGTTTTAGAACGGTAGTTGCCATGAATGCTGCTTTGGACAGTGGTGCATGTGACTTTATTGGGATCGCCCGACCATTTGCGGTAGAAACCGATTTAGCCAACCGTTTGTTGGCGGGTCAAGATGTACGTTACGGGGTCGATAAAATTAAAACTGGTATCCCGATGATTGATAAAATGGCAATTATGGAAATTATTTGGTATGCCGCGCAGTTCAAAGCAATTGCACAAGGCAAGCGTCCAAACCCGAAACTCTCGCCTTTAAAAGTCTTTTTCAAATATTTAAAAGGCAATTTAACTGCGGTGATTAAAGGACAGGTCAACTCACGTAAATCAGCTTGATTCGTATTTTTCAAACCTCAGTGGACGGATTCAAAGCTTAAACTATGGTTTTTGAATCAGTCCGCACAGATTGAAATATAAAACTAATGCGTTAGATAGCAAAAAGCCCAAGTCATATTGATTGGGCTTTTTGTTGAGATGTAAACATCTCGAATATGGCGTCCCTACGGGGATTCGAACCCCGGTTACCGCCGTGAAAGGGCGATGTCCTAGGCCTCTAGACGATAGGGACAAATAGAAGTTTATATTTTTAAACCATGTAACAACCAATGCAGTTGTTGAGAATATTGGCGTCCCTACGGGGATTCGAACCCCGGTTACCGCCGTGAAAGGGCGATGTCCTAGGCCTCTAGACGATAGGGACTTAAAAAAATATCTACTTCTGAAATTGGCGTCCCTACGGGGATTCGAACCCCGGTTACCGCCGTGAAAGGGCGATGTCCTAGGCCTCTAGACGATAGGGACGTTTCAGAGGTGGGCGTATAATAGGGCGTATAAGGGGGGGTGTCAAACGCTTTTCTGCAATAATTCTGAAAAAAATGTTCAACTGAATAAAATTAAAACTATTCTGCTGTCGTGATACGTTTGAAGCGGTAAAAATCATGCTTTTCAAGTTATTTTTAAATGGACACATTTATTAGAGCAGCATGATTTTCTTTGTATTTTGCAGTATTCATTGCTAATCAACACAACTCAAAAAACAAGGCAATCCGAAGATCGCCCCTATTGTTTTACATCATCGCTAAAAAAGCATTATGATTTTTTGTGATAAATCATGTAATAACTGAGATAGCACAACACAATAAAAATCATACAGCCAATAAAACCTGCCAGCATTTCAGGGTCAAACACCATACTTAAGCAAGTAATAAAACAGAACACAAAACCTAAAATAGGCACTATTGGAAATAGCGGTGCAGCAAAACCTAAGTCCTGCACGGTTTTACCTTGTTTATACCATTGGCGACGGAAGTTAAACTGGCTTAAACAAATGCTCATCCAGACCACGACCATGGTAAATGCAGCCACACCCAAGAGGTTTTTAAAGATGGTTTCAGGCGCAAATTGTTCAGACAATAAACCTGGCATTGCACCGAGCATGGTGACCATGACTGCAATATAAGGAATACCACGCGCATTCACCTTAGAAAAAATCTGTGGTAATTGCTTTTGGTGTGAGAGCGACCACATCATTCGTGAAGCTGCAAATAAACCTGAGTTCGCTGCAGAGAGTAACGCTGTGATAATCACAAAACGAATAATATCTTCCGCATAAGGAATACCAATCTGATTAAACACCGTTACAAAAGGACTGCTGCTTACACCTTCTGCAGCCAAACCTGCAGCCTGATGTGGTAGCAAGGCACTAATCACCACAATGGTACCTACAAAGAAAATCAACAGACGGAAAATTGCGGTATTGATTGCTTTAGGCACGTTTTTGGCAGGGTCTTTGGTTTCACCTGCGGCAACACCAATCAACTCTGTACCTGAAAAGGCGAAATTAACAATTAACATGGTTGCAAAAATAGGGAATAGCCCTTCAGGAAACCAACCTTGTGCGGTTAAATTGCTAAATAAAGGTGCAGAGGTATAACCTTGATAAGACACAGCACCTAAAATTGCCATTAAACCCAAAACGATAAAGGCAATGACAGTCACGACTTTGACCAAAGATAGCCAAAACTCAGATTCTGCAAACAAGCGCGTGGAAATCATATTCAAACCAAATACAACGCCACCAAAAATCAGTGTCCAAATCCACATGGAAATATGCGGGAACCATTCCTGCATTAGCAACGCAGCGGCGGTAAATTCTGTGCCTAAAGTGACCGACCACGTGAGCCAATATAACCAAGTGATGGTATAGCCCGTGCCAGGTCCAATATATTGTTTGGCGTATGCCCCAAATGAACCTGAAACAGGCATGTGTACGGCAAGCTCGCCCAAACACAGCATCACCATATAGGCAATTAAACCACCAAAAATATAAGCGATGATGGCGCCAACGGGGCCTGTTTGTGCAATGACTTCACCTGAGCCTAAAAATAGACCTGTGCCAATAGCACCGCCCAGTGAAATCATAACCAAATGTCGAGTGCTCATCGCACGTTTTAAAGGCATAGTATTGCCTTGATGCACAGCATCATTTTGATGATTCGATGACGGCATAAGTGATAGGAGAAAAAATGAAATGAAGCGAAGTATTGTAGAGAAAAACTACAAATCTGCAATCTTGAAATAATAAATTTGGATTAGAAATGATCGTATAGCACGATAAATGGCGTCCCTACGGGGATTCGAACCCCGGTTACCGCCGTGAAAGGGCGATGTCCTAGGCCTCTAGACGATAGGGACGTTGCGAGGTGATGCGTATATTATGAATTTTTAGCGACAGTGTCAAACCTGAATCTAAAAAAACTGCCGCACTATTTGTTATTTGCTTAAAAAATAATACATCTTTAAAAATAAATCAGTGCATGTAAATTTGAATACGGTGCATCATTTTAATGATCAGGGGTTTGATATTGCTTTTCAGTGGTTGTTGTTTGTGTGGCTGCGGGTTGAGTGCTTGGTTTAGGTTGAGCAGGCTCACGATTCACAATATAAAGATACAACGCAGAAGGCGCGAGAATGACCAAAACCAAGACAATTTTTTTCAACATGGCAGAATCAATAACACAAATTGGAATATTGCCATTATAACCAAAGCCAGCTCAAAAGACTGCATGCATAAAAGCTGATTCGCAGTAAAAATCATTTTGATGCTCAGTCTTGTGGTTGAAAAGCACGAATCAAAACCACAACACTAAAAAGAAAACAGGACGACAAACGCAGTCTGTCATCCTGTAAACATCTCAATGTTCGAGTACAAATCGTATTATTGATCTGGGTTGAGTAAGTTCTCTACCATGTGCGGCGCAAGTTTATTTAGAATAAAACAAAACAGCTCTGCAGTTTTTTGCGTATCGTATAAAGCTGAATGAGCTTCTTTGCCATCAAACTCAATACCTGCCTGAATGCATGATTTTGCCAGCACCGTTTGACCAAACATCACCGCACTTAAAGTCACTGTATCAAACACTGAAAAGCTGTGGAATGGGTTTTGGTTTTTCGTGCCTGTGCGGGCAATGGCTGCTTGTACAAAGCCTAAATCGAAATGCGCATTGTGACCGACCAAAATGGCATGGGTACAATTCTGTTGGCGACGCACTTCATTGACTGATTTGAAAATCCGTTTTAATGCGGTTTTTTCATCTTCAGCCATAGCCATACGCATAGGGTTGAAAGGATCAATCCCAATAAAGTCCAACGAACGACGGTCTAAATTTGCCCCTTCAAACGGGTTGATATGCGCATGATACGCTTCACCTGGTACAAATTTGCCATCCGCATCATAAATAATTGGAATGGCAGCAATTTCCAACAAAGCATCGGTTTGGGCATTAAAGCCTGCGGTTTCCACATCAACCACCACAGGCAAAAAACCACGAAAACGTTGCCCCATCACGGGCAAAGTTGTATCTGTCACACTTTTCTCCATTGAATGGTTTTACCCGCATATAACGGAATAATTTGTTCACCATCCAAGTAGTCTAAACTGGTTGGAATGATTTGCTCTTCTTTCACCAAAGTAATGGTGTTGGTATTACGCGGCAAACCATAAAAATCTGCACCAAAGAAGCTTGCAAAGCCTTCTAAGCGGTCAATACGTCCAACTTGATCAAAAGCTTGTGCATAAAGCTCAATTGCCGTAGGCGCACTATAGCAGCCTGCACAGCCACATGCATTTTCTTTGGCATTTTTTGAGTGCGGTGCGCTATCTGTCCCTAAGAAAAATTTAGGATTTCCGCTAGTTGCGACTTCTAATAAGGTTTGTTGATGGGTTTGACGCTTTAAAATAGGCAAACAATAGAAATGCGGTTTTACGCCACCTACTAACATATCATTACGGTTAAATAATAAATGTTGTGGGGTAATGGTTGCTGCGACATTACGGCCTTGTTCTAAAACAAATTGCGCTGCTTCAGAGGTCGTAATGTGTTCAAGCACCAATTTTAAGTTTGGAAATTGTTGTAATAATGGTGAAAGCACTTCATCTAAGAAACGTTTTTCACGGTCAAAAATATCGACATGATTGTGCGTGACTTCGCCGTGCAGTAATAATGGCACTTGTTGTTCTTCAAGTTGCTCAATCACCGCATATACTTTACGAATGTCGCTCACCCCATTGTCTGAATTGGTGGTCGCGCCAGCAGGGTAAAGTTTAATGGCATTCACATGCGCAGAGGCTTTAATTTTCTTGACTTCTTCGGGAGAGGTTTGATCGGTAAAATACAACACCATACGCGGATCAAAATTTACACCTTCAGGGACGTGTGCCATGATGCGTTCACGATACGCTTCCGCTTCTTCTACCGTTTTTACTGGTGGAACAAGGTTAGGCATACAAATTGCGCGTGAAAATTGCTTGGCAAGATCGGGAACAGTACGTTGTAGTGCTAAACCATCACGTAAATGAGCATGCCAGTCATCTGGCTGGATAAGAGTAATCGTATTCAAGGCGCTGCCAGTCTGAAAAATAAAACAGATGATAATCTATAAATGTTAAAATGGTAACGTCGAAAGCCATAAAAAATAGAAATGCCTGAATTAATTGTTTCGACATTGTGTTATTTTTAAACCACTAAAAAAATTATATTCAGGTTGTTACAGTTTTGCTGTGCAACAATCGTGATTAAATGGAATTTAAAGCATCCATGGAATACAAATATAAGTTAGCCAAGCTACAGTACGACAAAGAAAAAAATGAAGAGTTGATTAAACGTCAACGTAAACGTGCGGGGCAGGTTTTTCCGAAACAACTGGAAGTTGAGTTTTGGCAACAGCATCTTGAACAAGCTCGGCACAACATTAACCAATATTTTTGGTCGGGCGTACTCATCTACTTTATTATCACCGTGCTGATGATTACTGGGGATTATTGGATTATTGATCGTAATTTTTTTAAACACGATTTTATCCACTCTTTACTAGGCTTGGTCAATGGCGCGTTTTGCTTACTGACCCTGTTCTTTTTTGCCCATTATAAAATTTTGCGCCCGTATTATGCCTATGCCGCCATGGCTATGATTTTTTGGGCCATTGTGTCGATGACCTGGCTGACCATGACGGTGCATACCGAAGTGTTTAGACACCAAGCCATGATGATCATCAGCATGATTTATATTATGGGTTTTGTACTGACGGGGGTGAAGCCGTTTCACATGCTGCTGACTGGGTTAATGGCGGCTATGGTTGCCATGATTATGCTATTAACCTTGTATATTCCAATTGATGTGATGGTGATGGGGCGGGTGTTGGTTGGCAGTACGGTAGTGGGTTTTTTAATCAGTAAAATGCTGTGTACCCGTGAGCGGATGATTTTTTTGGTCATGCACCAAGCCCGACTTAGTGAAAAAATTAACCGTATTCATGCTGAAGAATTGTTGCATTTAAGTCAGCATGACGCGCTGACTAAAGTATCCAACAGACGTACTTTTGATGAAATGCTGGACAGCTATTTCGAACAGGCACGGCATGATGAAGTGCCATTGTCTTTACTTTTTATCGATGTCGATTTTTTTAAAAAATATAACGATCATTATGGGCATCAAAAGGGAGATGAAGTCATTTCAGCGATTGCCAAATCCATTAAAGACTCAATTCGTCACATGGATTTTGTTGCGCGTTATGGTGGTGAAGAATTTGTGGTGTTATTGCCAGAAACCGATGCGCATGGTGCGTATGCTGTGGCTTCCAATATTTTTAAAGCGGTTGAGCGTTTAGCGATTCCACATAGTCAATCTTTGGTTGACAGTAATGTCACCATCAGTTTGGGCTTTACCGTCTATAAAGGTGAGGCGGACATTTTTAAAAGCGATTTCTTACAACGTGCAGACCAAGCCTTGTACCGTGCGAAACAGTTGGGACGTAATCAAATTTATTACCACACTTTGCAGGTGGAAGAAGTGCTGTAAATTTTTCTATTGCAGCTTTCATTTAGTATGAATTGTTTAGTCCTCATGTTTAAACAAACATAAAAAAGCCGCTCAATTTGAGCGGCTTTCGATTTCACAAAATCATCACCAAGTGATTATTTGTTTTTGTCTTTCAATTGTGGCACTGCAGAACCTGAACCAATCGACAATAAGCCAGAATTGGTATAAAGACCCAATTTAGCGCGTGTATCGGTAATGTCTAGGTTACGCATAGTTAACTGACCAATACGATCCATTGGCGTAAACATTGAATCACCTTTCTCCATAGTTAAACGCTCAGCTTCATAAGTGAGGTTCGGAGATTCAGTGTTCATAATGGTATAGTCATTACCACGACGTAATTCTAAAGTCACTGTACCAGTAATTGCTTTAGCCACCCAACGCTGCGCAGTTTCACGTAACATTAACGCTTGAGAATCGAACCAACGACCTTGATACAATAAACGACCTAAACGTAAACCGTTAATGCGGTATTGTTCAATAGTATCTTCGTTGTGAATACCCGTAACCAAACGCTCATAAGCAATGTGCAATAACGCCATGCCTGGTGCTTCATAAATACCGCGAGATTTTGCTTCAATAATACGGTTTTCGATTTGGTCAGACATCCCCAAACCATGACGACCACCAATACGGTTCGCTTCAAGAATCAACTCAACAGGGTTTTCAAAACGCTGACCGTTTAATGCAACTGGCATACCTTCTTCAAAGGTAACCGACACTTCTTCGGCTTTAACTTCAACGTCATCTTTCCAGAACGCCACGCCCATGATTGGATCAACGATTTTGATGCCAGCATCTAGGTACTCAAGGTCTTTCGCTTCGTGTGTTGCACCTAGCATGTTTGAGTCAGTTGAATAAGCTTTTTCTTTTGACATTTTATAGTCAAAACCATTGTCGATAAGGAATTGTGACATTTCCGCACGACCGCCTAATTCATCAATAAAGGTTTGGTCTAACCACGGCTTATAAATTTTAAGCGCAGGATTAGTCAATAAACCATAACGATAGAAACGCTCAATATCGTTACCTTTATAGGTTGAACCATCACCCCAGATGTTTACGTCATCTTCTTTCATGGCAGTCACTAGCATTGTACCTGTTACTGCACGACCAAGCGGGGTGGTGTTAAAGTAAGGTATACCGCCTGTGCTGATATGGAATGCACCACATTGGATGGCAGCAATACCTTCCAAAGCCAACTGCATACGGCAGTCAACCAAGACTGCTTTTACCGCACCGTATTCTTCGGCTTTCTTTGGAATGGCATCATAGTCATCTTCATCTGGCTGACCCAAGTTTGCGGTATACGCATATGGTTCAGCGCCTTTTTGCTTCATCCACAATAAAGCAGCTGAAGTATCTAGACCACCAGAAAAGGCGATACCGACTTTTTTGCCTACTGGTACATTCTGCAAGATAGTTGCATTATCAGTCATTGCTAGTCCTAACTTTTTTAAAATAGGCACCACATTTGGTGGCCAAGGAGAATTCTAAACTGCAAATTATAGCACTCTTTAAAATGCTTGTTTTCGTTAAAAAAGCGCATTTGATAAAAAAATCAGGTTCAGGCTTAAATTTTCATTTAGAAATGGCAAACTTGGTATAGATGTTGAAGATCAAAACCTGCAATTGGGATGGTGCAGAATAAAATCACTTTTACTTTTGGGCGGTTTTATATCAAGTTTATATCAAGAATAGTTAGGGTCTATTGCCAAGTTTCATAACGCAATCTGAGAAAGTTTTAGCCACATGAGCAAGAACAAAGCACTGCTTTGTTTGCTGCGCAAGGGGACAAGCATATTTTTTGCTGCTATTGCGTTATGAGTCAGTCATTTAGAATGATTAAATTTCCTGCCTCATGCCTTATATCAGCTAAAAAACCTTGCGAGATATATCTCTCACGTCGCAAACATAGAAGAAGTGTCAACAGACCCTATAAATTGACGTTTGCGCCACACAGTCGAACTTTAGAGTCATAAACAGTTTATAAAAATCGGTTAAAGTATTCATGCAACAAGTTGCAAAGCTCATTATATAAGGACTCATCATGACAACTCGCTATGCAAATATTCTAAAACCATTACATTTAGGATTTACCACCATTAAAAACCGTGTCGTGATGGGTTCAATGCACACGGGTTTGGAAGATCGTTTTTATAATTATCCAAAACTGGCTGCTTATTTTGGCGAACGTGCCAAAGGTGGCGTGGGTTTAATTATTACAGGTGGTATTTCACCTAACCGTCAAGGCTGGTTATTGCCTGCGGGCGGTACTATGAATACATTGGGCGATGTTGCACCACATCGATTAGTGACACATGCCGTACATAAGCATGGTGCGAAAATTTTAATGCAAATTCTGCATTCAGGACGCTATGGTTATCAACCATTTGTGGTGTCTGCAAGTCCGATTAAATCTCCAATTTCACCATTTAAACCACGTAAAATGAGTGAAAGACAAATTTTAAATACCATTGAAGATTATGCGAAAACAGCTAGTTTAGCCAAAATGGCAGGCTACGATGGTGTCGAAATTATGGGTTCGGAAGGCTATTTACTGAATCAGTTTTTAAGCCGTCATGTGAATCAGCGTGAAGACCAATGGGGCGGTACGATTGAAAACCGTATGCGTTTTGCTTTAGAAGTAGTCAAAGCCATTCGCGCCGAAGTGGGTGAAAAATTTATTATCTGCTTCCGCTTGTCGATGCTGGATTTAGTCCACGATGGCAATACCATGCACGAAGTGATTACCGTTGCCAAAGCCTTAGAGCATGCGGGTGTGAACTTGCTCAATACAGGGATTGGCTGGCATGAAGCGCGCATTCCAACCATCGTGACTTCTGTGCCACGCGCAGCTTTTGTTGATTACACCGCAGAAGTGAAAAAACACGTTGAGATTCCTGTAATTGCATCCAACCGTATTAATATGCCTGATACTGCAGAAGAAATATTGGCAGCGGGTAAAGCTGATATGATTCAAATGGCACGACCATTGTTGGCAGATGCGTTTTGGGTCAATAAAACTGCGACCAATCGTGTCAATGAAATTAACACCTGTATTGCCTGTAACCAAGCGTGTTTAGATCATACCTTTAAAAATCAGCGTGCGACTTGTTTGGTCAATCCGCGTGCAGCCTATGAAACTGAATTGGTCTATGAAAAAACCAAGCAACCGAAGCGTATTGCAGTTGTCGGTGGTGGTGTTGCGGGAATGTCTGCTGCTACAGTTGCTGCTAGTCGTGGGCACCATGTGACTTTATTTGAAGCCAGCAACGAAGTGGGCGGTCAATTCAACTTGGCAAAAGTCGTGCCGGGCAAAGAAGAATTTCACGAAACCATTCGCTACTTTAAAGTGCAAATTGAAAAAACTGGGGTCGATTTGCGTTTAAATACCAAAGTCAACCGCGAGCAACTCGAACGTGAAGGTTTTGATGAAGTGGTCATTGCAACAGGTGTAGTACCACGTGCTTTAAAAATTGAAGGCAGCGATGCACCGCAAGTATTGTCTTATGCAGAAGTATTACGTGGTGCACCTGTTGGACAAAAAGTCGCTGTGATTGGTGCAGGCGGTATCGGTTTTGATGTGTCGGAGTTTTTACTGAAACCTGAACATCAGCCACAACCGCAGCCTTTGGCAGATTGGCAGCGTGAGTGGGGAGTCGATCCGAATCCTAACTATGTGACTGAAGGTGGTATGCTTGCTCCAGAAGTTCATCCCCCAGTCCGTGAAATTTATTTATTGCAACGTAAGACGACAGCTTTAGGTGCAGGTTTGGGTAAAACTTCAGGATGGGTACATCGTGCACAGTTGAAAAAACATGCGGTGCGTATGCTACGTGGTGTGCAATATAAAGCCATCAGCAATGAAGGCTTGTGGATTGAAATGGCAGGTCAAGACCAATTGTTACGTGTAGATAGCATTGTAGTCTGTGCAGGGCAGGAGTCGGTTAAAGATTTAATGCCTGCGGCAGATGAAAATAATTTGGCTAACTATCATATTATTGGTGGTGCAAAGCTTGCTGCAGAGTTAGATGCAAAACGTGCGATTCGTGAAGGGGCTGAATTGGCTGCTAAACTTTAAAAAGTGAGGTGGCTATGCTGTTGTTTTGATGAACTTTAGCGCTGATTTGGTGAAACAATATTCACTTGAGTGCTTGAGTGGTATTTTTTACTTGTCATCAAATCAAAAGCTTCGTATCATGGCCCACATGGAAGCGTGGCAGAGCGGTTTAATGCACCGGTCTTGAAAACCGACGAGGGCGCGAGTCCTCCGTGAGTTCGAATCTCACCGCTTCCGCCAAATATCAATGACTTAGCCCTGACATATTCAGGGCTTTGTTGTTTCTAGGGTTATGCAACGTAAGCCTGTAGTAAGCAAAAAATATTTAATTTTGAAATACTAATTATCAAATTGCTTGAATTGTTTCTAATATATAAGATGTGCTTATCTTCAGAACAACAATTTAGAAGTTAAGTTATGGACATTTTTGAGTTTGTTAGTAGTTACAAGAATCACCCAGTTTTATTTGTGGGTACTGGTCTAAGTCTTCGATATTTAAATAACTCTTTTAATTGGGAAGGGCTTTTGAAGTATGTAGCTATTGATCTCTATGGCACCGATGAAAAATTTTATGATATGAAGAACAAGGTGCATAAGACCCATGATGGCATACGCGCCAACTTAAGGCTTAAATTGTTGAAATATATTATAATTATCGCTTGAAAAATAAAAAAGGTGGTTGTATTTATTAATGCGCTAACACAAAACACAACTACCGTGGCGTATCATGATTCATTTTCAACAGTTATTACAAGTACTTCCTTCAAATATTGAACAAATGGCGATCAATTGTAATGCTTTTCAACGGGCTAGAAAAATTAAATGTAAGCGTCCGCTGAACCCCATGCCTATTTTTTAATTTGAGTTGGATTTCCAGCGATGTGGCAGTAATTCTTCTATTTGGGTCGCTTTATGCGTCGGCAGCCTTTTCAGTACAGTAAGCATCCGCTGAACCCCATAGCTTTTTTTAATTCGATTCAGGTTTCCAGCGGTGCGGCAGCAATTCTTCAATTTGGGTCACTTTATGTGTCGGCAGCCTTTTCAGCACATCACTTAAATAGGCATACGGATCCAAGCCATTCAGCTTTGCTGACTGGATTAAAGTCATGATATTCGCCGCTCGCTGACCACTGCGCAGCGAACCTGCAAACAGCCAGTTCTTGCGCCCCAACGCCCAGGGACGCATCTGATTCTCTACCCAATTGTTGCATATCGGTAGATTGCCATCATCCAGATAACGGCTTAAGGCTGGCCAACGCTTCAGAGTGTAATTGATGGCCTTGGCGGTGGGAGAACTCGATGGCACCGTCAGATGATGTTGGTTGAGCCATTCATATAGTTGTTGCATCACCGGTTGGCTATGCTGTTGTCGGTATTCGCGGCGGTCTTCCGCTGTACCATCCGTCTTTTTCCTGAGTTCTGCTTCTATGGCATACAGTTTCTGAATCAGCACTAATGCCTGTTCAGCGACCTGACTTTTCCCGGTCACATGCAGTTCATGGAATTTACGACGTGCATGGGCCATGCAGCCCACCTCAATGACCTGGCCTGATTTGAAGCGTGCTTTATAACCACTGTAATCATCACAGACTAGATAGCCCTGCCAGCCTTTCAAGAACTCTGTCAACGGCAATTTAAAACTGACCCCTTTGATCTCGTATTAAGTTTCAACCTGTGGCTGAATCCCTATTCTTTTTTTATCCTTCAAACGATAACTCTCACCCGATGGAATTTAAAACCTTAAAGCCAGCATTAAAAAGTTTTATTGGTACTTTATTTGAAGATAATCCGTATCAATTCCAACCTGTTTTTCGAGGTTTTTATTTTACCAGTGCTTTACAGGAATGCAGCATCGAAAGCCCGATGACAGAAAGTATTGCACAAGAATTTCAACTGCAGCAGCTTGCAAGCCCTTTTCAGGACGAAGAAAAAAGTTCGATTGCCCCAAATCATGGTTATTTTTTACAAGGTTTGTTTTCCAATGTGATTTTGCGTGATCAACATTTGGTGAAACAACATATTAATCCTGCGAAAAAACGTCAGCGATATATGGCGTTTACTGCTGCATTACTTGGTGTTGGATTGTTGCTCAGTGTTTGGGTGTGGTCATATCGTCATAACCAACAACTCATTGCCGATGTTCAGGCAGACTTAGATCAAGTTATACGACTGGAAAAAACTTTTGGACAGGTTTTATCCACACAACTCGAAAGCTTATTAATTTTACAAGCACGTCTGCAACAGTTGGATGGGTTTTCCGAACAACGTCCACTTAAGTTCAGTTTTGGCTTATATCAGGGCAAGAAGTTACGCGAACAGCTCAAAGTTGAATATCTAAAAGGCGTTCAGCAGATTGTATTGTTGCCAACCCAGCAAAATATCGCGCAATACTTACAGCGTGTCCAACAAGATGCGGCAACACTCAAAGCGCATCATATACATGCAAAAACGCAGCAAGTTGCGAAAACTCAACCATATTTAGAGCCTTCCGTGCAAAATCTGCAAGATGCTTATAATGCGTTAAAGGCTTATTTAATGCTGACGAATCCTGAATATCGGGAGAGCAGTCATTTAAGTGATCAGATTTCACGTTTTTGGCGCACTTGGTTGGATGCCCATCGTGGAGAAATGCCACGTACGGACATGATTCAGCAGGCAGAAAAAATCCTGTCTTATGCCATGACACTCGCTCATCAGGACGATTTTCCTGTACTGGAAAGCGATGCACAAATGGTCGATCAAACTCGTCAAGTGCTGTTGTCGGTCATTCAGGGAATGCCTGCACGAGATCGGGTATATAACGAAATAAAAATGCGTGCAGCAGTACGTTTTCCTGCACTTACGGTCAGTCAAATTGTGGGGGAGCAACACAGTCGCATTGTTTTAGGCAGTCATGCTTTGCCTGGTATTTTTACGCAGCAGGCGTGGAATGAATATGTCGAACAAGCCATTGATCAGGTAGCCAATCAGCCAACGGACAGCAAAGATTGGGTGCTCAATAGTCATCAGTCGGATGATCTAACTTTTTCAGGAAGTCCTGAACAAATCCGTAAACAATTGCTGAGCTTGTATCAGCAAGAATATGTGAGTGAATGGAAGAAATTTCTAAATGGCATCCATTATGCAAAAACAGATCAGTTCAATCAGCAAGTGAAACAGCTTGATCTGTTGGGAGAGCCGCAAAACTCGCCAATTCGCAAGTTATTGCAACGTATTGCAGTGGAAACCAATTGGGATAATCCAATTGTGCAAGCTGAACTTGCTGTGCCTGAACAAGGATTTATGGCGTGGTTTAAAGACAAAGTGCTGCGTCAATCTAATGACAAAGCTGCAGCGCAGGCAGCTCTAAAAGCGCAAGGTGCGATTTCTCAAGAATACCAAATGTTTTATCAACTGCTGCGTAAACGTGACGATTTACAGGATCAATCTCTGTTTGATGTGTATATGAACAACCTTGCACAGGTGCGCAGCAAGTTAAATGATCTTCAAACGGCAGGGGAAATTGGACCAAGTGCAATGGCATTGTTCAAACAAACCATCCATGATCAAAACTCGGTCTTTAATACAACGCAAAAATATGTCGATGAAAAAATGATGGTGGGTTTAAAAGAGGCTGACCAACAATTATTACAAAAACTGTTGATGACACCGCTAACTCAATCTTTTGCAAGTTTAATTGTACCGACACAAGATGAAATTAATAAATTATGGCGTATTCAAGCCTATCAACCGTTTGCAACACATTTAGGTCAGAAATATCCATTTCATTCAGGGGGGACTTTACAGGCAACCAGTCAGGAAATGGGACAAATTTTTGGTGAAACAGGAAGTATTGCTGGCTTTGTCAAAGACACTTTAGATCCGTTGTTGATTCGTCGTGGTTATGTCTTAACTTCAAAAACATGGAAAGATTTAGGCTTAAATTTAAATCCTCAGTTTGTGATGGCATTTCCGCAATATGTTGCGCCAATTCATGGTATGGCAACAGGACGTTTAGATCAGCCTGCAACATCTGCTGTTTCAAATCAATCCAATTTCCAATTTTATCCATTACAGCACCCACAATTTTTATCGTATAGCATCGATATTGATGGTCAGCGAATGCAGTTTGAAAATGGAATTCAACAATGGGTCAACTTTGTGTGGCCCAATCCAGGCGCAATTCCCGGCGTGCGTATTCGTGCACTCGATTTAAAAGGTCAGTCGCATACTATTTTTGAAGCACCGGGCGAATATGGCATTAACCGTTTAATTGATGCTGCACAGCGCAAAGAGCAAAACGGTCACTTTGAAATGACTTGGGTCAGTAAAACGGAACCATCTTTATCTTTAAAAGTGAATTTCCGACTCATTAGCGGACATAGCTCGGGCAATATTGGTTCAAGTCGTGGTTATGTGGGGTTGCAGTTGGTCGATCAAGTCACCACGACCAAAGCACTTCTTGTGGTTGCTGCACAAACGACAGCAATGAGTCCCGCACAAACAGCGGCTACGCAGTCTAAAACTACAATGTCTGCACAAGTGGGAGGCGTTCCGCAATGATCAAGAGAAATAACACTTGGCAAAAGGCGTGGTGGGTATGCAAGCAGTAAAAACCGTACCTTTATATTATGGAAAAATACCTGCCCGTGGTGATTTTATAAAGTCTAAAGGGCAATCGGAACTCATTCAGCAGCTCGATCAGTGGATTAGTAATGCAATGGAACATGCCATGCAGAGCGCAGATTTTAAACAGCGTTATGCAACTTTGCCTGCTTTAGATTTTTTGATTGCCCATCCAGCAGAACCAATGTTTTTAGCTGTTAATTTAAAGGCGAGCCAAGATAGCTCGGGGCGGGCATTTCCAATGCTACTGGGTCAGTTGTTTGAGGTCGGAAATCCCAGTCAAAATTTGTTATTTGCGCCATTTTCTTACAAAGCTATTTGGACTGATTTATTGCAACGCAATCAGGTCTTAAGCAATATCTGTGATCCCAATATGTCATTTGAACTGTTGAATCAATTGCCGAATAGGGTTCAACTTTTGAGTGCAGAAGAATACCAAGACTTTTATGAAAAACACAGCACGCATTCATTGGCACAATTAATGAAAATCAGTGTCAATGACTTGGCTCAGAGTATGATTGGGTTGGGACTTTTACTGCAACCCGTCCTCAAAAATGGCACTCGTCGTTTAAACAAAGTGATGATTTTACCGCTGAATCATCCGCGATATTGCTTTGAAATCGCAGCATTTTGGATGGGCATGATCGGGCGGTTTTTAGGCGCGCATCATACTGAAATTTTGCTGGGGATACTACATTTTGAGGCACCCATTTTGATCATTGATTTTCAGGGGGCTGATGTCATGACGCTGCGCGATCTATTTATTCAAAATATGCAGGGTGAACATTGGGTTTCTCTAATTCAAGCCACTTGGATTGATGCTTATTTAGAACAAAATGCAGGTCTTGCAACATTGGAACAATTACTTTGTCAGCGGCAGTTAAATCTTAACCAAGCATTAAAGCTGTTTAGAAAAATTTTTTTAGATGAATAAATATGAAAAATAATCAAAAACGTATTCGCGTAAGTCTACTTATTGGCTTGTGTTTTTTAGTCCAAAGTCATTTGATCTATGCAGCGCCCATTGTTATAGAAGGTGTGGTGCCAAACGAAGCAAGTAAACAAGCCATTTTGGCGAAAATGCAAGCTGTGTATGGTGAATCGCAGGTGTTAGATAAAATTCAAGTCCGTGCAGTTGCTGCACCGAATGGTTGGGATGATTCAGTCACTCGTATGATTACAGCAGAGTTAAAAAAGATTTCTCAAGGGCAGTTACGTGTGAAAGGGACTCAAGTTGATTTGAAAGGAAAAGTGAATGCTGCTCATCAAATTCAAGCCACGACAGCAAATTTTCAGGCTTTGGTACAGCAGCCTTATCGTTTGAACACACAGCTTTCGGGGAGTCAGTATGAACAAAAAATGCTGGATGCTGCGCTCAAAAACAGGATTGTTGAGTTTGAATCGGGCAGTGCAATTTTGACTGACGTAGGGCAAAAAATTCTGGATGAAATGGCTGTGGCATTGAAGCAAGTTGGCACCAAAAAAGTGAAAATTGTTGGACATACAGACAGTTCGGGCGATGCGCATAAAAATATAGTGTTAAGCCAATCACGTGCAGGCGCGGTAAAAAATTATTTGATCGATAAAGGTATTGCGATAACGCATTTAAGCACCGAAGGTCAAGGTTCTAATCAGCCTGTCGCAGACAATACAACGCCACAAGGACGTAAGAAAAATCGACGTATTGAATTTGAGGTGCTTTGATTAGTTGATATTGAGCAAGGCGGAAGTTGAGCGTCATGTCCTGATCTTTAGAGCATCTGTGTGTAAACAGATGGCATAGAAAATAAAAACAGCATCAATCATTCAGTAATTTCCACAGTGAGAGTGCTTTGTGCAATTTAAAGCACGAATCTTGAATACATTGATCTGAAATAGAGGCTTTAAATCAACATTCGGAAGTTTTACTGCCGAAACGCGCCAAGAAAACCATTTTCCATCTAGCTGATTATGGCATTTCACAGTAGAATATGCGCTCTCTTCAAGTCACATTGTGGCATGGTCCAAAAGATCAGCCCGTGGAGCCAAAATCAGCATGTTTATCGTTGCCGGTGCACCTGCACATTCATCTTTTAAGAAAACTCAACTCTTAAACCGTTTAGCGTCAATGAGTTCTGTTCAATCTTTCGATAGCCAATGGGTTTATTTATTTGACCAAGCGCTCGACGAGCAACAACAGCAATCTGCTTTACAGCTTTTAAACGATGGTGCATCTTTTGAATTACGCCAAGCTGCAAGTGATGAAGTTCAAATTTTAGTGACACCACGTGTGGGCACAATTTCTCCTTGGTCATCAAAAGCAACCGATATTTTTGCCAACTGTAATACGCCTGTACACCGCCTAGAACGCGGTGTTTTGTTTACCTTAAAAGGTATTACAGACGTTTCAAACGAAGTAAAACAAGTATTGCATGACCGCATGACCGAAAGTGTGTTTAACCACATTAACGATGCTGCAGCGTTATTTGTTGAAACTGAACCAAAACCTTTAAATAGCATTGATATTTTGGGTGAAGGCAAAGCGGCATTGGTAAAAGCCAACAGTGAGTTTGGTTTTGCCTTGTCTGATGAAGAAATTGATTATTTAACCGAAGCATTTATCAAGTTAGGCCGTAATCCGCATGACATTGAATTGATGATGTTTGCACAAGCCAACTCTGAGCACTGCCGTCACAAAATCTTTGGTTCTGAATGGACAATTGATGGCGAAGTACAGCCATTGTCATTGTTCCAAATGATCAAAAATACTTATAAAGAATCACCAACAGACGTATTGTCGGCTTACAAAGACAACGCTTCGGTGATTGTTGGTTTTGATACGCAGCGTTTCTATCCGAAAAAAGATGCTGCAACAGGTCACTACGTTTATAAATATAAGAGCCAAGCTGCCCACATTCTTATGAAAGTGGAAACACACAACCACCCAACTGCAATTGCACCATTTGCAGGTGCTGCGACAGGTTCGGGTGGTGAAATCCGTGATGAAGGCGCGACAGGTCGTGGTGGTAAACCAAAAGCAGGTTTAACAGGCTTTACAGTATCGAATTTAAATATTCCTGGTTTTGAACAGCCTTGGGAAGAAAACTATGGCAAGCCTTCACGTATGGCATCGCCATTACAAATTATGATTGAAGGCCCATTGGGCGGTGCAGCGTTTAACAACGAATTTGGTCGTCCTGCGTTAAATGGTTACTTCCGTACTTTCGAGCAAAACGTGAATGGTGAAGTAAAAGGCTTCCATAAACCAATCATGATTGCAGGTGGTTACGGCAACATTCGTCCAGACCATGTCGAAAAAGACCCAATTCAGCCAGGCGATTTATTAATCGTTTTAGGCGGCCCTGCGATGTTGATCGGTTTAGGCGGTGGCGCTGCATCTTCTGTAGATAGCGGAACCATGGGTGAAAATCTTGACTTCGCTTCAGTACAACGTGAAAACCCAGAAATGGAACGCCGTTGCCAAGAAGTGATTGATACATGCTGGCGTTTGGAAGATGCTAACCCAATCGTATCAGTGCATGACGTGGGTGCAGGTGGTATTTCGAACGCAATGCCTGAGTTGGTGAATGATCACGAACTAGGTGCTGTACTTGATTTGCGTAAGATTCCATCTTTAGAACCAGGCATGTCACCAATGGAAATTTGGTCAAACGAAGCGCAAGAGCGTTATGTATTGGCCATCCGTCCAAGTTCTTTAGAATTATTTGAATCAATCTGTGCGCGTGAGCGTTGTCCGTTTGCAGTATTGGGTGAAGCGACAGAAGCGCGTCATTTAACGGTTGAAGATCCACTGTTCAATAACAAAGCTGTAGATATGCCAATGCAGGTCTTGTTAGGTGGTACGCCACGCATGAGCCGTTCTTATGAAAGCATTGAGCGTCAAGGTGATGATTTTGATGCAGCTCAAGTTACTGATCTGAAAGATGCGATTTACCGTGTCATCAAGAATCCAACTGTTGCTTCTAAATCATTCCTAATCACGATTGGTGACCGTTCAATTACAGGTATGGTTGCACGTGATCAGTTGGTTGGCCCATGGCAGGTGCCTGTTGCAGATGCAGCAGTAACCACTACCAGCTTGCAAGGCTTTACAGGTGAAGCAATGGCGATGGGTGAACGTCCACCTGTAGCTTTATTAAACCCTGCAGCATCTGCGCGTTTGGCAGTGGCAGAATCTATTTCCAATATCATGTCAGCCAAAATTGACCAGATCAGCGACATTAAGTTATCTGCAAACTGGATGGCAGCAGCAGGTCAAAAAGGCGAAGACCAAGCTTTGTTTGAAGGTGTAAAAGCCATTGGTATGGAAATGTGTCCTGCGCTAGGAATTGCAATTCCAGTAGGTAAAGACTCATTGTCTATGCGTACCACTTGGAATGACGAAGGTGTTGATAAATCTGTAACTTCACCAATGTCAGGTGTAATTACTGCATTTGCACCAGTGACCGATGCACGTAAAACACTAACCCCTGAATTGAAAAATACCGATTCAGTATTGGTACGTATTGACTTGTCTAAAGGTCAGTTCCGTTTAGGCGGTTCAATTTTAGCGCAAGTGTATAAAGCTATTGGTTCAGTAACACCAGATGTCGATAACTTTGACGAATTCAAAGCATTCTTTGCTTTGGTACAAGACTGGAATAACCGTGGCTTGATTCAAGCTTATCACGACATTGGTGATGGTGGTTTATTGGCAACTGTAACAGAAATGATGTTCGCTTCACGTTTAGGTGTGGCGTTAGAAGATCAATCTGTTGCGGCATTGTTTGCTGAAGAAATTGGTGCAGTACTACAAATCTCTAAAGCAGACTGGGCTAACTTAGCTGCTGAAGTTGCTGCATCTACTTTGAAAGATGCGATTTCGGTAGTCGGTACAGTTAATAGCACAGACCAACTTGCTGTAAATGGCTTGGTGCTTGAACGTGCTGATTTGCAAGCGGCTTGGAGTGAAGTATCACACCAAATCCAGCGTTTACGTGACAACTCAGAAACTGCTGATCAAGAATTTGCTTTGATCACAGACAAAAACCACAAAGGCTTAATTGCTCAACCGACATTTGACTTAAATGAGCCAGTTGAAGCGCCATACATCAACACACGTCGTCCTAACATGGTGATTTTACGTGAACAAGGCGTAAACGGTCATGTAGAAATGGCGGCAGCATTTGACAAAGTCGGCTTTAACACCGTTGACGTACACATGAGTGACTTGCTTGCAGGGCGTGTCGATTTAGACGACTTTGAAGGCTTAGTGGCGTGTGGTGGTTTCTCTTACGGTGACGTATTAGGTGCTGGCGGTGGCTGGGCGAAGTCAGTCTTGTTCAACCCGAAATTACGCGACCAGTTTGAGAAATTCTTTAACCGTCAAGAAACGTTCTCACTGGGTATCTGTAACGGTTGTCAAATGTTGTCACAATTAGCACCACTCATTCCAGGTGCAGAAGCGTGGCCACGTTTCCATCGCAATACTTCAGAAGTGTTTGAAGCGCGTAGCGTTAACGTCCGTGTGGAAAAATCAAATTCTGTATTATTGCAAGATATGGAAGGCTCGATTTTACCAATCGCAGTAGCACATGGTGAAGGTCGCGTCGTTGCACCAGAAGCTAATTTGGCAGCCTTGAACGCAGGCAACCAAGTGATTTTACGTTATGTCGATAGCCACGGAAATGCGACTCAACATTATCCAATGAACCCGAATGGTTCGCCAGAAGGTATTTCAGGCGTAACTTCAAAAGATGGTCGAGCAACAATTATGATGCCGCACCCTGAACGTAATTTCCGTGCGCTTCAACATTCTTGGAAACCTGAAGAATGGACTGAAGATGGTGCATGGTTACGTATGTTCCGCAATGCGCGTAAATTTATTGGTTAAGATTTAACTCGCTTAATCTATAGCAGTCAGCCACCTTCGGGTGGCTGATTTTTTTGCTGTGAATATGCAACTTTTATATAGACGTGCATGTTTCCACCTAAATGAATCGTCGGCTTGCTGTTCAACAATTCTGCATTAATCTCAACAATCATAGTCATCCTAGACAACTCAAGCTATCATAAACAAGCAAACACACATGGGATGGCGTTATGAAAATCATTGCAGATGAAAATCTGGCATATACCGATTATTTCTTTGCAGATTTGGCAGAAATAGAGCACAAGGCTGGACGCTGTCTAACGCATCAAGATGTGCAAGATGCTGATGCGCTGCTAGTTCGTTCCGTCACCCAAGTGAATGCAGCATTGATTCAACAGACCGCGCTTCAATTTATTGGCAGCGCGACCATTGGCACAGACCACCTTGATATCCCAGCCATCGAGCAGCAGGGCATTGCATGGTCAAATGCGGCAGGTTGTAATGCGCAGGCGGTGAGTGAGTATGTGATTACCGCATTGCTTCATCTCGAGCCTGAATTACTACATGCCAATCAAAACTTTAAACTTGGCATTATTGGACTGGGCAATGTCGGCTCGCGCTTGGTCAAAATGGCACAATTATTAGGTTGGGATGTCATCGCATACGATCCATTTGTGCAGTTGCCCAATGTGCAGCAATGTGACTTAGATGCACTATTACAACAGGCAGATGCAATTTCCATTCATGTGCCATTAACAGAAACTGGTGAACATCCTACTCATCATTTAATTAATGCAGCGCGTTTGGCATGTATGAAGCCTCAAGCCATTCTGATTAATTCAGCGCGTGGGCCAGTGGTAGAAGAAGCGGCTTTAATGCAGGATATTCAACATACTCAGCGTTTAGTGGTATTAGATGTTTTTGAATATGAACCTGAAATCTCTGCAGAATTATTAGATTTGCTTGCTTTGGCAACCCCGCATATTGCAGGGTATAGCCTAGAAGGCAAGGCACGCGGCACACAAATGATTTATCAGGCTTTTTGTGAAAATTTTGGTTTAGATGCCACAAAACAATTTGAAACTCAATTGCCAAGCTGCGCGCAATATTTCAAAACCCAAGATTTGAAAAATAGTCTGCATGCACATTTAAGTCAAATTTATGATATTGCACAGGATGATGCCAATTTACGTGCCTGTGTCAAAGCGGGCAAAGTTGAGCAGCAGGCTTTTGATCATTTAAGAAAAACCTATCCTCTGCGTCGTGAATGGGCAGCACACGGAGGCCCGCAAGCATGAGTTCAAATCTCCAATATCAACCAACTTGCGACTTAAACAGCATGCGCGCACGTGCACAATTGTATGCACAAATACGCCATTTTTTTGCGGAACGTGAAGTACTTGAAGTTGAAACGCCAATTTTGTCACAGGCAGGAGTGACAGATGTGCATTTGGCTTCAGTGCAAGCACAGCGCCATGTGCAGGGCAAATTGCATACGCACTATTTACAGACCTCACCTGAATTTGCCATGAAGCGTTTATTGGCCAGTGGTAGTGGTGCTATTTATCAAATTTGCAAAGTCTTTCGTGATGATGAGCATGGACGTAAACACAACAGCGAATTTACCATGTTGGAATGGTATCGTCCCGAATTTAGCCTGAAAGAGCTTATGTTTGAGGTGACAGATTTACTTAATCTGACGTTAAAACAACGCTTTGGCGAAGTACGTCCAACAGTGTTGAGTTATAAACACGCATTTATGGATCGTTTGGATTTAAATCCTTTACAGGCAAGTCTGCAACAATTGAAAGACTGCTGTCATCGTGTGGGTTTGCATCTGGATTTGGGTGATGACCGTCTAGGCTACATCGACCTATTGTTTTCACATTTTGTAGAACCAAGTTTGGGCTTTGATGCTCCTGTATTTTTAACCGATTTTCCACCTGAATTAGCATCTTTGGCTAAAACCAGAACAGATGATGATGGGGAATTGGTCGCAGCCCGTTTTGAGCTATATATCGAAGGTTTAGAGCTTGCCAATGCCTATGATGAATTGATTGATGCTACTGTGCTGCGTTCTCGTTTTGAAGCCGATAATGCAGAACGCGCACAACTTGGTTTACATGTGATGCCAATTGATGAATATTTATTGGCTGCGTTGCCGAACATGCCTGAATGTTCAGGTATCGCCTTGGGCATAGATCGCTTATTGATGATTGCAACTGAGCAGATGCGTTTAGAGCAAGTGATTAGCTTTCCTGCGCAGCTTGCCTAAAAGCAAAAGACAGTTTCTTATTTCAAGAAGGATTTATTTGAGCTAAAAAGCCGTAGCTTCTATATTTTAGAAGATTACGGCTTTTCGATCAGAAATTTAGGCTGACTTAAATAGGTTAAGAATGATAGATCAAAGAACGCATGTAATGACGTTCTATAGACTTAAATAGCCTAAGCAGTAGCAGCCAAGTGACGTGCCTTTAATTGCTCAATCGCTTTAATGCGTCGTTCAATCAGCATTTCACCAATATCGGGGCCTTGGACATCGGCAGGTAAGTCTTGCGCCTTAATGCTGCGTACCACTTGAATCGCTTCCAAAATATAGCTCGCTTGCGGATAGTCACGATCTTCCAAACCTAAACGCCCACGAGAGTCACATTCACAGGCTTGTACAAAGGCTTCTACACGCTCAGGACGACGCAAGACATCCAAACGCTGTAATAAGCGCCATAACGTGCCAGGCTTTAAGCTCAATGCTTGGTGGCATTTTAAATGCTCTTTACATACAGCAAGTGCAAGTTGTTTGGTATTGGTCGGTACGCGCAGGCGTTCACACACTTCCGTTACAGGTCGAATCCCACGTTCTTCATGCATAATGTGCCGTGGTAATTCATCGGCAGGGGTCAAGGCCTTGCCTAAATCATGCAATAACACTGCAAAGCGTACATCGAGTGAGTAATTGGCACGACAGGCTTGTTGTAGTGACATCATGGTGTGCACACCACTGTCAATTTCAGGGTGATATTCAGGACGCTGTGGAATACCGAATAAAGCATCTAATTCAGGAAATAAAACTTTTAAAGCACCACAGGCACGCAATGTTTCAAAATAAACATCGGCACGTGCTTCCATTAAGGCACGTGAAGTTTCTTTCCATACGCGTTCAGGTGTCAGCGCATGTAACTCACCAGATTCTGCCAACTCTTGCATTAATAACAAGGTTTCAGGTGCAACCACAAAGCCTAAAGCATGATAACGTGCTGCAAAACGAGCAATACGCAGCACCCGTAACGGGTCTTCTACAAAAGCATTGGAAACATGGCGCAGCACTTTATTGCACAGATCTTGCTGTCCACCGTAAGGGTCGTAGACATTGCCATCACTATCCATTGCCATGGCGTTAATGGTTAAATCACGACGGATTAAATCTTCTTCTAAGGTCACGCTTGGGTCGGTATGAAATTCAAAACCGTGATAACCGTGTCCAGATTTGCGCTCAGTGCGAGCAAGTGCATATTCATCTTTGGTTTCAGGATGAAGAAAAACAGGGAAGTCTTTGCCCACAGGTTGAAAGCCTTGAGCCAAAAGTTGTTCGGGCGTTGCGCCAACGACAACATAATCTTTTTCGTGATAGGGATGCCCGAGTAAGTGATCTCGAACTGCACCGCCTACTAAATAAACTTGCATGAAAAAACCTCTATTCTTCAAGCAATCATGCTACAGAATAGAGGTTTTCTCAAGTCTATAATTCTGAGTCAGTCACTCAGAAATATAGGTTTATGCTTTAACTTGTGCTGTTTGTTGAATTTCAGCAACAGTGAGGGCAGTCATATTCACAACACGACGTGTCGTTGCAGTCGGAGTCAAAATATGTACAGGTTTTGCTGCACCTAACAAGATAGGGCCAATCGTAACATTGTTACCTGAAGTCGATTTCAACAAGTTAAATGAAATATTGGCAGCATCTAAGTTCGGCATAATCAACAAGTTTGCAGAACCTTTGAAGCGTGAGTTCGGGAAAGCAAAATGACGGATATTTTCGTCTAATGCTGCATCACCGTGCATTTCACCTTCAACTTCAAGCTCAGGTGCAATCTCACTCAAGATTTCAAAGACTTTACGCATTTTTTGTGCGCTAGAGTCTTGTTGGTCAGAACCAAAACTTGAGTGAGAAAGTAGAGCAACGCGTGGTGTCATACCAAAACGGCGTACTTCTTCAGCCGCTAAAAGTGTCATTTCAGCCAACTGTTCAGCAGTTGGGTTTGTGTTGACATAAGTGTCGGCAATGAACAAGTTGCGATCTTCAAGCATCAATGCGTTAAGGGTAAAGAAGTTAGTACGACCTTCTTTTAGACCAATCACATTTTTTACGAAATCAAGGTGAATGTCGTAGCTTGAATAAGTACCACATAACATACCATCGGCTAAACCATGCTTCACTAACATTGCTGCAATGAGGGTAGAGCGACGACGTGCTTCACGCTGCGCGTATTCAGGTGTAACGCCTTTACGCTGCATGATGGTGTAGTAATCATCTGCAAATTTTTCGTAGTTAGGGTTGTTTTCCTGGTCTACTATTTCCATATTCACGCCATGTTCAAGACGTAAACCTAACTTTTTGATGTTCGCTTCAATTACTGAGGTACGACCTACAAGGATTGGTTTAGCCAAGCCTTCATCCACTGCAATTTGTACTGCGCGAAGGACGCGTAAGTCTTCACCTTCTGCATAAGCAATACGTTTAGGATCATTTTTTGCTTGAGCAAAAATAGGCTTCATCATAAATGCCGAGTTATATACAAACTCAGACAAACGCTGACGGTATGCAGAGAAGTCTTGAATTGGACGACTTGCTACACCTGAATCCATTGCTGCCTGAGCAACTGCAGGTGCAATTTCAAGAATTAAACGCTGATCAAGTGGGCGTGGAATTAAATAGTCACGACCAAATGATGCAGATTTTTCACCATAAGTTGCTGCATCTGCTTCAATGTGTGCCATGCGTGCAATTGCGTGTACACAAGCAATTTTCATTTCTTCGTTGATGGTAGTTGCGCCAACATCTAATGCACCACGGAAAATATACGGGAAGCAAAGTGCGTTGTTAACTTGGTTCGGATAATCCGAACGACCTGTTGCCATAATCACATCTGGACGTACTTCATGCGCATGTTCAGGCAAGATTTCTGGGTCTGGGTTAGCCAAAGCAAAGATAATTGGATTTTCAGCCATTTCTTTGACCATAGCTTTGGTCAAGATACCCGCTGCAGAAAGACCAAGGAACATATCCGCACCGCTAATTACATCAGCAAGTTGCGTTCCTTCAATGTCTTGCATATAGCGTTTTTTCGAGTCATCCAAACCTTCACGTTTGGTGGTGATTAGACCACGCGAATCCGCAACAATGATATTTTCTTTTTTCGCGCCCAATGCACATAACAGGTCTAAACAAGACAGTGCGGCTGCACCTGCACCTGAAGCAACGATTTTGATTTCTTCAATTTTCTTGCCGTTAAGTAACAAGGCATTGAGTAGGGCAGAACCTACAATGATTGACGTACCGTGTTGGTCATCGTGGAACACAGGAATATTCATGCGTTCACGAAGTTTTTGCTCAATGTAGAAACATTCTGGCGCCTTGATGTCTTCAAGGTTGATACCACCAAAAGTTGGTTCTAATGCTGCAACAATATCTACAATTTTGTCTGGATCATTTTCAGCAATTTCGATGTCAAATACATCGACACCAGCAAACTTTTTAAAGAGTACGCCTTTACCTTCCATCACAGGTTTAGACGCCAAAGGACCGATATTACCTAAACCTAATACTGCTGTACCGTTACTAACGACAGCAACCAAGTTACCGCGAGCGGTATAAAGTGCAGCTGTTGAAGGATCACGTTCAATCTCTAAACATGGTGCTGCGACACCTGGTGAGTAAGCGAGCGCTAAGTCACGTTGGTTGACCAGCTGCTTACTTGGAGTAACGCTGATTTTTCCTGGTGTTGGAAATTCGTGATAGTAAAGTGCCTGCTGTTTTAATGATTGATCGTCCATCTGAATCTCGTGTGTGACAAGTTGGCCAGCGATGCTGGTGGTTTTTTTATGAATCTTATCGAATATACCATTACTTGCCCCCTTAGCACAGACGTCACTGTTTATTTTTAGAACAAACTTAGAGCTTTTGGGTCTAGTTTCAGATTAAGGAGCGATAAGCGCGCGATACTAAATTGGCTTTTAGAAATTGGGTCGCTTCACTTTCAGGCAAAGGCCTAGAGAATAAATACCCCTGCGCAATATCACAATTTAAATTCTGCAAATATTGCAGTTGTTGCTCAGTTTCAATCCCTTCAGCCACCACACTCATGCCCATGGCTTTGCCCATAGCAATCATGGCACTAACAATGGCTTCTTGTTTGGTATTCCCAATTTTAGAAACAAAGCTACGGTCTATTTTTAAACTGTCAATTGGGAAGTCTGTTAAGTAAGAAAGTGAAGAATAGCCTGTACCAAAATCATCTAAGGCGATATGAATATCACGTTGTTTAATTTCATCTAATAAAGACTTCACGGTTGTGGAGTTTTCCACTAAAGAGGATTCGGTAATTTCTAATTCTAAGCTTGCACCTGAAATTTGATAGGTATTAATCGCATCATCTAAATCTTGCAGCAATTGACCACGTTGCAGTTGTTGTGCAACTACATTAACCGATACTTGGATATGATCAAAACCTAACAGATTCCATTCACGAATTTGCTTGGCAGTTTGTTGAATTACAACCCGACCAATATCGGAAATTAAACTGGTTTGTTCCGCAATAGGAATAAATAGGTTCGGTGGAATAATGCCTTTGGTTGGATGTTTCCAGCGCACCAATGCTTCAAACCCAACTACCTGATAATTATGGAAATCAATTTTAGGTTGATAATATACAATTAATTCATCATTTTTAATGGCTTGGCGTAATTCACGCTCTAAATGCACATCTTGTTCTAGCAGTTTGGTGTTGTCTAAAGCGTAATATTTAACGGTATTACCACCCAAACGCTTGGCTTCAGACAAGGCTTGTTCTGCACAATTATTCAGATAATCCAGCTGGCGTCCATGTTCAGGATAGAGGGAAACCCCCATCGACAGGGTAATAATATGTTCTTGTCCCTGCACATTAAACGGCAAATTAAAGGCTTTGGCGATGCGTTCACAGTGCTGCTGTATAGAAGGGCGAATATGAGAAATTTCATACACAATTGCAAAATCATCGCCATTTAAGTGCGCGACAAACAGCGCTTCGGCATTGGTGATGCGTAAACGCTGCGCCACTTGACGGAGTAATTCATCGCCACCATTATTGCTTAAATATTCATTTAAAGGTCTGAAACGGTCAATATTGAGTCGAATGACCGCCAATTGCTGCAATGAATCTTGCTGCGAAATAAGATATTGATGTAGTTGATAATTATAGTAAAAGCGATTAGGCAAGTCGGTCAGTGGGTCGTAATTTTCTAAATAGGATAGACGCTGTTCTTGTAATTTATGTTCGGTTAAATCAGACACAATCCCAATATAATTAATAATGCGGTTTTGCTCATCTTTGACTGCATTGATATGCAAACGAACTTCTAATTCTTTTCCTGAGCGGAATTTTATACTCTTTTCAGTATGATATTCACCCTTGTTGAGCAATTGTTGAACAATTTCCTCTTGTGTCATGCGTGGATTTGCTTTGTTGGATTTGACTAAATCAAACAGATATTTGCCTAAAATATGGTCGCGTTTAAATCCGCTCATTTGAGCATAGAATGGGTTGGCTTCAATATAACGTAAGTTTTCATCTAAAATAAAAATACCTTCGGCTGCCTGTTCAAGTACGCTGGCAGTGAGTTTTAAGCGCTCTTGTCCAATTCGTTCTTGGTGAATGTCACGGCGAATCCCCACCATGCGCAAAGGTTTATTGGTGACAGGATCACGCTCAATCACCCGACCAATATCATGCACCCAATACCATTGACCTGAACTATGTTGTACGCGATATGTGGCTTGATAGCGTTCAGTTAGACCCCGTAAATGTTGTTTCATGGTTTGGTGAAAGTGCGGAATATCATCAGGGTGAATCAGTTGCTGTAATTTATTCCGATGCTGTTTGGTATTCTCTAAACGAGTTTGCTGTGCGCCACTACCAAAGACAATACTGCGTTGCCGTATATTCCAGTCCCATGCTTTTAGACCTGCGGCTTCATGCGCTAAAATTAAACTATGTTGTTGATTGATTAAATCTTGGTGCGTTTGTTCTAAGTCAAAGGTACGTTCTCTTACTTTTTGTTCTAGCATTTGATTGTTAAATTGCAGTTGAAGTTCAATATCTTTGGACTTGTTCATTTCAACTTGTAATTGTTGGCAGAGTTGATCTGTCCAGCCGACTTGTTGCTCTGCGGCTTTTTTGAGTTGGTCGTTCTTAAAATAGACGCTCGATAAACGACGATGCATGTGCATTGAAGTATTGGCACAAATCAGTAAGGTAATTAAGGCAAAATTTGTCGCGAGAAAAAAGAAAGCGGAAGTTTCGGAGTGAACTAAAAACTGTGCGACAATATAGGGTGTAATCACTGGAATGAATACCCAGCAAAAATAACTCAAGCGCTGCGTTAAAAAGGTGAGGGCAAAGGTTTGACTCACAATAATTAATAAGGCCGCTAAAATAATCGCTTCATAGTTGCTCAGTTCAGGGTTTTGCTGAGGTAAAAAGTAATACAGTAAACTTACCCCAACCGCGATTGCTGTTCCGATCAAGAAACACACCAATTTTAACCAACGATGTGCTTGTTGGAGTTGATATTGTCCCACTTTAAAGTGAATTGCTGTGAGCAGTAAACACGAACCAATGGTCAGTTCAGTGAGAATAAACCAGATATTGAAGTAAGGTGATGAATGTGAGAAAGAAATTTGATAAATAAAAAACACATACAGGCAAACAATCAGGATGCTGACCAAAAAGAATCGAATAAGCCGAATGGTATTGGTGATTTGCGCAGCATCTAAGTATTGCTGCAACAATTCATCTTGAGCGTCTGACATACTTCCCCAAAATCTAGTTAAATGATTCCAACATTTATATTTTCTTAAATAACATCACGTTCATGCATAAAATATTGCTGTTTTGTGTTTAAATTTTATGCAAATTTTTTAATATATTGTTCGAGATTAATCCTGTACTTTATAAATTGCAATGTTATTGGCAATCGATTTCTGTAAAAACGGATAAATTACTCAGCCAAGCGATAATTTAAGATAGCTAAAGCAACCACAGGGGCGGTTTCAGTGCGTAATACCCGAGAGCCAATACACCAGTTTTGAAAGCCAACGGCATTGGCAGCACTAATTTCTGCTTCGCTTAAACCACCTTCAGGCCCAATTAATAAAGCTAAATCTTTACTGGCATTGTTTAGTACATCTGCTTGATCTTTATTCGGTGCTAACACTAGTTTGGTGGCAGGAAGGTCGCTATTCAGCCAGTCCTCTAAACGTAGTGGGGCTAAAATTTTCGGTACGATATTCATGCCACATTGTTCACAGGCTGCAATGGCAATGCTTTGCCAATAATCTAATTTTTTTTGATCGCGGTCATATTTTAAGCGCATTTCACAGCGTTCAGAGGTGAGCAACTGAATGTTAGTCACGCCAAGCTCTACCGCTTTTTGAATCGCATAATCCATACGATCGCCTTTGCTCATTACTTGTCCTAATAAGGCGCTAAAGCTTGGGATGCGATTGTCTGGATTAAAACTTTTAATCTGCACTTGCGCTGTTTTTTTGGTAACTTCAACCAGTTCCACTTCATATTCACCACCTTGCCCATTGAACAAGGTGGCGGTTTCACCGACTTGTGCGCGTAGTACTTTCACCCAGTGATGAAATACTGTTTCAGTCAGTTCAACTTGCGTATCTACTGCTAATTCAGCCTCAATATAAAAACGGGGCATAGGGATTACTCGTTCAAGTCAATAAATATGAAAAATACAGCTTAAGCCAAACCAAGATCTGTCACTAATTGACGAGTCGGTTCGGTGTTGTTCATGGTGTAAAAATGCAAACTTGGTGCACCACCTGCAATCAGGCGTTCGCACAGTTTAATAATCACTTCATGACCAAAGGCTTTGATTGAAGCTGTGTCATCACCATAGGTTGCTAATTGCTTACGAATCCAGCGTGGAATTTCTGCACCTGTACCATCTGCAAAGCGAATTAAATTGCTGGCATTGGTAATCGGCATAATGCCAGGCGCAACAGGAATATTCACCCCTTGCTTTTGAATACGTTCTACAAAGTAAAAGTACGCATCTGGATTAAAAAAGAACTGGGTGATGGCAGCATTGGCACCAGCATTTACTTTGGTGACAAAGTTTTTAATGTCTTGATCAAAGTGGTCTGCTTGTGGATGCATTTCAGGATAAGCCGCAACTTCAATGTGAAAATGATCACCTGAATGTTCACGAATAAAACGCACCAAGTCAGACGCATACGGCAATTCGCCTAAACCAACTTGACCTGAAGGTAAATCACCACGCAAAGCCACAATGCGGTCAATGCCTTGTGCTTTATAAATATCAAGCAATTCAGCAATACGCGCTTTGTCATCACCAATACAAGACAGGTGCGGCGCTACAGGTGTGCCTTTGCCATTGAAGTCGCTAATGGTCGATAAAGTACGTTCACGAGTAGAACCACCTGCACCATAAGTGATAGAAAAAAACTCTGGATTTAAAAGTTGTAATTCTTGATGCACAACTTTGAGTTTTTCTGCACCTACATCGGTTTTAGATGGGAAAAATTCAAATGAAATAGGAACTTGTTTGGTCATGATTAAATCCTTGTTATAAATACTTATTTATATTTTTTCACCTCTCCTAAATCCTCTCTTGCGCTGGGTTTAAAAGCAGTGCTTTAAACTTGCTCAGGAGAGGACTTACCCTCGAATACATTCATTAAACAATGAATCATTCCCTCTCCCTATGAGAGAGGGTTAGGGAGAAGGATTAAAAACTTAGTATTTATAAGCATCCGATTTAAACGGACCTTCAACAGCTACACCTAAGTAGTCCGCTTGTACTTGAGTCAATTGTGTTAATACACCACCAAAACCAGCAACCATTGCAGCAGCAACTTCTTCGTCTAGTTTTTTCGGTAAGATTTCAACACGAATTGCCGCTTGTTTTTGATCGGCAGGAAGATCGGCAAATTTCTCTGCAAATAAGTGCATTTGTGCCAATACTTGGTTAGCAAATGAACCATCCATAATACGTGATGGGTGACCTGTTGCGTTACCCAAGTTCACTAAACGACCTTCAGAAAGCAAGATTAAATAATCGTTTTCGTTTTCTGAACGATACACTTGGTGTACTTGTGGCTTCACTTCAACCCACTTATAACCACGTAAGTAGTTGGTGTCGATTTCAGTATCGAAGTGACCAATGTTGCATACAACAGCGCCTGCTTTAAGTGTATCTAGCATTGCTGCGTCACACACGTGATAGTTACCTGTTGTAGTCACAATCAAGTCAGTATTTTCTAAAAGCTCTAGGTTCACGTCTGCTTTATTGCCTGTTTGTACGCCATTCTTGTACGGAGATACAACTTCGTAACCATCCATACATGCTTGCATTGCACAAATTGGGTCAATTTCAGAAACACGAACAATCATGCCTTCTTGACGTAAAGATTGTGCAGAACCTTTACCTACATCACCATAACCAATAACCAATGCACGACGACCAGACAATAACATGTCTGTACCACGTTTAATCGCATCGTTGAGTGAGTGACGGCAACCGTATTTATTGTCGTTTTTAGATTTAGTCACAGAGTCGTTGACGTTAATTGCAGGCACTTTTAAAGAACCATCTTTCCACATTTCAATTAGACGTTGTACGCCCGTAGTGGTTTCTTCAGTAATACCGTGAATGCGCTCTAATAATGCAGGATATTTCTCGTGAACAAGTGCAGTTAAGTCACCGCCATCGTCCAAAATCATGTTGGCATCCCATGGTGTGCCATTTACATTAATTTGTTGTTCAAGACACCATACATATTCTTCTTCAGTTTCGCCTTTCCAAGCAAAAACAGGCACACCTGAAGCAGCAATTGCTGCAGCAGCGTGGTCTTGAGTAGAGAAAATGTTACAAGAAGTCCAACGAACTTCTGCGCCCAATTCAACTAGCGTTTCAATTAAAACAGCAGTTTGAATGGTCATGTGGATACAGCCGAGAATTTTCGCGCCTGCAAGAGGTTTTGCAGCTGAGTAGCGCTTACGCAAACCCATAAGGGCTGGCATTTCTGCTTCTGCAAGTTTGATTTCTTTACGACCAAAATCAGCTAGTGTGATATCGGCAACTTTATAATCTGTAAATGAAGCATTAACCGCGTTCATCACGATCTCCTTATAAAAAACAATTGATCATTCAGTTCGCGGATGCCGTTTCTTGCATAGCAAACGCATTGCTATGCTGGTCGAGCCTGGCGATTTTACATTTCGTGCCTGTAAAACGTCGCAGCATCCCTCGACTAGCGCGATATTGTACTTGGAAATTGATTCAGTTCCAATCATGTTTTGTTTATTATCACTACAAACATATTTTTGAGATTGAATGATGGCTTTAGAGCTTCCTCAAGAGTTGGCAAATTTAGAAGCCAACGGCGGGATTTACGCAGTGTGGATGTTGCTACGACACTTAGGAATTGATGCCGATATTCAACAATTGATTGAAGTGTGTGGTTATACGCCAGAGCAGGGCACAACCACAATTGGCTTGGCTGTTGGACTGAAAAAGTTTGGCTTTAATGTGCAGTTTTATACTGACCCTGACCCAGATTTACAAGATGCAGAAAAGTTAAGTTATGCCGAAGCTAAACAGCTTAAATTGCCTGTATTGGCGGCAATCGGCTATCAGCAAATTCAGCACGCATTTGATGAAAATAAATTTATAATTGTCTATTACGACACTTTAGAAGGCGTGGGCAATCACTCATTGCTATATTCAATTGATGATGCTGAAATTTGTTTCTTTGACAGTTTTGAGCCGATGCCTGCGGCTGTGTTTGAACAACAGCGTCAGCAAGAGGGCATTTGCAGACAAGTAATTGTGGTCGAAGTCTAAGTGTTATTCAAAGTCTAAGCTTTATTCAATGACGATTCGAGTCATGCAAAAAATTGTCTAGCCCATCAATTGATTGGCTAGACAAAGGGATTACTCCGCTGCGTCTGCTTTTTGTGTCCAATATTCAGCTTTATTTTCGTCAGCATCTACACCCAAAGCATTTGCATAAATAAAAGCAAGGTCTCGCATGGCTTGTACTTCGCCCAATTCTGCTGCTTGCTGTACCAATGCCACAGAGCGAGCGACATCTTGTTCAACCACATCACCACGACGGTAGTAGCCTGCCAACTCTAAAATAGCGGCAGGGTGTTGTGCATCACTGGCTTTTTTGAGCCAGACAAAAGCATCTTCAAAATGTTGTTTGGCATCTTCAGGGTCATCTTCTAGAACATCTTTGGCATATACGGTATAGCCTTCACCAAGCCAATACATGGCTTCGATATGTCCGTTTGCGGCAGCTTTGAGCGCCCATTGTTCGGCAAGTTCAATATCTTCATTAAAATCGCTTTGCATATACAGCACCGCCACTTCAAATTGGGCATCGGCTTGTCCTGCAATGGCGCGGTTCATTAGCGCAGGGGAGATTGAAACAGATTCTGACATAATGTCATCCAGCAAAATTACAACATAAGATTGTGCGATAGCCTAAAAGGTCTGCTGGGAAAAAGCCATCTTCGGTGTGATTTTTTTTAAAAAATTAGGGTTAATTGATCATGCGTTTATGCAGACAATAACAAAAAATCACTTGAGCCATATCGTCAAGTTTCAATATGCTGAATGTTAAACATGGTCATAATGAGAACAATAAGATGGCAAATTTTTTAACTGCTGAACAAGCAAAAGTTTATTCAGATCATGCCAAGCTAGATATTGAATTATATAAGCAGCGTTTGGCGTCTTTAATCGAAGAGAATGCCAAGCAGGGCAATACCGCAGTTTTTACTGTGCTGCCAAAACATTTACCTTTAGAAGATATTCGAAATTTATCGGCACAGCTGACTGATTTGGGTTATCAGGTGCGCTTTGAGTTAAATGAGTTCTTTTATAGCTTTAATGTGTATTGGATTTAAAACTCAACTCTACCGACATTTCACCAAATAGTTTTAGTGAAATGTCGAGCGTTTATATTTTTTGATTTAGATTGCGTTTAAGTATTTGCAGTATGTTCTGCCAAAACTTCCAAAGCTGCGCGAAAAGCTTCCTGAGTTGCAGGTGCGCCACAATAAGGCAAGCTGTGTAACAAGACTTCCTGAATTTCTTCGACACTTGCCCCGTTATTTAGCGCACCACGAATATGTCCTTTAAGCTCTGTCGGGCTTTTTAAAGCAGTTAAAAAGGCGATAGTAATTAAGGAACGATATTTGCGTGGTAACACACCTTCACGTTGCCAAGTTGAACCCCATGCATGTTCATTAATCCAGTCCTGCAAAGGTTGGGTAAATGGTACAGTGTTGTCCTGTGCGCGTTTTACAAAGCTTTCGCCCATGACTTCAGTGCGAACTTTTAAGCCATTGTCATAGTCTTGTTGTGACATTTTACTATCCCTGTTTTATTGTTTGAGCTCGGTGTATAGATTAAGTGCATAGATTAACAATTTATGGCGATGACACCATGCGCACTTGGTCGTAGACCATCAAAAAATATTCACATCTATCTATTTTTAATATATCCACAAGGTATAAAAAAACCCGAACATAAAGTCGGGGCTGTTTTAGCTTTATCGCAAATTTTGAAATAAGCGAGTGTTAAGCTTCAATGGTTTGCACGCTAATTTTTTTAGCAGGGTCGGCTTTACGACGTACTGTTGGTACAGGTTCACCATAATATTGACGGTCTGCAAAATAACTTGAACGTACCATTGGCGCAGCCCAAATATTTTTAAAACCTAACTTTTGACCATGCGCTGTATAACGCTCAAATTCTTCAGGTGTTACAAAGCGGTCAATTGGCGAATGTTCTTTAGATGGCTGTAAATATTGACCAATGGTCACATAATCTACATCGTGCGCTTTAAGATCATCTAACAGTGCAATAACTTCTTCTTCAGATTCTCCAATACCTACCATCAAACCGCATTTGGTTGGAATATCTGGGCAATATTCTTTAAACATTTTCAGCAAGTTCAAAGAGTGCTGATAGTCTGAACCCGGACGCATGGCTTTATATAAGCGTGGCACAGTTTCAATGTTGTGGTTAAAAACATCTGGCGGACATTCGGTCATAATGCGTAGTGCAATATCCATACGACCACGGAAGTCTGGTACCAAAATTTCTAACAACGTATTTGGGCTTAAAGAGCGGGCTTCTTTAATACAATCGACAAAATGTTGTGCACCACCATCTAACAAGTCATCACGGTCTACAGAGGTGATCACGGCATATTTTAAGCCTAAGTTGGCAATGGTTTCTGCCATGTGACGAGGTTCTTCAGGATCTAGTGCATTTGGACGACCATGCGCAACATCACAGAACGGGCAGCGACGGGTACAAATATCACCCATGATCATAAAGGTTGCTGTACCACCACCAAAGCATTCTGGAAGGTTTGGACAAGCGGCTTCTTCACAAACGGTGTGCAATTTTTGCTGACGCAAAGTGGTTTTAATACGTTGAACTTCTTCTGGTGCCGTCATTTTGACCCGAATCCAGTCAGGTTTACGAGGCGTTTCAACCGTAGGAACAACTTTTACAGGAATACGTGCGACTTTTTCAGCACCACGAAGTTTGACACCCTGTTCTGGTTTACGGTTTGCAGACATATTCAACTTTTCCACTGTTTTTGAAAGGGGAGAGATTTAGTGTAGGCTAGATTTTACGTGAAATAGAGTCTGATTAAACCGAATCTAAGTGCAAAAGTAAAATGTCACCTTAACTTCATCATAAGACGGTTATTATAACGAAATTGTGCTTAAATTGGGTAAAAACGATATTCATATAAAAAATGTGGTTATCACGTAATATATGCACAGTAAATACAGAAAATTCAAAAGATTTACGTCATAATATAGCCCATTGAAAAGACAGATTTAAAGAAAAGGAGCGTTGAATGCCACGTAAAAAAGAGGTCGTTAGTGGAACTTTCGTGAAGTACGATGCGGTTGTTCTCGGTTCAGGCCCTGCGGGTGAAGGCGCGGCAATGAAACTTGCCAAATCTGGTAAGCGTGTTGCGATTGTAGATGTTCGTGAGCAGCTTGGCGGTAACTGTACCCATGTGGGTACCATTCCAAGTAAAGCATTGCGTCAGACAGTGTCGAATATTATCCGTTATCGCCGTGACCCAATGTTTAAAAAAATGGGCGATTGGCGTCAGTTCACCATGAAGCAAGTGTTGCAAAGTGCGCATAAAGTTATTCAGCAGCAAGTTGAAACGCACTCTCGCTTTTATGACCGTAATGAAATTGCGATTTATCATGGTCGTGCTTATATCCAAGATAAAAATACGGTCTTGGTATTTGGTGCAGATGGCATTAAAGAAACCATTATGTGTCAGCAAATTGTGATTGCGACAGGTAGCCGTCCATATCGTCCAGAAATGTTGGATTTCAACCATCCACGTGTATTTGATTCAGACAAAATTTTGGATTTGGATTTCTCGATTCAAAAAATTATTATTTATGGCGCGGGTGTGATTGGTTGTGAATATGCATCCATCTTCATTGGTTTAGATCATAAAGTTGATTTGATTAATACTCAGCACAAATTGCTCAGCTATTTGGATGATGAAATTTCAGATGCCTTGTCATATCACTTGCGTGCGCAAGGGGTGCTGATTCGCCACAATGAGCAAATTGATCATTTAGAAACTTTTGATGATCACGTGGTTTTATATTTGCAAAGTGGCAAGAAAATCAAAGCTGATGCGATTTTGTGGTGTAACGGACGTTCAGGTAATACCGATGGTTTAGGTTTAGAAAACGTAGAACTTAAACCAAACAGCCGTGGTCAATTAACGGTGAATGATCAATATCAAACCGAAGTAGAGAATATTTATGCTGCGGGCGATGTGATTGGTTGGCCTTCGTTGGCATCTGCTGCCTATGACCAAGGTCGTTGCGCGGGTGCAAATATGAGCGGCGAAGAAAATGTTGCGCCTGTGACCGATATTCCAACAGGTATTTATACCATTCCAGAAATTTCTTCGATTGGTAAAACTGAACAGGAATTGACGGAAGAAAAAATTCCTTATGAAGTTGGTCAGGCATCTTTCCGTCATTTGGCACGTGCGCAAATTACGGGTGATACAGTGGGTGAATTGAAGATTTTATTCCACCGTGACACTTTAGAAGTATTGGGCGTGCATTGCTTTGGTAATAATGCGGCAGAAATTATCCACATTGGTCAGGCGGTGATGAACAGCCCGAACAATACCATTAAGTATTTTGTGGAAACCACATTCAACTATCCAACCATGGCGGAAGCGTATCGTGTGGCGACCTTGAATGGGATGAATCGTTTGTTTTAAGTGATTCTGCTGACTGTAAAATAGAAAATTTAAAACACCCCATAAGATCATTCTTGTGGGGTATTTTTTTATTGACTTGCTGTAAGGAAATTTATGCATTGAGGGAAAGTTGATTTGTGGAACATTGAGCGTTAAATATCAATTATGACTGATGCCGCACTGCGTGGCGCTTCGCCATGAAAGACAGCTTCAATATTGTTACCATCAGGATCAAGTACATAAGCTGCATAATAACCAGGATGATAAGCACGTTCATTAGGTTTGCCATTGCACTTGCCGCCATGTGCCAATGCTGCAAGATAGAAAGCATTGACCATTTCACGATTTTTAGCTTGAAAGGCGAGATGATGACGCCCAGTGAGTATGCCTTGTGCGGCAGGACTTTTTACTGAGGAGATAAAAAGTTCATCTGCCCAAAAGTGATCATTGGCTGTTCCCATAACTGGAATATCCAACACTGCCAAGATGGCGGTATAAAATGCTCGACTTGCTTCAAGGTCACTCACCACAAGATGAATATGGTCAATCAGTCTTCCACGATGCAATTGAATCTGCATAAGACGCTCCATGTCTAAAGCGGAATTTTGAATAGCAAAATAGACTTAATATTTTAGAGATTGGGTTTTAATGCGCACAAAACGCCTGATTAAAATATTCAAACAGTTGTGGCGTTTGCATCCATAAAAAAATCGACAAGCCAAAAAGGGCAGTGATTGCGAGTGTGAGCAATACTTTAAAATTCAATAAAGAATTAATCATGAATGACGTGCTCCTCATCTACCCAAAAATGTACCAAGACCGCAAACGCACTTAAAGCAATAGAAACAATCCAGATAACATTATAGTTACCTGTCAGGTCGTGATTTAAACCGCCAAGCCATCCACCAAAAAAAGAGCCGACTTGGTGTGTGAAAAACACAATGCCACTGAGCATGGTCAGGTATTTAATTCCAAACATATTTGCCACAATACCATTGGTTAAAGGCACTGTAGATAACCACAATAAGCCCATAATGATCCCGAATGCATAAATTGTCCAGATGCTTAAAGGCAGGATTAAAAAGACGATAATGGCAATACCGCGTAGTCCGTAAAGCCACATCAGCAAGTGCGGTTTCGAATAGCGACCGCCTAACCAACCTGCGGTATAGGTGCCTACAATATTAAATAAACCCACGAGTGCTAGAAAAACTGTGCCTGTGGTTGCATTAAAGCCATGATCGATTAAGTAGCTAGGTAAGTGAATCCCGATAAACACCACTTGAAAACCACAGACAAAAAAGCCCAAAGCTAAAAACCAAAAGGGTTTATGGTTTTTGGCAATCACCAAAACTTGTTTAAAGCCTAAAGCGGGTTGGCTGACTGAACTTGCATTAGGGTTTTGATACATGGGTGCTTTGAGCATCCATGCCAAAGGAACAATCAAGACAATTAAAATCGCACTGACAATTAATGCGCCCGACCAACCTACACTTTGTAATAACAATAAGGTCGATGGCAACATGATAAATTGCCCAAACGAGCCTGCAGCACTGGCAATACCCATTGCAAGGCTACGCTTTTCTGGAGGAGCAGCGCGACCTACTGCAGAAAGTAGCACAGGGAAAGAGGTTGCAGAAAGTGCCAAACCTAAAATTAAACCCACACTTAAATTTAGCAATAAGCCTGTCGAGCTGACGGCCATGAGCAATAAGCCGAGTGCATACAGTGCGCCACCAACTGCAACTACAATTTTACTACCGTATTTGTCTGCAAAAGCACCTGTGATGGGTTGGACTGCACCCCAAATTAGGTTTTGCATGGCAATGGCTAAACTAAAGACATTATGTCCCCAGCCAAATTCATGGCTCATAGGCACCAAATACAAACCAAATGCATGCCGAACCCCAAGCGATAATGCCAAAATAATGGCACTTCCAATTAACATATAAATTAGAGGTTTGGAAAATTGAGCATTCGACATAAGGCATCCACGTATGGCTAACAGCTTGTTATGGTAGTCGATTCAGCCGCAGATCGCGATAAAATAAAATTCATCAAATGATAAAATTTGGTTATAGATATTAGTTTGAATATTCTAAGCAAAAAATGATCATGAGCTACAAGCCAAATGGATATTGAAAAATCCTTCTCCCTGTGGGAGAAGGATTAAGTGAAGGGGATTATCGTCTTAAATAGGACTGATCAAAGACTGCTATTAATGCTTAAAAACGCATACCAAAACCTGCATAGGCAATCACTGGATTCACTTCAATATCTGCTTTAGAGTGAATTAATTCGCCGTGTTTGGCATCGGTCACCGTAATGGTGGTTTCATTTTTAAGGTGTGCATAAGATAGTGAGCCAACTGCAAACCATTTTTCATTGAAGTCATAGGTAAAACCTACAGTCGCAACTGGCGCAAACGCATCGGTCGCATCTAACTCAACTTTAGGATTGGCTGCACTTGGTGTGCCTTCTAAAGATGCGCCCGCTTTTCCTTCTTTAATATTGGCAATCATGTGACCCGCAGCAATCAAGTGCTGCTCAGTACGTGGATTAATTTCTAACTCATTGAAATAGGCATACATCAAACCGACGCCAACATAGGGGCGGAACTTATTTACGCCTGTTTTGCCAAAGTGATATTGAAACTCAAATGCAGGTGTCCATGCTCGGGCAGAAGCAGCAGGGCCATGTGCTGCTAAATCGGTAATGAGAATATCATTTTGTAATTCTAGCTCACCCAACGCACCGCCTAATGGACGTGCAATTGCGGAGAAGGGAGCATAAATTTTCCCTTTGCCTTGCAAATCAACTTTAGGTGGAATACCGCCTTTAACTTCAAAGGAAATATTATCGGTAAAGAAATAGTTGCTGATAATACCCAGTGTGGTGACATCATCTGCTTCTAAACCTGTGCCGGGATTATCCCATTGCTCCAAACCTGAAATTGTGGCTTGTCCACTCATGTTGGCAGGTACGGTAGGCAGTAAATTTAATGCTCCGCTTAATAATACGGGTGGCTCAAAACCGTCACGTAAATTATCTCTTACAGTTTGAGATTGAACCTCACCGACATCCGCTGTGTAGCCATTGTGGATGGCTGTATTGACCCGAAAAGGTTGTGCTTTACCTTGTGGCATAACGTGCAGCGCACCTACCGAAACAGAAAAGCGTTTAAAACCATCACCATCTTTTAAACTAAAATAAGGTGAGTTGGCATAACTGATGACTGGCAAACTACTCAGTGCCAAACAGCATAGTGTTTTTTTCATTGTGGAACTCCATGTCCAATTTTGCTTGTTGTTATTTACGGCATTGTTATGCAAGGCATTATGAAATGGACTGGAAAAATAAAACTGTTGTTTTTACAAGATATTTTTTTAAACTTTTGTGAATAACTGGAAAAGTGTGCAGATGTTTTGTTAAATCCAAAACTGTTGAATACGTGAAAATGCTTGTTTTATTAGATGGCTTTAAAGTTCTATTGGTTTGAAATAAAAAGATTTTATAGAAATTGTATGCGTTGAAATTAATAAAAAAGACCAGTCGGAACTGATCTTTTTGACATACGGGTTAAATTTTTAGCCAATGACAGATTTTGGCTGCAAACACGTTATGCAGTAAAGCGTGATAAATCTTCATCAGGGCGGGCAGTCAGCACTTCCAAGCCATCTTTGGTGACCAAAATGGTGTGTTCAAACTGTGCCGATAATTTGTGGTCTTTGGTCACCACTGTCCATTTATCGCCAAGTAATTTGGTTTGCCATACGCCTGCATTGACCATTGGTTCAATGGTAAAAGTCATACCTTCTTCTAAAATCATGCCTGTGTTGGCTTGACCATAGTGCAATACTTGTGGCTCATCGTGGAAGGTCGTCCCAATACCATGACCGCAATATTCACGCACGACACTAAAGCGTTCAGATTCAACATATTTTTGAATCGCATGACCAATATCACCAATGGTTGAACCGGGTTTAACGGTTGCCATACCGCGATACATCGCTTCTTGGGCAACTTTGCATAAACGATTGGCTAAAATGGAAGTTTCACCGCCCACGATATACATCATATTGGTATCGCCGTGGAAACCATCTTTAATGACTGTGACATCAATATTTAAAATATCGCCTTTCTTCAGCACTTTACTTTCTGACGGAATACCGTGACAAACCACATGGTTAACCGATGTGCAAATGGTGTGTTGGAATGCTGGACGACCCGGAGCAGCACCATAACCTAAGCAGGCAGGAATAGCTTGTTGTTGATTGACAATATAGTCATGGCAAATCGTATCCAGTTCGAGCGTAGTAACGCCTGGTTTAACGTGTGCTTTGATCATCTCCAAAACTTCTGCCGCCAGTCGTCCTGCCACGCGCATTTTTTCAATATCTTCTGCGGTTTTGATGAGTCGACGAGGTGCTTGATAAGTTGTGTTCATGATCTTTAAAAACTTTTGGAAATTTGTGTGTGACTATGGTATAAATAGCCGCCCATTTTATCAAATGCTTTTTATGAATATGTTTCAAAGAGCTTGGTAAAAGGGAAATTAAAAATCCGCACATATATCGTCACATTACTCTGGGTGCCCTTTGGGGTGGAGAATGCGGATATATGGAGGCCTAACCCAAACATTTAAGGTAAAGAAAATGGCAGATTACAACGTAAGCATGCGCGACCTTCTTCAAGCTGGCGCACACTTTGGTCACCAAACACGTTTCTGGAACCCAAAGATGCGTCAATACATCTTTGGTGCGCGTAACAAAATTCACATCATCAACCTTGAACACACTGTTCCTGCGTTAAATGATGCTTTGAACTTTGCAAACCAATTGGCTAGCAAAAAGAACAAAGTTTTGTTCGTTGGTACAAAACGTGCTGCTTCTGCAATCATCCGTGAACAAGCTCAACGCGCTGGTCAACCGTATGTAGATCACCGTTGGTTAGGTGGTATGTTGACGAACTGGAAAACACTTCGCCAATCTATCAGCCGTTTAAAAGATCTTCAAGTTCAGTCTACTGACGGTACTTTTGCTAAGCTTACTAAACGTGAAGCTTTAGAGCGTAGCCGTGAAATGGAAAAACTTGAGCGCGCTTTAGGCGGTGTGAAAAACATGGGTGGTTTACCTGACGCATTATTCGTAATTGACGTTGATCACGAAGCAATTGCAATTAAAGAAGCGAAAAACTTAGGTATTCCTGTAATCGGTATCGTTGATACAAACTCTAACCCAGACAACGTAGACTACGTTATTCCGGGTAACGACGATGCGATCCGTGCAGTAACACTTTACGCTTCTTCAATGGCTGATGCGATCATTGCTGGTAAAGAATACGCTCAAACTCAAGCCAATGCTCAAGCAAAAGGCGAAGAAGCTCCTGCTTCTGAGGCTTAATGCGTTTTGACGTAAGCTTGTCATTTTTGCGACATGTGATGGTGGCAAAGTAAGCGTCATGTATGCAGACGGCCCAAGAGACACCCTCTGGGCCGTTTCTGTTAAAAAAAGAATTCATTTTCTACCGATTTTAGGAGATAAACATGACTGCAGTTACAGCAAGCATGGTTAAAGAATTGCGTGATCGTACTGGTCTAGCAATGATGGAATGTAAAAAAGCATTAACAGAAGCGGGCGGTGACATCGAATTAGCGATTGACAACCTTCGTAAATCTGGTCAAGCAAAAGCTGCTAAAAAAGCAGGTAACATTGCTGCTGACGGTGCAATCACAATCGTTCAAGAAGGCAACAAAGCGATTCTTTTAGAAGTAAACTGTCAAACTGACTTCGTTGCAAAAGACGAAAACTTTGCTGGTTTCTCTGCGAAAGTTGCTGCTGCTGCTCTTGCTGCAAACGAAACTGATGCTGCTAAAATTGCTGAACTTAAACTTGAAGATGGCGCAACTGTTGAAGAAACACGTGTTGCACTTGTTCAAAAAATTGGTGAAAACATCCAAGTTCGTCGTGCACAAATCGTTGAAGGTGAAAACCTTGCTGTGTACAAGCACGGTTTAAAAATCGGTGTTGTGGTTTCTTACACAGGTGATGCTGCGACTGGTAAAGGTATTGCAATGCACGTTGCTGCATTCAACCCAGTTGCTGTTACTGCTGAACAAGTTCCTGCTGATCTTATCGCTAAAGAGAAAGAAATTGCAGAAGCGAAAGCAGTTGAATCTGGTAAGCCTGCAAACATCGTAGAGAAGATGGTAACTGGTTCAGTTGAAAAATACTTGAACGAAGTTGCGCTTGATCGTCAAATGTACGTAATTGACAACGAGAAGAAAGTTGCTGAAGTATTAAAAGCAACTGGTACAACTGTTGCTCAATTCGTTCGTTTCGAAGTAGGCGAAGGTATTGAGAAAAAAGCAGAAATGAGCTTCGCTGAAGAAGTTGCTGCTGCTCAAGCTGCTGCAAAATAATTTTTACTTAAGGTAAAATATTTTGTAAGGAAAGCCCCAATTTATTTTGGGGCTTTTTTGTGAATATAGATTTTGGCAATATGCAATCGTGGCATAAATATTGAGATGAAGATTAAAGATATTAATTTTAAATCAGTATGTTACGAATAATTGACTTAATCGTATAGGGTGGAATCAGAACAAGAAGGTTATATGGCAAATAAAAAGAATTTAAGCATCGGCGCAATTATTGTAGTGCTAATTGCTGCATTTTTTGGCATAGATTTACAGCAGTTTCAGTCTGAAACATCAAATGCACCATCTACAAGTACTGCTCGCACATCGCAAACTGAAAAAGAGCAGTTAGACGTACAGCGAGATGCGCTGCAAGATGATGCTCAGGGTGTTCAGCTGATTGAACGTGCGTTTGAGCGCAAACAGAGCGATTTACAAGTCCGTGCGAGTGGGCAGGTCATTGCAGTGTTAGCGGATGACAACGAAGGCTCACGTCATCAAAAATTTATTTTAAAACTGAATAATGGGCAAACTGTATTGGTTGCACATAATATTGATCTTGCACCACGAATTACCAATATTGCAAAAGGTGATACTGTTGAGTTTTTTGGTGAATATGAATACTCAGATAAGGGTGGGGTGATTCACTGGACGCATCATGATCCAGCAAATAAACACGTGGGCGGATGGTTAAAACATCAAGGAAGAACCTATCAATAACGGTTCTTCCGATAACGAAAATAGGATATAGCGTTTAAATGCTCATAATGCTGTTTTTACGACGTGTTTTCCAAGAGGGTAGGATTTTACCTAAATAGGCATCCATGCACCAAATTGGGCCAATGAGAAGGAATTGGAGGTCTTTGAAGAATGAAGGCTTTTTCCCTTCAACTTTGTGACCATAAAACTGCCCAATCCACGCCAAAACAAAAATTGCGATATAAAAACCCATTCCAACAGGCAAAACATAAATCAGCCATGCCATTACCAGCATTAATGCTGCCATTGCAACTGCAAGAACCAAGTCTAAACGTGCATAAAAAATAAAACTGAGCACCAGAAGTAATGTTGTTAGTAAAGCGCTGAAATGCGCCAAGATGCCGACAATCGAAAAAAAGATCGTAGGTACGCACACCCAGTGAATTAATTTATTGGTTTTATTTTGATGGCTCTCGCTGTATTCATCTAGCCACTCGCTTACTGTCTTCATGTGCTACTCCTGTAGACCGATCATCCGTTGTTATTGTTTGACTGTCTAAAATATAACTGAGAACAGTGAGGCGGTCAAAACAGTATTCATATTTTCAAAATGAAGTGGCAACAAAATTTGTGTGGATCATCTTTGTGCAGACATGCATGGGATGACTGTAAATCTTACAGGCATTAAAAAAGCCACATTGCTGTGGCTTTCAAGTCAAATGTGAAGTCGTGTAAGCGAATCTTAAGAGTTTGGACCGTCAATACGCTCAATGCTTACTTTGGCAGTACCTGCATTGGTGATGCCCAATTGTTTTGCAGCGCCGTAAGAAAGATCAAGTACACGGTTGCCATGGAACGGACCACGGTCATTTACTTTTACAACAACGCTTTTGCCGTTGTTTTTATTGGTCACGCGAATATAACAGTTGAGCGGTAGGCTACGGTGTGCTGCGGTCATTGCATTCATATCGAATGTTTCACCGCTTGCAGTTTTACGACCGTGGAATTGACGACCATACCAAGACGCCATACCTGTTTGGCTAAATTTACGTACAGTATTTGAAGCCACAGTGTTTAACTTCTCAATCACTGAAGGCTCTTCTGCAGGAATTTCAATTTTCGCTGCAATCGTTTGACGACGAATTTGGTCGCCTGAACGTTCGGTGATTGAAAGGCTGTTTAAATTTGAGAAATGTGAATTAAAACTTTGAGCTTCTTTATTGAGTACACGTGCAGCAAGGCTAGATGACTCATTATCATTATTGAATGATGATTGCACCATTTCAGCTTGCGACTGACTTAGGGCAACAGCTGCAGAAAGTGCAAGTAAGTATTTAAGTGAACTATGCATGGTTTGAACTCCTGAAGACAGAATTTTTAACTTATTTCGCTCTTAACTGATTGAAATAGTGGTAATCCTGTCTGTAATTTCACTTTTTTGACTACATTTGACGAAATGGATAATATTCATCCCTTACCAAAGGTGTCTAGTCTTTATACGAAAATAATGACAAAAGTACCAAAAAACAACTTTGTTTGATTAAAAAATAATCAATATTGTAACAATATATTTAAAAAGATGATTTTGTGATCAAATTGTTAAAAATATTTCTTGACTTTACTTGTTTGGTTTGGGTGTGGGGTTTATCGGCTGGCAATTTCAGTACCGAGTAACCATAACGCAGTTGCATACATACGGCTGCGGTTATAGGTCGTAATCACCTGAAAATTTGGGTAAGTAATATAGTAAATTGGCCCATAATTCTCTTGCAATTGAATGACATTCACCAAATCCAGATCATCTATTTGCACAATTGGATTCATTGGCATCACGCCTTGCGATTTTAAAACCCCATAAGGTGTTGGCAGGGTCAAATCTTTGGCAATGACACTGTCAGGATTGTTGCCTGTATATCGTGCAGCAAATGCAATGGGTTGATTGCGCTGCCAGCCATGTTGTGCCAAGTAGTTTGCAATGGAGCCAATGGCATCGACTGCCGAGTTGCGTAGATCAATATGTCCGTTGCCGTCATAATCGACCCCAAATTTTGGAATATTGCTAGGCATAAACTGCGGATAACCAACAGCACCTGCATAAGAACCAACAATTGAAGAAGTTGGCACACCATCTTTATATGACCATGCGATCAGTGCTGCGAGTTCATCTTTAAAGTATTCCGCGCGACGTTCATAACCAAAGCCTAAGGTGGCAAGGGCATCACGGGTTACAAAAGAGCCCTTATTGCTTCCAAAACCTGTTTCTACACCCAGAATCCCTAAAATAATGGATTGCGGTACACCAAATTGCTGTTCAGCACGATTGAGCGTGTCTGCATATTGTTGTTTAAAGCGCACACCGCGCTGAATAGTGCTTTCTGCAAGGAAATTGGTTTTATAGTCGTACCAAGGCTTACTTTCGCCTGGGCGGTTCATGATGTTGATGATATTGGGTAAGTTTTTAGAGCCTTCCATCGCCCAATCGACTTGTGCTGCACTCAAGCCATAGGTCTGCATGGTTTTTTGTTTAAAACTGGCATAAGACGGATGATTTTGGAAATCATTGGCCTGACAAAAACTGGTGATAGAAAATGCACCAATGAGTAAAGAAAGACGTTTTAGTTTGTTATAAAAATCAAGTTTGAACATATTGAGGAAAATTCCAAATTGATGATTTACACAACTTATTTATATGCAGTAAATAAGTTGCTACTTATATATGAAGAATAAGCCACTATTGGGGCCAAACTGCGAAAGCGAAGTAAGCGGCTAAGATAGCATTCATGCGTGACTGGTTTGCAAAAACTTATACAAAAATAGACAAAGAATGTGTAAAAAGCGCGCAGGATTTGTAACAAAATTCAATCTAGGTGCAAAAAGTTATTCTTGATTGTGCAAAAGTTGCAGACATATCCTGATATTGCATTGCATATAAAAATGCCTGATCAAAATCAGGCATTTTGCACTTAACATGCAACAAAAGGGCTTAAAACGCATTATGAGTTAAACCCACTGATATTAATGATGGAATAAGGTGTCGTGATATTCCGCTAAAACCAAGAGTTCCTCTTTGGTTAAATTTGGGATGATTTTATCCACCGCAATATGGACAGCTTTAATTACCGCTGCTGCGCCAATATCTGCTGCTTTACGCTTAATCATGCCCAAATCGAGGGTTTTGTTAAAGTCGCTCATAAAGTGGCGTACCGTCGCTTCTGCAAACTGTTTATATAGTTCGGTTAAAGCAGCTTTGTTCACTTCATTGCCTGCTTGAATTTCGGCATAGTTGTGTTTCAGGTTGGTCACTAAACTTGCATCGAGCGTTTCACCTACACGTGCATTGCCTGCTGCATCTTTAAAGCTACTGCGCTCAGAAAATTCAATCGATTGTTTCACGACATCATTTGGCGCTTTGCTTAATAATTGTTTTAGGAGTACTGCAACGGTAGATTTGACATAGCCCGCAAGTTTTTCGGCAGTGTCGCGTTTATCGCTGGCAGGAAAACGACGTACCAACTCGGTTAAAATGGCATCAATGATTTCTTCATTAATCATTAATGCGGTTTTGTCGCGCAGTGGGTACAGCGGCTCACTTGAATTTTTTTTCTGTTGTGCAGTTTCAATCGTATTTAATAATTCTGCAGATGGAATGAATCCAAAAAATGGCATTGTTCAACCTCAATGTTGTTATTGTCGCGCTAAACGAATAGGGCGAGGCATCCATGTTAAGTCCGATACACGGCAAGGGTTAATGTCTAAACCACCACGACGTGTATAGGTTGCATATACCATCAGTTTTTCTGGTGCGAATTTTTGCCAGATGTCTGCAAACATCTGTTCCACACATTGTTCATGGAAACCATTATGCTGACGATAAGAAATAATATAAGCCAAAATACTGCGATAACAAGGTTTTTTGCCTTGATAACGGATAAAAACCGTGCCCCAGTCAGGTTGTCCTGTGACAGGACAATTGCTGCGTAATAAATGTGAGAAAAGTTGTACCTCTATATCTTCCGCTTGTTCTAAATCGAATTGCAATAAACTTGGGTCAGGATGCTGCTCTAAACGCTCAGGCGTGAGCTGATCAATACAAATACCTTCAGGTTGGCTAATTGCCAAATCATCAACCTTAAATAAAGTTAGCGTAACAGGTGCTTGTGCTGCAGCCGTTAAATCATGCTCAACAGTTTCAATGAAATTGGCTTCAGACTGAAAGCGAGTAAAGTTCATACTATTAAAGTAGAGCTTTAATGATTTTGATTCGATCAGGTTGGGGGATGAGGCAGGTAGCGTAATCCGACCAATCGCAACCTGTGGAACACCTGCGGCATTCAACCACGAAATTTCAAAAACGTGCCACCAGTCTTGCCCGAGTTGAATTCCCTCAACATCTGCATATTTTTCACGTGCAGCAGCACGTGAAATAGGGAACAAAATATCGGGTTGATATTCTGTAGGATAATTGGTGTCTTTACCAAGAAGAGATTGTTCAACACTCATTATTCACGCATTCCTGAACCACGAGAAAGTAAATGATAGGCAATACCATAAAGCACTGCGCAGCATAGTGTAATCACAGATAATGAAATCGTCACGTTGACATCACTATGTCCTAAAATGCCGTAACGGAAAGCATTAACCATATACACCACAGGGTTAATTAAAGAGAGATTTTGCCAAAAAGGGCTTAAGGCACTAATGGCATAGAATACACCACCTAAATAAGTCAGTGGAGTCAGTACAAAAGTTGGAATAATAGAAATATCATCAAATGATTTGGCATAAACAGCATTAATAAAACCGCCTAATGAAAATAAAAAGGACGTAATTAATACGGTATAAATGGTAACAAACCAATTGGTAATATAAAGGTCGGTAAAGAATAGACTCATGGTGGTGACAATAATACCGACCAATACGCCACGACTAACACCACCCAAAACATAGCCCCATAAAATGGCATGCAAAGGTACAGGGCTCATGATTAGTTCTTCAATGCTTTTCTGGAATTTTGCACTAAAAAAACTTGAAGATACGTTGGCATAGCTGTTGGTAATGACTGCCATCATAATTAAGCCGGGCACAATAAATTGCATATAGCTAAAGCCGCCCATTTCACCAATACGCGAACCGACCAAATTACCAAAAATCACAAAGTACAAACTCATGGTGATGGCTGGCGGGAGCAAGGTTTGAGGCCATATGCGCATAAAACGACGAACTTCTTTATGCACTAAGGTATAGAGTGCAATCCGTAGTTGGGTAAAATTCATTGCGCAGCTCCATCTAAATTCTTTTCGACCATTTTGACAAATAACTCTTCTAGACGGTTGGACTTATTACGCATACTGCGCACGCGAATGCCTTGTGCTTCTAAAAGTTGGAATAAATCATTTAAGGTGTGAGCTTTATCCATAGTGACTTCTAGGGTCACTGCATCAATTAAGTTGAAACGTACACCAATAATATCTAAATGAATGGGTTGAATCGGTTCAGCTAAATCGAAAATAAAAGATTCTTCACTTAACTGGTTTAAGAAGTTTTTCATGGAAGTGTCTTCTTTAATCACACCACGATCAATAATCGCGATACGACGACACAACATTTCGGCTTCTTCTAAATAGTGGGTAGTGAGAATGATTGAGGTGCCTTTATCATTCATCTCTGTTAAAAAATCCCACATTGAACGACGCAGCTCAATATCTACACCTGCAGTGGGTTCATCCAAAATAAGTAGTTTCGGTTCGTGCATCATGGCACGTGCAATCATTAAACGACGCTTCATGCCGCCAGACAGCATTCGCGCTTGAGTGGCACGTTTATCCCACAAACCCAGTTTTTCTAAATATTCTTCGGCACGTTGTTCGGCAATTTTTTTAGGGATACCGTAATAGCCTGCTTGTGTGACCAAAATATCAAACGTCTTTTCAAACTGACCGAAGTTAAATTCTTGCGGCACAACTCCTAAGCACTGCTTGGCTTGAGATGGTTGTGTATCCAGATTGTGCCCAAAAATTTCTACCGTGCCTGCCGTTTTTTTGGTGAGAGAACTGATGATGCTAATGGTTGTAGATTTACCTGCACCATTGGGTCCAAGTAGGGCATAAAACTCGCCTTCAGGAACGGTCAAATTAATTCCTTTCAGTGCTTGGAAACCATTTCGATAGGTCTTTGACACGTCCCTTAACGTCAATGCATCAGTCATGAAATTCTCACTTGAGGAATAGAGCCACTATTGTGAGCGATCTGCGCCAATAAACCAAGTAAGTTAGATGGAATTCTATGTTGCAAGTTTGGAACATTGTTTAAAGCATAAGCATAAAAATACGTAACTTATATATAGTTGCTTTACCTTCAGCAATTTTTTGTTATGATGTGCAGCGCGCGCTCATAGCTCAACTGGATAGAGTACAGGTCTCCGAAGCCTGTGGCGTGGGTTCGAGTCCCGCTGAGCGCACCATTTCCTTGTTTTATCCCTTCCGATATTGTCTTAAAATCATTTAAAATAAATAACTTACGTAACTGGGTTGTCCGATACTATCCAAAGGCGTTTTAGGATACCGTAATCTTTTACGGTATTTTTTACGGTACATTCCATTTCTGACAAAAATATACCGTAAAAATGCCTAAATTAGTTATCAGTCTGACTGACTCAAAAATTAAGTCTGCAATATCAATGCAAAAGAAATCATTTGAAAAGAATATTAAGCTTTCAGATGGTGGTGGCCTTTATCTATTGTTAGATAGAAAAGGTAGGGCATATTGGCGTTTTGATTATATTCGCCCAATCTCTAAGAAAAGAGCCACTATAGCTATCGGTATTTATCCAAGTTGTACATTGGCCAGAGCTCGCGCAAAACGAAGTGAGTTTAGAGAACTGCTTGCGCAGAATATTGACCCAGCAATTCAAAAGCAAGATAAACAGTCCCAATGTCGAAATAATAGTTTTAGATCAGTAGCAGATGAATACCGTAAGACTGAAGAGCTGGAACCAAGTACACAACGTCGGAATCAGTTTATCTGGGATAAGCTTTATGTTGCTATTGGTGAGTTCCCCATTGATTCGATAACAGCCACTCAAATTTTGGAAGTATGCCGTCTTTATGAAAGACAAGGTAAGACTGACTCAGCAAAGCGAATGAGAAGTAAAGCATCTCAGGTGTTTCGGTATGCGATTGCTTTGGGTTTATGTCAATTTAACGTTGCTGACCAAATTAGCGGTATTTTGAAGGTGGGTAAAACTAAGCATCGAGCGGCTATTACTGATGAGCAAAAGCTAGGACAACTATTAAAGAATATTAATACACATGCAGGTCGTGGGGATATTGCTATTGATTATGCAGTCAAAATCTTACCCCATGTATTTGTGCGTCCTGGAGAATTACGTGCAGCAAAATGGGCAGATATCGATTTTAAAAATAGAACATGGAGTTATACACCGCCAAAGACCAAAAATCAGACAGCCCTACAACATATTGTTCCTTTGTCTGATCAAGTCTTGAAGCTGTTCCAAGAATTGTATTGCATTACTGGATATACCGAATATTGTTTTGTGTCTATGCGAGATAAAACGAAAACCATCAGTGAATCAACTATTAATAAACGATTGAAACAATATGGTTTTGAAAATGGTGAGACAACAGGGCATGGCTTTAGAGCTACGGCAAGAACTTTATTAGATGAAGTTTTAAAATTTCCTATTGAGCGTATAGAGCAGCAGCTTGCTCATCAGGTTAGGGATATGCACGGAAGGGCATACAACCGTGCAAAGTATTTGGAAGAGCGCAAAGGCATGATGCAAGCATGGTCTGATTATTTAGATCGGTTGATGCATAGGACTATGGATTGATTAGTAAGCTTGCACCTGTGCGACAAAAACAACATTCATGCTGCATATAACCGAGCACAGTATTGGGATGAACGAGTAATGATTATGGAGTGGTATGGGGAGAAGGTGCAGGAATGGATGAAGTAAGTCACTCAGTATATGTAAAAAAACCACGCCTGATGGCGTGGTTTTTTATACCTAACATTTCTGTATTGCTTAATTATTAGTGTATTAATAAATATATTTATTGCTTATTTGCTATGTGTGAAAAATGATTTAATTTACCTAAAATATATGTGATAAACCTGTTTTAAAGTGTTTTTATAATTTATATTATCAACAACTTAGATTATTGAAATAGTTGTATTTATAGTATGAAGCTTTCAAATTACAATAAATTATTAGGTTACATGTATTCTAAATCTATGAAGGATACGTTCTCCTCTCAAGAACCCAAGGCAGGTTGTGCATATAAAGAAACAATTAATTTATTGGTAAATATTTTGCAGTGGTGTGAACAGATCGAAACGGAGTTTCGGCACTTACATTGCGGTGAGCAAACGAATCAAGTAGGCCGATATAGAAGTCAGCAGCTTCTATTGGGTATAGGAAAAGCGCTAGATCAACTTTATGTAATGCCTAACTTTGATCAGCTACAAATGGGTCTAAAAAATAAAAGACTAACTGAATTCGGTCGAATCTTTGATAGTTTTGTCCATAGGACTGCTAAATCAACAAATCTAAAACAGCAGCAACATTTCCTGAGGCAGGAACAATTCAGACAATTTTATGCTGGGAGTTGGCAGAATGATTTCTTGAAAATATGGTATGAACATTACATTGATAATTTAAGACGATATGGCATACCAGCTGAAAAATTCTCAGAAACGAAAAGTTTAATACTAAGTGATTTAGACGAGCTGCTTAAGATAGGTAAAAAATTACATGTTTTAAGTACTGTAATTCGAATTGATAGCAATAATGCAGATGATGAAATTGCAAAACTTCATAGCAAGAGATATGAGCTTTTAGGGCAGATCTCAGTTGAGGGGTTATTACGTAATTATTATATTTGCTTGAATGGTCACAATAATGGCTTAGACTACTTCTGTATATGGGTATTTGAAACAACATCTGATTACACGGAACATAGAACAATAAGTGAGATCAAAACACAGTGCCATGAGCTTCTAAAATCATATGACTTGAATATTGATGTCAGTATTATGAATTGGAATGATAACTTTAATTCAAGTAGTGAAGTCTTCAATAAGCAATTTAATCTATGCCTTTACGATGAAAAGAATAAAGCTATATTCATTGAGAATTGTTTAGATTTTCTTGTGAGATTGGATCAGGACTTTATGTTCAAGTCTACAAGTGATGACATTATTGGGCGGGAAAATCACGAAATTAATTTTAATGAAAACGTGCATATCATTATACAAAAGTTCAAAAAGCACCCTAATCCACATCGTGTATTAGGTGATTTAACTCAATATGCTTTATTCGACTTGTGTTGGGTACAAAATCATTTAAATGCTCATAGTAAAGACTATTTAAAGAATATTATTTTGCAATATCAAGAAAACTTGTCATCTTACGCAACATTTAAGCTAACGGAAGAAGAACTTAAGCTTCTAGAAAAAATTGAAATTTTTATGTTATCGGTCAAATATTCGCGATCCTTGCAGTCTAATGAAATGCGAGCGCAGCAAATAGTTGAAAGAACGCTATTTCAATTTGTAGATTTGCTTATGCAACATGATTCTATTATTACGTTGGCAACTCGAATTGGGGGCGTTTATCGGTCAAGGCTATTGCATTATTTTTTCGAGCAGTTTGGAAATTATGACTATCAGGATTTTTTGTCATTTCCTTTTGATCATACACGAGCCAATTTTTATAAATCTAAAATTGAAGACTTTAAGTACTATGGGGGATTATTTCAAACAATGCATAGTCCCATAGCTATTACGTTAGGGCAAAATAAGCATATCAATATTCCAAGGCATGAGCAGCGAGTCGAGAAAATCCAAAATTATTTGAGAGGGGCTTTTAAGCGCGATTGCGTTTTAATTAGATGCTCACTTAGCTGTGAGATGAAGAACGGCTTCATGAAACAAAAAGGGCTAAGTTCTGCTTTATATCAGATGTTGCATGCGGGGAAACGGAGAGCACCATTATCTAAGCTCAGGGCGTATGTAGGGGCATGGGTTGAAAATGATACAAGCCAAGTGTCAGATAAAAGACGATTCTTTGCCGATATTGTTTTTGTATTTGATCGTGAAGTACTGAATAATTATTCCAATTTAGCGGATGTCATTAGTGAAAGATGGCAGGAAACGCTCACGAAGGCTAGTGAGGCATTTCAACCGCCATTAGATTTAAAGGCTTCGTGCCGAGTTAAAAAAATATTTAATTCCGTAGAAGAGTTGGCATATCAAGAGTTGCTAGTAGAATCAATTGATAAACCACTAAAAGATATTATTATCAATAACTTGGCTCCCTACATAGTATATAAAGATCTGTTAGATAATACATTTTATTCAGATACTCCTAAATGGCTTATCAGAGGTACGTTACCTCGTAAAAAAAAGCGAAAGCCTAGCACTAAATCAAATAAAGCTGATGCTTGATACTCACCGCATAACTTTTTTCAAAAGTAGGCTCTATCGATTATGCTTGTAGATCAATAGAGCTTTAAATATTGTGAAAAAAATTGAAAATACTGGTTGAACATGTTGTTTGGCTAACAAATATTCAAATTTTTAATGGCAGGTTATTAATATTATTAAATATATATCATATAGAGATTAATAATCTTAGTAATCACAAGCATATAGATTAAAGTGCAATCTAGCTAGAATTTATATTTATACAGTTTACCCATGTCATATGGAGCTATTTCCATATTGAGTATTAAACATGAGTAAACCAATTAACGAGTCTAAATTAACAATTCAACTAGAAGTTGTAACTGAGCTTTGGATTAGAGCAGAGAATCAACCTCTAGATTTCTACGAGGAGTTTGCAGAGTTAGTAATACAGTTTGATGAGATTTATCGTACAGGCTCTCAGTACTTTGGTTATATAGAGATGGATCCGGAAATTTGAACAACTCCTATAAGTGATACTCTGCTCCTCAAATGATGTTATAAACATCAATATATGGAGTATTTTATGGCACGTAGACCAAGAAGAAATCATTCAAACGACTT
>NZ_VPEY01000008.1:0-114114 GCF_013416935.1 Acinetobacter sp. YH1901141 | reverse complement strand
ATGTTCGCGGCACAAGTTCGGTATGGGTGTTCCTGCTTCAGCTTGCTTCAAGATACTCATGATCAAGCTGTCTGAATACTTAGATGTTTTCATAGAAAATCTCCTTAAATCAAGGTTATTCGATTTTTTACTTTTAAACTCAATTATTTTTAGGGAGGATTACCAGAGAATAAAATTTGAATTATTTTTTTAATTTCTGACAGACGGTATTCTATCGTACTGAATGGATAGCACTAGAATATGCGTTCAATGTTCTGCTTAAACTTTCTGACGAAATTGCGAGATATCTAAAGTGTGAATCTGACCGCGCCAAATCCATTTTAGCTTGGATTCTAAAAACTCATCACCTTCAAACCAAACGAATAAACCTTCCATCATATCTGGCCAATCGGCTTGCGTGACTTCATTACGTCCAGAAATTACCGCGATAATTGCAGCTAAAATCGTATCATGACTCACAGCCAAACTCAGTCCGTATTGGTTGGTTGGATGGGTGTTATAAATCAGCTCAAGGACATCCACGACACCATGAATCGGATGTTTCATGCCGGGCAAGGCATTATTCACAAAACTATTAATAAAGCCTAAAGCACCCTGTTTCTGAAAATATGGGCCTGCCTGTTTGATATCAAGTACAAAGCTTCCTGGTTCCACCAATAAACCTTGTTCTATAATTTCAATGTGATGGGTATTGGGTTCGAGGGTAATGCCATCTGCCCCACGAATCATTAAAGCAGCCGTATCGACACAACGCTGAATAGGACTTGAAATACAGTGTTGAATCACCCGATCTGTATTTCCAACCAAGTAGCCTCCCCATGCTTCGGCTAAATCGCGACCTTGTTCGGTCAATTGTAAATTATAGCCAGCCAAACCCTGACCAACGACAATTTCACGAATAGAATGACGTGTAAACAAAGTCACAGGCGTCTGAGCATCAGGCAATAAATCAATTGCTTTAAGCATACTTGCAGGGAGTAGTTCTAATGCCATGATCTAGCCAAAATTTTAACTTGGTTGCTTGACACTATACCATGTTCAGCACTTTGCTCAATCTGACTTCGCCATAAGTCCAAGTGCTTGTAAGGCAATCTGTTTCATCTGCGTATTTTTATAGGCGATAAAACCACCATTTAACAATGTATCGCGCTGATTATATAAAAATGCCCGTCCCTGAAAATCGACCAATCCACCACCTATTCGTTCCAATAAACATTGTCCTGCACTGGTGTCCCACTCAGAAGTCGGATGAAAACGTGGGTAAATATCGACACGATCTTCCAAAATCATGCAGAATTTATAAGCACTACCTGCTTTTAGTTCTTCAAAATTGGTCAACTGCGCCAAGCTTTTTAAATAGTCTGCATAGTGTGATTTTTTTTGACTACTGTGGCTTAATCCAATTTTTAGAACTGAAGATGTTACCGTGGGTTCAGACTGATAGAGATACCATTGCTGAGTTAAAATATGATATTTCAATGGCATACCCTGTTCAGGACAAAAATAAATAGTTTGCTCGCCTGGTACTGCAAGTACTGCAAAAGTTGTTTGCACACCACAAATTAAACTTAAATTAATGGTAAATTCAGGACGTTGATGTAAAAACTCTTTCGTGCCATCTAAAGGATCAAGCAACCAAAATTGCTGCCATTGCTGACGTTGGTCTTGCTCACCTTCTTCGGACAACACAGGTAAATTGGAGATTTTTGCCAAAGCCTGCATTAAATAATAATTGACTCGATAATCGGCTTGCGTAACAGGAGAATCATCAGTTTTCTTTTCTACATCAAAAGCAGCACCTGAACAATAATCTTGAAATTCCTGATTTAAAATTTCACACGCCTGCTGCACGATTGGCAATAACTGTAAAATTAAAGTATGCGTTGGCGCCTTTGTTTTTATAAACATAACTATCCTTTTTAGACTGTATCTAAAGGTCTAATTTTTCATTACTTTCATAAAAACATTGTAATAAAATTTACGGCTGATGCGTAGATAAAATTTAGTGGCTAGATATGCTAAATCAAGACTTTATGTGTCAAGGCAATTCATTTTTACTTGAGTTTTTTATTTATTGAGTGCTTAGTTAATTAATCTTTAAATGGATTGGATAATCTTTTTTTAAACATCGATAAAGTGAGTGCACCACTAACCAATAATAAAATACCCACAATCACCAAATAAGTTTCACCACCAAAAAAACCAATAATAATTGCAGCAATACCCAATAAACCCAAAATAGTGGTAATGGCAATTCCTAAAATAGACATCACAATTCCTTTTAAATTTATTTAATCATGAAAAATTGTCAATATTCTTAGGTATCGTTCTGTCATATTCATGCCTCTTTTGATAGTTAAAGCGTAACATTTGAGCGCACCTTGCCACATTTATACACAGAACTTATACTGAAATAGACCAAACACGACCTATTACATTTTACTGAGTTTGCTGAATAGCTTAAGTGCAGATTATGACAACTTGATGCATTTTATTTAAAAAGATTCTTTCTTAAATCATTTTTGAATCACTGCAAAGGAAATTCCCTTTCCTTTTAGGAGACTTGCGGAGCATGCTCCTCAGGGAGAGGTTTTTTATAAGAACCCCCTCATCCACTTGCGGAATATACTCCTCATCCTGAGCAATACATGGCGTAAAAGAAGGGACTTTCAATACTAATTTTACTGATCATTTATGATCAAATTTCGACTTATAAAAGGATTCTAATTCAGGTTGAACCATTCATAGAATTAAGGTATAAAAAAGCCCGATCTGCATCAATCGGGCCAGATTTAAAGGTACACAAATTTGTATACATAATCAAAATCACTAGAATTTTAAATCAAAAAATTAATCAATCCTTTTCTAGAAAAGTTAACTCTCCCTCATCTGAGGTGATTTTAATTTTGACTTTACGATAACTACGTTTATCTGGGTTTAATGCCGACTCTGAAACATGATGGGCGAATTTTTCATCGCCCATTAAATGCGCAAATAATTTATAGCCGATACGCATTTTCTTAATTTTTTTCTTCTTTTTCTCAAACTCATCGAGTTGTTTATCTAAGTGTTTTAAATCTAAATACTGTTGTTCAGCCATTACTAGCTCCCTAATTTAAAAAATTTACCATTCAATTTCTATGCTTGTACAGACAAACAAATACAGAAATATGTCAAAAAAATTGTTTTTGTGAACGCTACAGTTACTTTTTACAACTGCCCCATCTCACCTAATTTATATGCAACGCATGTACAGTGCTTATTTATTTAGCCTAGCACAATTTGGCGAATAATCAGACAGTATTTTGAGTTATGCCTCAAGCATGTTTAAATGAGCCAGTTTTATTTGCCTTTTGGCAATTGCTTAATGGTTTAGGATGTCTAAATGCACAAAAATATCATCATGTTTGACATGGACGGAACGCTGTTAGATCTCGCTTATGATGATTTTATTTGGAATGAACAACTGCCTATTCGCTATGCAGAATTACACGCCTGTTCTTTAGAGCGCAGCAAAGAAATTTTATACGATTTTTATCAAGCGCATAGCCACACCTTAGAGTGGTATTCCTCACGTTTTTGGACGGCTAAAGTGGGTGTAGATATGCTTGCGATGCAACTTGAATATAAAGATCAAGTCACGTTGCGTCCACAAGCTATCGAATTACTGGAATATTTAAAAAATAATGGCTATCACATTTGGCTCACCACCAATGCCGATTGTGCAGGTTTAGACTTTAAATTAGCACATACAGGTTTAGCAAAGTATTTTGAAGTGATTGTTAGTTCTGAAAGTATTGGTTATGCCAAAGAGCGCGTTGAATTTTGGCAAACATTGCAACAACAACATGCATTTAATCCTGAAGATTGCTATTTTATAGATGACACCGAAAAGGTGCTTAATGGTGCTAAAGCCTTTGGGATTGGACACTTATATAGTATTGCCCAGCCATCCTCAGCAAAACCTACGCGTCAGACTTGTAATTACCCTATGTTGCACCAATTAACAGATTTAATTCCTGTCTTAGAACAATTTGAGGACACTCAAAAATATGCCTAAAACTTCGTCCCACGAAGCCATTGAAACGATCCGAATTGATAAATGGCTATGGGCTGCACGTTTTTTCAAGACCCGCTCTATTGCAAAAGCTGCCATTGAAGGCGGCAAAGTACATCACAATGGCGAGCGCGTTAAAGTTTCCAAAGAAATTCGTGTGGGAACTGAGCTGACCATTCAACAAGGTTTTGATAAGAAAACCGTATTGGTCAAGGCATTATCCGGCGTACGCGGCCCTGCCCCTGTCGCTCAGCAACTTTATGAAGAAACTGAAGTGAGTATTGCACGCAGGGAATTGATTGCGACCCAAAGAAAGTTGCATAATCTAGCACGACCTGATCATCGACCAAGTAAAAAAGACCGTCGTGACATCAGCAAATTTAAACAAGAGAATGATCAGCAATTTGACCAATTTTGGTCATATAATGATGATTAAATAGAGCGTCACAGGCTGTCGCACAGCCCGTGATATAAATAGAACTACAGGACAAATTCTGTCACTATATTGCATGTGGAAAAGATTTAAGTAAATGCATCCACTTGAGTATATTGTTTCGTGACATCGTATTGAGGTTGTAAGATGGATGAGAATAAAAGCAAGGCGTTAAACGCTGCGTTAAGCCAGATTGAAAAACAATTTGGTAAGAACACAGTCATGCGTCTTGGTGACAACACTGTGCAAGCGGTAGAAGCCGTATCTACAGGCTCATTGACCCTAGATATTGCATTGGGTATTGGTGGCTTACCTAAAGGTCGTATCATTGAAATTTACGGCCCTGAATCATCAGGTAAAACGACTATGACCTTGCAAGCCATTGCAGAATGTCAAAAAGCTGGTGGAACTTGTGCCTTTATTGATGCCGAACACGCGCTTGATCCTCAATATGCACGTAAACTTGGTGTAGATATTGACAATCTTTTAGTATCGCAACCAGACAACGGTGAACAAGCCCTTGAAATTGCCGATATGTTGGTACGTTCTGGTGCAATTGACATGATTGTAGTCGACTCCGTGGCTGCCTTAACCCCTCGCGCCGAGATTGAGGGTGAAATGGGTGATTCACACATGGGCTTACAAGCGCGCTTAATGAGCCAAGCCTTGCGTAAAATCACAGGTAATGCCAAACGTTCGAACTGTATGGTGATCTTCATTAACCAAATTCGTATGAAAATTGGTGTAATGTTTGGTAGCCCAGAAACCACAACTGGCGGTAACGCATTGAAGTTCTATGCTTCTGTTCGTTTAGATATTCGCCGTGTAGGTCAGGTGAAAGAAGGCGACGAGATTATTGGTTCTGAAACCAAAGTCAAAGTTGTGAAAAACAAAATGGCGCCTCCATTTAAAGAAGCATTGTTCCAGATTCTTTACGGTAAAGGCGTTAACCATTTGGGCGAGCTGGTCGATTTGGCTGTTCAACAAAATATCGTGCAAAAAGCAGGTGCTTGGTATTCTTATCAAGGCGATAAAATTGGTCAAGGTAAAAACAACACCATTCGCCACCTTGAAGAACATCCAGAGCTTGCTAAAGGCATCGAAGCGATTATTCGTGAACAACTGCTCACGACAGGTCAAGCAGCACCTGTAGAAGATAAAGACGAAGAAGAATTCGACTTACTTGATGTTTAAGCATACGCTAATATGAACACAACAAACTGAATTAAATAGAACGCTCTACGGAGCGTTTTATTGTATATGGAAGCATTACCATGCCTGAAGACAAATTCCCCAAACTGATTGATTACGCTGCGCTAAAACAACAATTTGGCGAAGATGAGCAATCATGTAGCCGAACTGAGCAGATATATTCCGAAACAACGTCTGCCCTGCATTTTGCCTCAAATTCTGCGCCTAACATTAATAAACAATACCCTGCTTATACAGATGCCATTGATGATCAAGAACACAATCACAATGAAGACCAAGACGAACAGCAAAACAAACGCCCAGGACTAACAGGTTCTCGTCTACGCAGCTACGCCTTTGCTGTCTTAACGCGTAAAGAATATTCTAAAAATGACTTAATTGAAAAACTGGCTTTATATGCAGAAAACCGTGATGAAGTGATTGAGTTAGTCAATGAATTGGCACGTGAAAATTATCAGAGTGATCAACGCCTAGCAGAAATGTTACTGGCTAGCCAAAAGCGGCAAGGTAAAGGGCCAAATCGTATTAAAATGGCTCTTAAAAACAAAAAAGTGGATAGCAGTTTAATTTCAGAAGAACTTAAAGAAACTGATTGGACAGAACAAGCCTATCAACTGAAAGTGAAAAAATTCGGCACAGAAGTCGCAAACGAGCCAAAACTTAAAGCCAAACAAATTCGTTTTTTACAGTATCGGGGCTTTGATATGGATGAGATTATGAAAGCAATTCGTAGGAAAGAGCAGGATTTTTAAAATAGTGGATATAAGATCAAAATAAGTAGAAGATAAATAGAATTATTATTTCAAAACTGGTGGCAACCCTACCAGCAAGCCTTCGGCACATCATAGTTCCACTACCGCTGCTACCTTCCGGTCCTGACGGGGTTCGTAGAGTACAATTGCGAAGTAACCAGCAGGGCTACCATTGCAAAAACAGAGTATAGAGATTTTTAACAAACTTGCAAGCGTTGTTCTGTATTTCCTTTTATAATGCTATCCAATTGATTATTTTAAAAACAATTGAAGACATTTATAGAATAACCTCACTTAAAATTCAAAACTTAGTCTAACTAAACCATCATAAAAATTATTTTGAGATTTAAATCCTAGATTTACCCATATTGCGCTGAGATTGATGATAAGTTTGTAAAAGCTTATTGCAATTCCACGCGCGGACGTTTTAAATGTGGAAAATGACTAAATCAACAGGTTGAGTCCAATACGCTTACAAGGACTCACTTATACAAGATTAAGATGGATATTCAATTATGCTAAAAAAGCATGCACTTTGTGCTCTTGCCCTACTGTGCTCAACGTCTGTATTTGCCAATATTCCAATTGAAAGCCACAACCTCAGCCAAAGCAGTGCTGGCTATGCCAATAGCCCTGCGATTGCAACGAGTAATATGGCAACTGCTAATGTACCCACCAATATCAATTGGCAGTTGATGCAAAAAAATCAGCAACTTGAAAATGACATCCGCCAGTTACGTGGCAAAATTGAAGAACAAGACAATGAAATTGCGCAGCTCAAACATGAATTGCAAAATCGCTATACCGATTTAGATCAACGTCTAGAACTGCTCCAACAAAAAATAGACCCTGAATCTGCTCCTGCCGCTGAGGAGGATAACCAAAAAGATACTGCACCCAGCGCCAGCAACAACCAGTTAAATAGCAATGCCCCGCAATCTGTGCAAAATACAACGCATGTGAGTCCAACAGCTCAAGGTTTAAATACCAATATTGAGCTGGAAAAAGCAGCCTATACTGTTGCATTGGATGCCTATAAACAAGGTGGCGCCAAAAAAGCGATTGCACCTATGCAAAACTTTATTAAAAACCACCCAAACAGTGTGTATATCAGCAATGCGTATTTTTGGTTAGCTGAATTTAATTTAGCAATTGAGCCAACCAATTACACCGAAGCCAAAAAGAATTTTGAAATTGTAGCAACAAAGTATCCCCAATCTGCAAAAGCATCAAGTGCCTTATATCGCTTATATAGCATAGCGCAAGATGTAGATCACAAACCTACTTTAGCAGCGCAATACAAAAGTAAAATTCTGAGCCAATATCCAAAGTCTGAAGAAGCAAGATTTTTAAAATAAGCCAATAAAAAAAGACATCCGAGGATGTCTTTTAATATTCTGAAGCTTGCCGTATTCGGTAAACTCAAACCTTAACGCACAATACCACGTTCAGATTGTTCTAAAGAATCAATTAAACGCTGCGCTTCTGCCACATTTGGCAAAATATCACTGCGAATTTGCTGAATGGCTTGCTCAGTGGTTAATCCAGATTTGTAAATGAGTTTAAAGGCTTCACGAAGACCTTGAATCACATCCTTCGACCAGCCTTTACGACGCATTCCTTCCACATTCATTGCAAATGCATGTGCAGGATTACCAGAAACCATGACATACGCAGGCACATCTTTAAGAATAAGCGATGCACCACCAATCATGCTATAAGAGTCAATTTTACAGAATTGGTGAATACCAGAGTTTCCACCGACAACCACATAATCCCCAACATGCACATGACCTGCCACACCCACGTTATTGGCAAAAATATTGTGATCACCCACCATACAGTCATGTGCGATATGCGTATTGACCATAAGTAAGTTGTGACTACCAATTTTGGTCAGGCTATTGTCTTGCACCGTACCACGATGCAAACTGCAGTGTTCACGAATTTTGTTGTGATCACCAATTTCTAGCCAAGTTTCCTCACCTGCATATTTTAAGTCCTGACAGACCTCACCTACGCTGGCGAACTGGAAAATTTCATTGTGCTGACCAATACGGGTGTAACCACCAATCACCACATGCGAATGAAGTTTTGTACCCTCACCAATCGTTACATTTGGGCCAATAATACAGTATGGACCAATCGTGACATCTGAAGCGATTACTGCAGATGAGTCAATAATAGCGGTTGGGTGAATGAGTGGGTTATTGCTCATGCTTGCTCTGTTTTCTGATGCGAAACCATAATTTCCGCGGTTGCTGCGACGACGCCATCAACGGTGGCGATACAATTATATTTGTAAATGCCTCGTTTTTGCATAACTAATTCAGATTTTAATACAAGTTGATCGCCTGCAACGACTTGTTTTTTAAATCGAACTTTTTCTGCGCCTGCAAAAAGGAACAAAGAACCTGCGCTCGGTTTCTCATTATTCATGATAAAACCTAAAATACCCGACACTTGTGCCATCGCTTCAACGATTAAAACACCCGGCATGATCGGATAATTCGGGAAGTGTCCTTGCAAGAATTCTTCATTGATAGATACGTTTTTATAACCCACGATACCGTTATCAGTGACTTCTACAATGCGGTCTACCAATAAAAACGGATAGCGATGGGGTAAATATTCACGAATGGTTTGAATGTGCATTGGCAATTCAGGTTTAGTGAAGGTGCTAGAATTCGACTCAGTCATCATAATTATTTACGCAATTTAAAAGTTGATTCAAGGGACTCAATTTGAGATTGCATATCATCAAGTCTTTTCACCAATTGGGTCAATGGCACATCTGCTAATTGTCTGAGGCGCACAACAGTACGTTTCCACTTTTGATTTTCAAACAAGCCTATACCTGACGAATATTTTCCTGATTCAGAAATATTATTTGTGACCATTGACATTCCTGTCAAAGTCACATTATCAGCAATATTTAAGTGCCCTGAAATTGCACTTCCACCACCAATGATACAGTTTTTGCCAATTGTCACACTTCCAGCCACGGCAGTTTTTGCTGCAATGGCCGTATGAGCACCTAATTTGACGTTATGTGCGATTTGCACAAGGTTATCAATAATGACACCATCTTCCAAAATTGTATCATTTAGTGCACCGCGATCTACGCTGCAATTCGAGCCAATACGAACGTCATTGCCAATAATCACCGAACCCAACTGTGCAATACGATGCCATTTGCCTTGATAAGGTGCAAAGCCAAAGCCTTCACTGCCAATTACAGTATTGGCGTGTATGCGCACACGATGTCCAAGCTTGGCTGCGCCTGTCAAAGTCACGTGTGAATCAATAAAACACTGTTGACCAATTTCGACAAAGTCATCAATTTTACAGTGCGATTGCACAATCGTATTGTCACCCACCACACAATTTTCACCAATTACGACGTAATGACCAATATAGGCACTATCGGCGATGATGGCTGATGGATGGATTTGGGCTGTGCTTTCTATACCACGTTGCGTATGCTTGCGCTCAAATACATGAGTCAAAATTGCAAAAGCCAGATATGGATTATCGACCACAATAAAGTTGTGATGATTGTCTAACTCGGCTTGTAGTGAAGCGGTCACAATTAAAGCTCCCGCTTGGGAGCTACGTGCTTGCGCTAAATATTTATCGCCATTCACGAATGCAAGTTGATGCGCCTGAGCAGACTCAAGGCTTGCCAAACCTTGCAAACGTAAGTCGGCTTGTCCAATGTATTGACCTTGAACTAAACTAGCAATTTCTTCTAAGCGATAATGTTGGGAACTCATTGATTATTTAAGTACGTTGACCTTTTGGATCATTTTATCAGTTAAATCATACTTCGGGTCATAGGCAAGTGCTGAGTTTTTATTCAAAACCACATCTAAACCATTTTCTTTACGCAATTGTTCAGCAACTTGCTTTAAACGAGTTTCAAAACCATCGTTAATTTTGTGCAATTCTGACTGAACACGAGTTTGCACTACTTGTTGCAAACCATTAAATTCTTTCAATTTCGCTTGAAACTGAGTATTCATTTTTTGCTTTTCAGCATCTGACAAATTCGTAGCCTGCTGCGCTCGTTGCTGCATGGTTTCTAGCTCTTTTGCCAGTTGCTCAAGCTTAGTGGTTTGTGGTTTGACCGACTGCTGCAAAGCTAGATTTTGCTGTTTGAGATAACTGCTATTTTCTACAACACGCTCTAAACTTACCACACCATAGCCTGCAGCATGTGCTACTGCAGCCATTGTAGATAAACCCAACAATGCCAAACTCAATATTGTTTTTTTCATGTGCTACATCCTGTGTTTAAACAATCCAACATGGGTCGTACTTAGAAAGTACGACCAATTTCAAATTGGATATTTTTGGTGTCATCGCCTTGTTTATCATTCAATGGGTATGCATAGCTAAGTGACAATGGACCAATCATGGTAATCCAAGTAAAGCCGACGCCCACGCTATAACGCATCTCACCGAAGTCAAAGCCGTAGTTGTCTTTACAATACTGTTTGGCATCAACACCATTATCATTGACACCACCTTCCCAATATAATTTACCTTGAGAAATATCACACTGAGTATCAAATACTTGTGCGCCTTCAGCAAAAATCACAGGGCGAACTTGACGTGTCCAATCACCTTTAAATGGTACAGGCAAAGCTAATTCGGTACCGAATTGTACCAAAGCATTTCCACCCACTTCCTCTGGTGAATAATCCTTCGTACGCGCTTCATTACTTGTTACACCCGGATATTTTGGACCTAAGGTACTGTTGTCATAACCACGCACCGAACCATAACCACCCGCATAGAAGTTTTTATAGAACGGTAAATCATTACCAAAACCTAACTTACCATAGCCACGCAAGACAAAATCATGACCTAATGGGAAATAGGCTTGAGCATCATAAGTGACTTTTTGGAATTCCACATCACTACCTGGTAAGGCAATTTCACCATTTACACGATGTGACATACCTGTAGTAGGGAAAATTGGACGGTTTAAAGTGTTATACGACCAACCTAAATTTAAGTTATAAGTAAGGAAGTCACCTTTAAATTTATCATCAAAATCAACTAACGAACCATTACAAATATTATTTGTTAGTTCACCAACACAGACATCTTGTCGTGAACTTGTTGGCTTTCCACCATTCGCCAATAAATAATCTCGTACATAAGTCGAGACATAAGGCCCTGTAGTCACTTCAGTTTGGTCAATATTTAAACCTGCACTAATGCTTTGGTTCTCATCAATTGGGTAACCAAAGTTAATACCACCACCAAAACTGTCTGTCACATAGTTGTTAACGTTATAGTCATCATCTAGCTTAGTTTTGCGGTAATACATGTTATAACCACGACGTACACCATCAATAGTAAAGTATGGGTCGGTCACACTTAAGTTATAATAGTCTTGCGTTTCTGAACGTGATAGATCAATCGAAACGGCATTACCTGTACCCAAGAAGTTAGTTTGGCTTAAACCTGCCTGGAATGTCACACCACCACTTTGAGAGAAACCAACCGCTAAGGTACTGGTACCTGAGTGCTGTTCTTCTACATTTACATTTAAGTCAATTTGGTCTGGCACATTTGGAATACGCACAGGCTTGACATCAACGGTTTTAAAGAAACCTGTACGCTCTAAACGGACTTTAGACAAATCAATTTTTTCATTGCTTGCCAATGCGCCTTCCATTTGACGCATTTCACGACGCAGTACTTCATCGGCGGTTTTACTGTTACCAGCGAAGTTAATACGACGCACTGTAACTTGCTGACCTAGGTTGATGTAGTAGTTTAAATCTACCAGTTTAGTTTCTTTGTCAATTTGCGGAACAATATTCACTTCGGCATAGTAATAGCCTGCATTGCCATATTTACGCAGCAACAATTGTTTCACCGCATTCACTTTTTCTTGTGAATAGGTTTCACCATCTTTATAAATTTTCAGTGCCGTAAGTTCTTCTGGTTTGTATAAAGCATCGCCCAAGAACTTGCTTTCGCCAAACTTGAATTGCTCACCTTCATCCACCGAAACTTCAACAAAAATATGCTTTTTGTCTTCGCTCAAATTCAAGCTAGAGTTAGTGATATTGAAGTTGATATAACCTTTATTCAGATATAACGCACGTAATGCTTCCAAGCTTGCTGCCATTTTTTCGCGTGCATAACGGTCATTACGGGTAACAATCGAACTCCAGCTACTTTCTTTAACAGCAAACGCCTGCTTAATATCGCTATCTTTAAATACCGTATTGCCAATGATGTTGATATCTACCACTTTGGCGGCTTTGCCTTCAACAAATTCTACGGTTAAATCTACACGGTTATTTGGGCGTGCTGTGGTAATGACGCGTACATCTGCATCATAACGACCTTGCTGCATATACTGCTGTTCAAGCTCAGATTCTAAAGTTTGTAGTGCTGACTTTTTCAGCACTTCACCCTCAGCCACACCCATTTTCTTTAAACCATCTTCCAACGCTTCTTTTGGAATCAGTTTATTGCCTTTAAATTCAACCTTAGAAATGATTGGGCGCTCAACCACTTTAAACACTAAAGTGTCGGCTTCACGACTGGCCTGAATGTCATCAAACAAACCTGTGGCATAGAGTGAACGAATCGCATTGGCCAACACTGCTTCATTGACACGATCACCACTATTCACTGGAATCATTCCATAGACATTGGCTGGCGTTAAACGAACAAGACCATCTATTTTTATATCTCGCGCAATAAATTCATCTGCTGCATATACTTGTTGTGTTGCCGCCATTGCACTAACCAGTGCCAAGGGCATAAATAAATGTGTGTGCTGCATGCCAGTCTTTTCCAGTGTTAAATTTATTTCGTATCTACGTTGTTATAAACGCATAATGTCATTAAATAATGCAAGGAGCATCATACTTCCAAGCAGTACCATACCAATTTTTAAACCAACTAATTGTATTTGTTCAGAAACAGGTTTTCCACGAATCAGCTCGATAAAATAATAAACTAAATGCCCGCCATCCAACATTGGAATTGGCAATAAATTTAGAATTCCTAAGCTTACGCTCATAAGTGCCATAAAGGAAATAAAAGTTTGCCACCCCATTTCCGCACTTTGCCCTGCGACTTTGGCAATAGTAATTGGGCCTGATAAGTTATCTAAACCAATTAAACCACGTACCATTTTGACAATAGAATTCAGAATCATGCTAGACAGCTGACCTGTTTTATCTACCGCCATAAATAAAGCTTCACTCGGGCTGTATTGAATGGTTTGCTTAAAATCTTCTGGAATGACAATTTTTCCAGGATCACTTTGCACACCCAATACACCCGAAACATTGCCCATATTGTCACGTTTGCCTTGCGGCATCACTTCCAGTTGCTGTACTTGATTGTTACGCAGCACATCTACTTTCAGTAATTTTTCTGGCGATGCTTGAACAACTTGTACCACATCGTACCAGTCATTCATTTTGACGCCATCAATCGCAATAATTTGATCGCCGACTTGCATACCTTGACGAATGGCCGCACCATCTTCACTTAACTTACTGACAATTGCAGGAATTTGTGGGCGATACGGTGTAAAACCCAAGATATCTAAAGGTGATTGGGATTGATCATTTAAGAAATTTTGAATGGGTAAGCTAAATGTTTTGATTTCACCTGCGCGTTCCGCCTGTACCTGGATCTTGCCTGTTTCACCTACACGATCTACCAAGGCAAAGTTCAGCTTTTCCCATGTCGTCACAGGCGTACCATCAATGGCGGTAATCTTATCACCTACTTGCATTTGCGCTGCCGCCGCAGGTGTATCTGCCAGTACCTTACCCACACGGGTATTCAACTGTTCTTGAGAGGGTAAAAATAATAGCCAGAACAATAATATGGCAAAAATCAGGTTGATTAACGGACCTGCTGCCACAATCGCAATACGTTTCCACGGATGCTGACGATTAAAGGCATAAGGTAGGTCTGCTTCTGCAACGTTTTCTTCGCGTTCATCAAGCATTTTGACATAGCCACCCAAAGGCAGTGCCGAAAGCTGATATTGAATCCCCGATTTTTTAGACGTCCATTTTAAAATGGTTGGTCCAAAGCCGATGGAATACACCAAAACTTTGACACCTAATTTACGTGCAACAAAGTAGTGCCCAAACTCATGAATTGCAATTAAAGGTCCTAGCAAAAGAATCGCTGCAACCACAATAAATAAGGCACTCATGCTTTAGCTTCCTTTATTCAACACAAAATGCTGTGCAACAGCACGGGCATTTTGGTCTGCCTGCAAAATCAGTTCAATGCTTTCTGCGGCTGAATTTTGTATTTGGTTCAGGGTATGCTCAACCACTGTCGCGATTTCGGTAAAACGAATTTTTTGCTGCAAGAATGCTGCAACTGCAATTTCGTTTGCTGCGTTTAAAATAGCAGGTGCTAAACCACCTTCTTGCATGGCTTGACGTGCCAGACTTAAAGCAGGAAAACGGGTGGTATCGGGTGCTTGAAAATCAAGCTGATGATTGACAAACAAATCTAAAGGCGGAACATGCGTTTGGATACGCTGCGGCCATGCCAAAGCATGCGCAATTGGCGTACACATATCAGGATTACCCATTTGTGCCAAAGTTGAACCATCCACATATTGAACCATGGAATGAATAATACTCTGTGGATGAACCACAACTGTAACAAAGTGTTCTGAAATTGCAAAAAGATGACACGCTTCGATTAATTCCAAACCTTTGTTCATTAAGGTTGCAGAATCTACCGAAATTTTTTGTCCCATAGACCAATTTGGATGTTTGCAGGCTTGTGCAGGGGTAACGTGTTGCAGTTCTTCTAGGCTATGATTTAAAAATGGGCCGCCCGAAGCAGTCAGTAAAATTTGTGATACACCTAGCTGAGGTTGTCCATTTCTTTCGGTTTGTAAATAATGTTCAGGCAAACATTGAAAAATCGCGTTATGTTCAGAATCTACAGGTAATAACAAAGCACCATGTTCACGTGCCGCCTGCATCATGATGTCGCCCGACATCACCAAGGCTTCTTTATTGGCCAATAACACGCGCTTACCCGCTTTAACCGCAGCCAGTGTAGGTAATAAACCTGCCGCACCGACAATGGCTGCCATCACCACATCCACTTCAGGATGTTCGGCAACTGCGATTAAACCCGCCTCATCGCTTAAAATTTCAATCCCTGAAATGTGTTGCTGTGCAAGTAACTGCTGCAATTCATCAACTTTTGCCGCAGGTACAACCACAATTTTAGGATGATACTGTTTGCATATTTGAACCAGTTCTTGAATTCGGCTATGTGCCGTCACGGCAAAAACTGAATACTGCTCAGGATGTTGTTGCAGTACTTTTAGGGTGCTTTGTCCAATTGAACCTGTCACACCCAAGATACAAACAGCTTGTGACATTTATAAATCTACGCCAATAAGTTTTAAAACATACATACCTGCAGCAAAAATTGGAGCTGCTGCAAGTAAAGAATCAATCCGATCTAGCACACCACCATGACCTGGCAAAACTCGCCCAGAGTCTTTAATACCTGCACGGCGCTTGATCATGGATTCAAACAGATCGCCCAATACTGAGCTAAATACCGTAAATACCGAAAGAATCAAAAATAAAATATGTTGTGCCAAAGTTAGGTCCAAATACACCACTTCGACAACAATCACAATTAGCATGGCTGTAAACACACCGCCATATAAGCCTTCTACTGACTTGTTTGGACTGACATTTGGTGCAAGTTTTTTCTTGCCTAGTTTGCGTCCAACAAAATAAGCACCTGAGTCTGCACCCCAAACCAACAAGAACAAGTACATTAACCACCACGGCGAACTATTCCATACGGAAAAAATTGCAGTGACCGCAGCAGAAATTAGAATAAAACCAATAAAACTTAAGCTTGGGTTATACCATGCATCGTATTCTGGATAAGACTTGACCCAATAAATACTGAGTAACCATGTCAAAATAGAAGCTGCCCAAAGTAACAAGGCAATATCACTAAAATAAAGTGCCATTGCTGCCAAAGCGGCAGTCAATACACCAAAGCCCCAAGCCACAGGTTTGAGGACATATTTAGTTTTTCTTGGCATGAGTTTGAACCACTCATAGCCCGCAACCCCTGCTGCAACAATCATCAGCATAAACATTGGATAGTGCGACTGAGTTGCAAACATACAACTCAACACCACAGCAACCAATACCAATGCGGTAATAATCCGCTCTAACATGTATTAATTCTCAATTTTCTCTTGTTGAATTTGCTCAGAAGTTTTACCAAAACGACGTTCGCGACCACCAAATACTGCCAGTGCATCGTCAAATTCTTCTATGCTAAATTCAGGCCACAAGGTTTGGGTAAAATACAATTCAGCATACGCAGCTTGCCAAAGTAAAAAGTTGGACAATCTAAAATCGCCACCTGTACGAATCAACAGATCGACAGGTGGTAGGTCTGCCAGACTGACATATTGACCAAAAAGTTGTGTATCTATTTGTTCAATATCAATTTTATGCGCCACAACATCTGCAGCAATTTGTTTTGCAGCTTGTGCCATATCCCACATACCACCATAACTAATGGCAATTGTGAGTGTCATGCTGTTGAAATTAGCAGTCCTTTGTTCGGCATGCAACATTAACTCACGCAAATGCGGCGACAAACGTGAACGGTCACCAATAAAACGTAAGGCAATATTGAATTTTTCCATGCGTGGTAATTGCTCATGAATTGTGGTTTCCAGCAATTGCATGAGTAAATCCACTTCAAACTGCGGACGATTCCAGTTTTCACTCGAAAAAGCAAAAACGGTTAAAGCTTGAATGTGTTTTTTTCTACAATGTTCAACAATCGGGTCAAGTACATCTTTACCAGAGCGATGTCCTTCCCCTTTTTGCATTTGATTTTTTTTTGCAAAACGATTGTTGCCATCCATAATGATGGCAACATGTTTTGGCAAAGACGCGCTGTCTTCCGATGTGGTCATTGATTAGACCTTCATCAACTCAGCTTCTTTTGCAGCAAGACGCTTGTCTACTTCTGCAACGTATTTGTCTGTGATTTTTTGGATGTCATCTGCTGCACGGCGCTCATCATCTTCAGAAATTTCTTTTTCTTTCAATAATGCTTTGATGTCGCCCAATACATCACGGCGGATGTTACGAATAGCAACTTTGGCATTTTCTGCTTCAGAACGCGCAACTTTTTGCATGTCACGACGAGTTTCTTCAGTCAATGCTGCAAGCGGTACACGAATTGCATCGGCTGTGATTGGGTTTAGACCCAAATCTGACTCACGAATTGCTTTATCAATTGCAGACACCATTGAACGCTCAAATGGCTGAACCAATAAGGTACGTGAATCTTCTACACCAATGTTGGCTACTTGGTTAAGTGGCACATCGGAACCGTAGTAAGAAACCATCACACCATTTAAAATTGATGGATGTGCACGACCTGTACGTACTTTGGCAAAACCATGTTCTAAAGACTCTAAAGTCTTGCTCATACGTTCTTCGCTGTCTTTTTTAAGATCGTTAATCATAAGATCTTCCTTACTGTATTCTAAAATTTGAGTCAAAATATAGGGTTAAATTAAACCGTAGTATAAAGAGCTTTGTGGCTCACGTACATTAGTTCGTAACGTGAGTTCCTTCTTTTTCGCCCATCACTACAGAAAGCAATGCACCTGCTTTATTCATATCAAAAACTTGCAACGGCACATTGTGATCGCGGCATAAGCAGATTGCAGTTAAATCCATAACACCTAATTTTTCATCCAACACCTGGTCAAATGTAAGTGTGTCATATTTCACCGCATCTTCGTATTTGCTTGGATCTTTGTTATATACGCCATCTACTTTGGTCGCTTTTAAGATCAAGTTAGCTTCGATTTCGATACCACGTAAACATGCTGCTGTATCTGTGGTAAAGAATGGATTGCCTGTACCCGCAACGAACACACACACTTCACCTTGAGTCAGGTGACGAATCGCATCACGGCTTGAGTAAGACTCAACCACTGTACCAATAGGCAATGCAGACATTAAACGGGTTTTGATGTTACGGCGCACCAAGGCATCACGCATGGCTAAACCGTTCATCACCGTTGCCAACATACCCATTTGGTCGCCTGTTACACGGCCGACTAAACCATCTTTTTGTAATTGGCTGCCACGGTATAAGTTACCACCACCGACAACAATACCCACTTGCACACCTAAACCGACCAAGTGTGCAATTGCCAAAGACATTTGATCGAGCACTTGCGCATCAATCCCCATGTCTTTATTACCCGCAAGTGCCTCACCCGATAGTTTCAACAAGATACGTGCATAACGTGGCTTTTTTGAATCTAACATTGTCATTACTCCAATTCTAAATTCTAAACTTTAATTTTTTACAATTTGTATGGCTTACAGCTAGCAATCCAAATCTGCAAAGCATTATGCAGATTTGACCTGAATCAGCTTGGCAAATAAGTCGTATTCATCGGCATCGGTAATTTCAACTTCAAGTAAATCACCTGCTTTAATCACGCTCTTGTCAATATCTTCTACAAAGACGTTGCCATCAATTTCTGGCGCATCTGCATAAGAACGTGCCACTGCGACTGGAAATTCTTCTTCCAAATCATCTACCAACACGGTCATGGTTTGACCAATACGTTTTTGCAGTTTAGCTGCTGAAATTTCTTGCTGAACCTGCATAAAACGCTCATAGCGTTCTTGCTTGATTTCTTCTGGCACATGATCTGGCAAGTCGTTTGCTGCCGCACCTTCAACAGGTGAATAAGTAAAGCAACCAACACGGTCTAATTGCGCTTCTTTTAGCCAGTCGAGCAAAATTTGGAAATCTTCTTCTGTTTCGCCTGGAAAACCCACCACAAAGGTTGAACGAATCACCAACTCAGGGCATTTTTCACGCCAAAGTTTTAAACGCTCCAACGTGTTTTCGCTGTGCGCAGGTCGCTTCATCAACTTTAATACTTTCGGGCTGGCATGTTGGAATGGAATATCCAAATAAGGTAAAATTTTGCCTTGTGCCATTAAATCAATTACAGCATCCACATGCGGATATGGATAGACATAGTGCAAACGCACCCAAATACCCAATTGCCCTAAGGCTTCACACATATCATAGAATTTGGTTTTAACAGGCTGACCGTTCCAAAAGTCCAATTTGTATTTGGTATCTACGCCGTAGGCAGAAGTATCTTGAGAAATTACCAATACTTCTTTTACGCCTGCACGTTTCAGTGCTGCAGCTTCTTCTAATACCGAACCCACAGGACGCGAAACTAAATCGCCACGCATGCTTGGAATGATGCAGAAAGTACAGCGATGGTTACAGCCTTCTGAAATTTTAAGATAGGCATAATGTTTAGGCGTCAAACGAATGCCTTGTTCAGGTACCAAATCAATAAATGGATTATGTTTTGGTGGCTCAGGAACATATTGATGCACCGCTTCCATCACGTCCTGATAAGCAGCCGCGCCAGTCACTTTTAATACGTTGGGATGCATTTGACGAATTTTATCTTCATCTTTACCCAAGCAACCTGTCACAATGACACGACCATTGGCATTCATGGCTTCGCCAATCGCGTCTAAGGACTCTTGTACTGCAGATTCAATAAAACCACATGTATTGACAACAACTAAGTCAGCACCTTCATAATCAGATGCGACATCATAACCTTCAGTTTTTAACTGAGTTAAAATTCGTTCGGAATCTACCAATGCCTTAGGACAACCTAAAGAAACAAAACCGACTTTGGGGGATTTCATAGAATCTGCACTCCACTAGAATGCGCGTATTGTATGACTTTTCTTTGCATAAAAATAGAGAAATAGCCGACTCTTTGCATAATGCACCAAAATACAACCATTCAGGCTGAATGATTTAAATATTGCACCATTTTAATGCATTTTTTATTTACAGTGTTTCTGTTATCCGTTATATCTTGAAAATTCAGTCCAGTTCCTGCGCATTTTTCCGATTCTTCAGTGATAAATGCACTAAAAACGAAAAGTTGGCGTGCATTTTGCTTAATTCGCCTCAATTCGATCCAAATTTGGAACATGGCTGACAGATGACAATGCCCTTGCACAATATTTCATACAGGAAGCATTCACGAATGGATCAGACCCAGAGCATTGACTATCGTCTTTTGGTGGATAACCTCAGCACCGCAATTTTACTGGTTGATCGTGACCTGAATATTTTTTATTTAAACTCGTCTTGTGAAGCATTGTTTGATATCAGTTTAATTCGCGCTTCGGGGCAACCCGTTTTAAATTTGCTGCACATGCCTGATGATGAGTTCAATACGCAAGAGGCTTTCCTGAATACCATCAAAACTGGTCAACCCTACACCCGCCGTGAAGCGACCATTAATGTCAATTTTAAAGATATTCATGTCGATTACACTGCATCACAGTTAAATGCAGGCAAGCCTTATCATCCTCTTTTGCTGATTGAATTGAATCCGATTGATCGGATGCTCAAAATTTCCAAAGAAGAAAACTTTATTCAACAGCATCAAGTCGCACGTCAGCTGATTCGTGGTGTGGCACATGAAATTAAAAACCCGCTTGCAGGAATTCGTGGTGCGACACAACTGTTAGCACGAAGTTTAAATGACCCGAAATATGATGAATTTACCGACATTATTATTAGCGAGGTAGATCGTTTAAGAAACTTGGCCGATACCATGCTCGGCTCACGCCAACTACCAAGCTATGAACTGGTCAATATTCACGAACCTTTAGAACGGGTGCGCAGCCTGATCGTCAATCAAACTAAAAACAAAATAAATATTATCCGTGATTATGACCTTTCTTTACCTGAAGTCATGGCAGACCGCGATCAATTGATTCAAGTCATGCTGAATATTTGCGCCAATGCAGTACAAGCCATGACCGAACATCCCGATTTCTTTACCGAGCATCGACCTGAATTGATTTTAAGAACTCGTATTCAACGCTTGGTTACCATTAATGGTGTGCTGAATCGTTCTACCGTACGTGTTGATATTGAAGATAACGGCCCAGGCGTACCTGAAGACATTTTAGAATCCGTGTTTTATCCATTGGTGACTGGACGCGCAAACGGTACAGGACTTGGTTTGAGCATCGCACAAAATATTATGCATCAACATAACGGAATGATTGAATGCCAATCCATTCCAGGAAAAACAATATTTAGCTTATATTTACCTTGGGAGGCGAGTCATGTCGCGAAATAAAATTTGGGTGATTGATGATGACCGTGCAATGCGCTGGGTACTGGAAAAAACTTTTAGAGAAGAAGGTTTTGAAGTCACCAGTTTTGAAGAAGCACAGTCTGCACTAGATGAGTTAAACCAAGATGCACCCGATGTAATTTTGACCGACATTCGCATGCCTGGAATTGATGGTTTAACTTTTCTTGGCAAAGTCAAAGTCAGTTATCCCGACTTGCCTGTGATTATTATGACTGCGCACTCCGATTTAGAATCGGCAGTATCTAGCTATCAAACAGGTGCATTTGAATACCTACCCAAGCCTTTTGATATTGATGAAGCACTTGCTTTAGTCAATCGTGCAATTTTGCATATCACCAAACTACAACAGCAAGAATCTGCAAAATCGACAGTGCAGCCAATTCAATCGACAGAAATTATTGGTGAATCGCCTGCCATGCAGGAAGTGTTTCGTGCGATTGGTCGTTTATCGCAATCACACATTACTGTGCTCATTAATGGTGAATCAGGTACAGGCAAAGAGTTGGTGGCGCATGCACTGCATCGCCACTCACCGCGTAGCAGCAAACCATTTATTGCGCTGAATATGGCAGCCATTCCGAAAGATTTGATTGAAACCGAACTTTTTGGACATGAAAAAGGTGCATTTACAGGTGCCAATACACAACGTCAGGGACGCTTTGAACAAGCCAACGGCGGCACCTTGTTTTTAGATGAAATTGGTGATATGCCTTTTGAAACCCAAACCCGCTTATTGCGCGTCTTGGCAGATGGTGAATTTTATCGGGTTGGTGGACATATTGCTGTCAAAGTGGATGTACGGATTGTCGCAGCAACACATCAGGATTTGGAAAAACTGGTACAAGATGGACGCTTCCGTGAAGACTTATATCATCGCCTGAACGTCATTCGGATTCATATTCCTAAACTGGCGCATCGCAGTGAAGATATTCCAATGTTGGCACAGCACTTTTTGGCACGTGCAGGCAAAGAATTAGGCGTGAGTCCAAAAATATTGCGTCCTGAAACAGTCGAATATATGCAGCAATTGCCGTGGCAAGGTAACGTGCGCCAATTGGAAAACACTTGTCGCTGGCTTACCGTGATGATTACAGGACGTGAGGTCTATCCTGAAGATTTACCAACCGAACTCAAGCAAATTCCAATTGAAAAATTAGCCGAACATTCTGCGCTTCATGTGGCAGATCGGGTATCTATGCAGCATTGGGATGAATTACTTGGGCAATGGGCAGTACAAAAGTTAAAAAATGGCGAGATGAAACTTCTGGATATCGCCATTCCAATGTTTGAACGCACCTTAATTAATGCTGCACTGCAACAAACCCGTGGACGTAAACGTCATGCCGCTGAATTATTGGGTTGGGGACGTAATACTTTGACGCGAAAACTCAAAGAATTAGGAATGGACAGTGCCGATGATGAAATAGAAGAAGATATGGAGAGCTAAACGCAGAAAAAATATCTAATCCATCAAAATATAGGGAAATTCAGCTTTTGAATTTCCCTATTTTTATATCTTAGACTCTCTAAGTTAAGTGCAATTAAGCCGCGGTAAATCCAACATAGCGAGATAAACCTTGCACGCCTAAATCCGTTTTATAAATCAAATATTGCGGATAACGACTTGAAGTCAGTTCTTGCCACATATCCAACTGATCATCATGTGCATGAATTTCATCGACACTGCGTGGCATGCTTTGTTCAAATACATCTGAGGCATATTCAAAACCCAAATCCATTGCGACAAACAAAGTATGCTCGCAAGGCTGAATATATTGTTCTTCTGCCCAATCAATAACAGCATGTTGGCAATGTGGGCAAAGCAAATTTTCAGTCGCAGGCGTATTCAGTTCAATGAGTTGATATGGCATAGAGCAGCATCACCAATAGTAAAATAGATAAACATAAAATCTGTTTGCATCATAACAAGCAATTTCTATATTTTGCGCTAAGCACGGCTTATAATTATAGAAATTTTTTTAATTATACTTATGGCAACTCTAGAAAATGCAATTACACTTGCAGTACAACAACATACAGGGCAGCTAGATAAAGGCGGTCAGCCTTATATTTTGCATCCCTTACGTGTAATGTTGCAATTACAACAGCCCGATCAGCAAATTGTCGCTGTACTGCACGACATTCTTGAAGATACCCACACCACAGCACAAGACCTGCAAAATTTAGGATTTCAAACGCATATTATTCAAGCAATTCAGGCTCTCACCAAACTGCCGCATGAAACTCGTGTTCAAGCGGCTATGCGTACTGCACAAAACCCGCTTGCCTGTGCTGTAAAAATTGCAGATGTGCAAGACAACATGAATTTAACGCGGATTCCCAATCCTACAGCACGTGATTTAGCCCGTTTAGAAGAATACCGACAAGTTTTAGAGATTCTGCAAAAAAGCACAGCAATAAAGCACAATTAAAGATTGACAACATGCAACGATGCCACTTTAATTTAAGTATTGTTGCATAAATGGAATTTAGTCATGCTTACAGATTTGGATGATTTTTATTGTTTTGCCCAAGTGGTCGAACATGGTGGATTTAGTGCAGCAGAACGCGCCACCGATATTCCAAAATCCAAACTTAGCCGACGCGTACACAACCTAGAAGAACGCTTAGGTGTGCGTTTAATTCAGCGCAGCTCACGTCATTTTGCGGTCACAGAAATTGGTATGAATGTGTATCGGCATGCGCAAGTAATGATGAATGCTGCCCAAGCCGCGCACGACTTGGTCGATCACCTAAGTATTCAACCGCGTGGTGTAATTAAAGTCAGCTTACCTGTTTCAATTGCACAAAATGAAATTGCCAAAATCTTGCCTGAGTTTTTGAAAGCCTACCCTGAAATTAAAGTACAGCTAATTGTCAGCAACCGTCGTGTCGATATCGTCAACGAAGGGATCGACATTGCCCTGCGTGTCCGCTCAAATTTAGATGATGATCCAAGTTTGGTGATTCGCAAATTCAGCAACATCGAACAACATCTATTTGCCAGTCAGGCTTATTTGAATGAATTTGGCGATTTGAAAAAACCTGAAGATTTAAGTCATCATAAAATTTTAAGCATGTCGGATGAGCATTTAGATCAATACATGGTTGTGCATGATCAACAACAGCAACCGAAAAAAATTAAGGTCAACCCTACAGTCATGGGTTCAGATTTAATGATGCTAGCGCAATTGGCACGACAAAATTGTGGCATTGTGTTGTTGCCTGACACGATTGTTGAAGATTATGTTGCATCGGGTGAATTGGTTCGTGTTTTACCCGACTGGCACGCACCGCATGGTATTTTCCATGCCGTCTATCCATCACGCCGTGGTTTATTACCTGCTGTACGTGTATTTATCGACTATTTGGTCGAAAAGCTAACCATTCGTTAGCACATAGGATCTTTTGATTTCAGATACGAAACAGCAAAAAAAAAAGCTTATCTAAGACAGATAAGCTTTGAAAACTACAATCTAAAATAAGAAAGCTAAAACAAAGAAACTACAGCAAGTATCTTTGACTTCAATTATAGCGATTGTTCATTTTTTAACAAATAGTTTAAAACTAAAGTCTAAGATGTTTTATCTATCAGTCTTAACCTGAAAGCATTCGTGCATTAAATTTCAGGATAACTCCCCGTACCTTCTGGCCACGGCGATAACACTTCAAAGCCTGTATCAGTCACAGCAACCATATGTTCCCATTGTGCAGAAAGTGATTTATCTGTCGTCACCACCGTCCAGCCATCTTTCAGTTCTTTCACACGCGCTTTGCCCGCATTCACCATTGGCTCAATGGTAAATACCATGCCTTTTTTAAGCACCAAGCCTTGTCCAGGCTGACCATAATGCAGCACACTTGGTTGTTCGTGATACACCTGCCCAATACCATGTCCGCAATATTCACGCACAATGCTAAACCCTTCACGATGCGCCACACTTTGAATGGCATAGCCAATATCGCCCAAAGTCGCGCCCGGTTTCACCGCATGAATCCCTGCGCGCATCGCCTCATAAGTGGTATCGACCAGTTTTTTCGCTTCTGGTTTCACCTGACCCACATAGTACATACGACTGGTATCACCATAAAAACCATCTTTAATCACTGCCACATCAATATTAATAATGTCGCCATCTTTTAAAATGGTTTTGGATGATGGAATACCATGACAGACCACTTCATTGGGTGAAATACAGGTGGTTTTGGTATAACCGTGATAGCCCACATTGGCAGGAATGACTTTTAAGGTATTTACAATATAATCGTGACACAAATCATCTAAGTATTCTGTCGTGACTCCGGGTTTGACATGCTCGCCAATCATCTGCAACACCTGAGCAGCCAAACGCCCCGAAATGCGTAATTTCTCAATATCTTGCTCTGATTTAATGCTGACTTTAAGGGCGCGCATGATGAACTCCTGACCTGAAGCCTGAGATTATAGCCGTTATTTAAAACCTACTCAAACCTACTCAATGTGGGTTTGATGTTTAATTCCTACTTCACCATCAAGAACCTAAAACATTTGCTTTAGGGATTACCTCAATTCCATAGGCTGTCACGGTGTAACTCACCGCCTTAATCACCACTTATGCAGTGATTAAATCTTTATCCGCATATCGCAGGATATTAATTGATGCATTAACATCACGATTTTGGATGGTTTGGCAAACTAAGCACTTCCACTCTCGCGCAGAAAGTGTGAGAGATTGATTTAATTCACCACAGCACGAACACATTTTACTACTTGGGAAGAATCGACCAACCGAAAGTACCGATTTTCCATGCTGTTTGGCTTTATAAATCAACTGCCTTTTAAACTCATAAAAACCCATATCGGATATAGCTCTTGCGAGTTTACGATTCCTCAACATGCCTTTAACATTCAAATCTTCAATCGCAATCACATCAAAACGTGTTACCAAATCCGTTGTGACTTGATGAAGATTATTCTTGCGTAGACAGGCAATTTTATAGTGCAGGCGAGATAGCTTGGCTTTTGCTTTTTCTCGATTCTGACTACCTTTTTTCTTACGACTAAAAGACTTGTTGAGTCGTCTTAGTTTTGCAAGCTGTCTTTTAAGTGGTGCGTTAGAAGGAATAACCTCACCATTTGAAAGGGTGGCAAGATTAGAGACACCCAAATCAACACCGATACTTAAACCTGTTTTCGGTTTAAGCTTTTCGATCTGGGTGAGTTCGACAGCGATTGATACAAACCACTTACCACCTTGTTTAAATATTTTGGCCGAGAGAATTTTACCCTTATAGCGCAGATTCTCAGTCATTTTCACCCAACCCAAATTAGGGATTTTAATAGACCGACCCTTTACGCTAAATTGATCATTTGATAATGAAAAACGGTCATCCTTGCCTTTTTTTCTTGGCTTGGGGTATCCTGATTTGCCGTTAAAAAATCTATCAAAAGCACTACCCAACTGCTTAATCGCCAACTGTGGTGCGCACTTAGTCACTTTCTTCATGAAAGGATATTTTTCAAATTTAAAAGTGTTTAGGTGCTTTCTTAATTTACTCTCTTTAGGTCTATTAAGAAGCATTTCATTCACCGCAACATCATAATACTCACACTGATCTCGATATTCCTTATCAGCCTTGTATTGTCGCTGCCACTCTCTTAAAGCCCAATTATACGACAAACGAGCAACACCACTTGCCTGAGCAAAATGGCTTGCTTGTTTATTATTGGGCATCAATTCAATGATATGCCCTCGTATAAATCGACTCATAGTGCTTCTTTGACCGCCTGTATTAGCTTTTGGTTCTTTTTACTTCGGCTTCCATATAATCGTGCTGAAAATACAGTGATAATTTCCAGGACATCTTGAGCCAGTTCCTCCTCAAAACTCAAATTTTCACCCTGATTAATAATTACAATTTCAACATTCCGAGCTTCACATAAAGCAAAAACCAATTCAGCACCAAAACGTAATAATCGATCTTTGTGGGTTAAAACCAATCGACCAATTTCATTATTAATAATTCCATCCAAAAGAGCCTTAAGCCCTTTTTTGTGATAATTCATCCCTGAGCCTAAATCACTAATAATCTCAAATGTCCATCCCTGCTTGGCACAGTACATTTCCAAAACTTGTTTTTGTCGCTCAAGATCAGCCTTTTGATCGTGACTAGATACTCTTGCATAAGCAATAGTTTTTCGGCTGTTCTGAATTGATAGATCATGGATAAGTTCAGGTGTGATCTTGCTTAGATCGTAACGTCTGTGATTTTTTGGGGTTCTATCTGCGACTAAAGTGCCTTCCTCATCCCATCTTCTTAGGGTTTGGATGGAAACACCCAGTGTTTTAGCTGCAACGCCAATACTAACATATCTACTCATTTTTATATAATAATATAGAAATAGGTAGATTTCAACTAGCAGTTATTAACCCTTTCGGCTTGTAAAATCAGCTCAAGCTGCCAAACAAGTATCCATCGTCATGCGACCAACAGTTTTGTTTAAGAACTGCGCATTTAAAATAGCAACCAAAACTTATACTAGATAAGCCATCTATACTATGTGGGATCAGCATTTTTCAAAAATACATCAGATAAACAGTAAGTTATTTAATTTTTATAGTGAAGATTAAAATAGCCTACAAACACATATCATAAAAAATATTCATATGACCTATAAAATAAATTAGAAAATCATAGCTCGATCTACTAAAATCGCTTTCTTTTGTTTACATCTTATTTCTCTCCCATGACGAATTTACGCACACGGGATATTATTGCCTTGGGTTTTATGACCTTTGCGCTATTTATTGGTGCAGGTAATATTATTTTCCCACCTATCGTGGCACAACAAGCGGGCGAACACGTCTGGCTTGCTGCGCTCGGCTTCCTCATTACCGCTGTTGGCTTACCCGTGATTACCATTATGGCGTTGTCACGTGTCGAAGGTTCTATACAAATTTTAAGTTCGCCGTTGGGTAAAATCGCAAGCTTAATTTTAACAGTCGTCTGTTATTTAGCGGTTGGCCCGCTTTTCGCTACACCACGTACAGCTACCGTCTCTTATGAAATTGGTTTCTCTGCCTATTTTGGCGATTCCGCGAACACCTTATTCATTTATAGCGCCATCTATTTTGCCTTGGTGATGTTAGTTTCACTGTATCCACACAAAATTTTAGATACAGTGGGCTATGTACTTTCCCCGCTTAAAATTCTGTCATTACTAATTTTAGGCATCACTGCATTTATTATTCCGACAGGTACAATTTCACCTGCCATTCACAATTATGTGAACAGTCCTGTATCTGAAGGCTTTATTAATGGTTATCTCACCATGGATACTTTAGGTGCATTGGTATTCGGGATTGTGATTATTAATGCGATTCGTTCACGTGGCGTGACTGATAAAAAACTCATCACCCGCTATGCAGTATGGGCAAGTTTAATTTCAGGGGTTGGTTTAACGTTAGTTTATCTAAGCCTATTTAAACTGGGGATGGGCAGTCACGATGTTGCCGCCAATGCCAGTAATGGTGCAGTCATTTTACATGCCTATGTGCAACATGCTTTTGGCGGATTTGGCTCGGTATTTTTAGCTGCAATGATTTTTATTGCCTGCATGGTTACGGCAATTGGACTGACATGCGCATGTGCTGGATATTTTGAGCAAATTACTAAAATTCATTATCGCCGTTGGGTATTTATTTTAGTGGGCTTTGCCTTTGTTATTTCCAATCTTGGACTCACCAAACTCATTGCAGTTTCAGTGCCTATTTTAAGCGCGATTTATCCACCTGCAATTGTGGTCATTCTACTCAGCTTTTTCTGGGGATTATTCCGTATTCCAACCCGCGTGATTGCACCTACTGCCGCAGTTGCATTGCTCTTTGGCATCATTGATGCAATGAAGGCCGCAGACTTAGCTAGATTCTTGCCAACCACACTGACCAATTTTCCCCTGAGTGAACAAAACCTCGCTTGGTTGATTCCTGCATTACTGATTTTTGTATTCGCTGCAATTCATGATCGAATGAAAAAATAGCCAGTACGGACTTCGAGCTCGGCTATTTTTTCAAGTCATGCTCTATTTTCGAGCTGTATTGTATTAAAGTCGTGTTTTATCCAAATACGAATTTAAGTTAGACAATAATTGTCAGGTTTTACCCAAACCCGCACTTATTGTTTCTTGTGCTAAAACTGCCTCTTTTTAAGGCAATTTATCAGTCATGATAATAGCAACCCAAATAATTATTTGGTATAAATAAACAAATGAAATTAAAATATTTTCAATAAAAAACTAAAACAAAATAAATCATTCACCCATTTTAAGCAGAGCTCAAATTAACGCTAAAGTCGTATAGTCGCCCTCAAAATTAGCTGGCATAAAATATGCAAGTACGATTGAAATCGTATTTAAATGGCTTAAAAAACACACTACTTTTTATTATTTTGTAAATAAATGATAACAAATAGTAGTATTTCATATGAAAATGATGTTTTTTATCAAAATATGACTATAAGGGCTTGAAATAGTTTGCTAAACAAGGTAGAACAATAAAACCAATCTGACTAAAATGCTCTGATTTTAGTGATTTATAACAAGGAGGGATGGAGATGTTTTCACATTTCAATACGCAAGTCTTCATTAACGCTCTGAAGGCTAACCAAAATCTAGTTACTTTTTTAAGCACCACTTTTGCACTGATGCTGACCCTATTGCTCCAAGGCTCAATTCAAGGCAACTTGAAACCAACCTATTTTTTATATGCCTTATTGGTATGTATAGCCTTTGCGATTTGGACATCCATTGACCAAAAGTTTCGTGAACATAAAAACGTAGAAGTTCATTAATCATACCCTAGCACCCACTCATTTTAGCTTTTTCGCTTTCACTTTGCGGCAGATGGATCACTCCTCTGCCGCCAAACTCAAAAAGTAGATTCTAATCATCATTCCTGATCTACAGCAAAAATCTCAAAATCTTCTACGGGCTACCAAGAAAAAATTAAACTGAGCAATTAGAATTACAACAATCCATAGATTGCGCCAAGCAATAACACACTAGTCCCACCCAATTCAGCCACAATCAATAACAGCATCGCCAAACTCATGCACCAACTTGGCAATGTCCATGCTGCAATTTGATGCGGTTGTTTAAATTGATTAGTGGTATCTTTAAGCAATCCATGCAAGATATAACTCAGAATAGAAAAGCTAAAAAATACTAAATTTAGAATCACACAAATTAAAATTACAGTGGCATCCCAAATACAAAAATAAGCCAAGACCGCTAAAATTAAACTTGCAGGTGCATATAACAAACTACTGCGATGTGCGATATCCACATAATAATGAGCACGCGCTTGGGCAGAAGCACGAATTTGCCAATATTTCCACACGCCTGTAAGCATCCCCACCCACAAAAATATTCCACTGAAAATAATCGCAAGGCGCACTGCCAAAGATAAACTTTCCATGTTTAACACTCTTTTATTTTTCGTGTGGCTATTTAACTACACTCGCAGACTACTAAGCTTGACTTTAGAGTCAGAATAAATACAAGTTTCTTTTTGGAACTCGTGTAAAGTAACTTTATTCTCATCATCCTTAAAACATTATGAGCACATTTGAAAGCTTAAATATTATATGTGCAGATGGTTATGCCCTCGCTGCCCGTTATTATCCAAATCAATATACACAAGCACAGCGTCTACCCGTCTTGATTTGTCCCGCGACAGGCATTACCAAGAATTTTTATCACGCTTTTGCCACATGGCTAAATGAACAAGGCTATGCTGTGCTGTGTTTTGATTTTCGTGGTATTGGTGATTCGTTACACGAACCATTGAAACAATGTGAAGCCAGTATTGTTGATTGGGGGCAGTTAGATATTCCTGCAGCAGTAAATACTTTGCTGCAAAAAACGCAAGCTGAACAAGTGGTTTTATTGGGACACAGCGCAGGCGGACAATTACTGGGGATTAATCCTGAATATCATAAAGTGGCAAAAGTCGTAGCTGTTTCAGGCTCTACAGGCCACACAAAAGGTTTAAAAGGTCGTACTCGCCTACTTGCCCCTGTGATGTTTAAAGTTATTTTTCCACTTGCCAGAATCACACATGGTTATGGCCCAACCAATGCAATTGGCATGGGCGAAAACCTACCTAAAAATGTGGCCCAACAATGGGCACAATTTTGTAGCAAACCCGGCTATGTCATCAATGCTATAGGCAAAACAGTTTCACAGCATTATCACGATGAAATTCGTTGCCCGATTACTGCTATTTGGAGTTCGGATGATGAGATTGCCACCGAAGCCAATGTGAAAGATTTACTCCGTCTCTATCCCCATGCATCGACTAATATGATTGAACTTAAACCAAAGCGTTATCAGCATAAAGCCATTGGGCATATGGCGATGTTTAAAAAGTCACATCGAAATTTATGGAATGTGATTGAAAATCAATTGGCAGTTTAATTTTTAGTGGCGAAGTCACATACAAATTAAACATTTGTTTTAGTTTCTCGCTTTTTCTTTTCCCTGTTTAAGCAACCAAATTTGTAATCCTGTTTGGTTGTTTCTTTTTTTCTATTCCATGCCACATTTCATGTTCAGCTTTTAAAATCCAGACTTATCGCTGATACACATTTTCAGGATGAAACATCACAATCTTTTTATTACACCATAAAAAAGCTCCACCATTTCGGTAGAGCTTTTTGAGTGATTTAATTCAAAGCTTAGTAATTAGCGTAAGCGAATCATCACAGTTTTAATACGGTTACCATCAAGTTCTGTCACTTCAAAGTGCACACCTTGATAATCCAACTGCGTGCCGACCTGAACTTCACCTTGGGTTTTATCTAAAATCAAACCTGCAACGCTAATGTAGCCTGCATCTTCTTCAATCAGATCCATCATACCCAGTTCAAGTTCAAGCTGGTATAAATCCAGCATACCTGTTGCTTTCCATTCGTTTTCATTGGTTTTAACCAAATCTAACTGTTCGTCTGCATCAGGGAATTCACCTGCAATCGCTTCAAACACATCAAGCGGTGAAATCAAACCTTGAACATTACCAAACTCATCGCTGACTAAAACCAAAGAACCTTTAGAGGTACGTAACGTATTGATCGCATCAATCACTTTCATTTTTTCAAAAATGTAAATTGGACGCTGACGTTTAATTAAAGCTTTAAGCTCTTCTTCTTCGTCCAATACATCCAACAACTCTTTGGCACGTACAATACTAATGACTTTATCTAAACTACCACGACACACTGGGAATAAGCTGTGTGGTACAGATAGAATCTGTTCGCGGATTTGTTCAGGTGAATCTTCAATATCGACCCATGAAATTTGGCTACGTGGCGTCATAATTGATGCGACTGAACGCTCTGCCAAGGTCAAGACACCACCAATCATGTAGCGTTCTTCATCTGCAAACGCTTCTTGCGCTTCGTTATGCAAATCAGGGCTACTGGTTTCAACTCGCCCCCCCATCAATTTTAAAATTGAATCTGCAGTACGGTGACGTAACGGAATTTTTGCTTCATGTTTTGCAACATTGCGCTGACCAAATTGGTTAAACGCTTCAATAGCAATCGCAACACCAATACCCGAATAGATATAACCTTTAGGGATATGGAAGCCAAAACCTTCTGCAATCAAGCTGATACCAATTAATAGTAAGAAGCTTAAACACAAAATCACCACTGTTGGATGACGGTTCACAAAAGCAGTTAATGGCTTAGATGCAAGTAACATCACCAACATTGCAACCACCATGGCAACCATCATCACATAGATGTTGTCGACCATGCCAATTGCGGTAATGACTGAGTCTAAAGAGAAAACTGCATCTAGAACAACAATTTGTGCTACAACTGCGGCAAAACTTGCATAAACCACATTGGTCGTGACTTTGACTTCGGGTTTGCCTTCCATCTTCTCGTGCAACTCTCCTACCGCCTTATAGACGAGGAACAAACCGCCACCCAAGAGAATGAGGTCACGCCCTGAAAAGGTTTTTTCAAATAAGGTAATTAACGGTTCGGTTAAAGTAACCAACCAAGAGATTGCAAATAACAATCCTAAACGCATAAACAACGCTAAAGATAAGCCAATCACACGGGCTTTATCACGCTGTTCTGGGGGTAATTTTTCTGCAAGAATTGCAATAAAGACTAGGTTATCAATACCTAATACGATTTCTAGAATAATAAGTGTAATTAAACCAACCCATATTCCCGGATCTAATAAAAACTCCATTAGTTCATAGCTCCGAGATAGTTAGCAGAAATCGAAATATAAAGTAGACCTGCGCACGGCGACGGATCCATAAAAGTAACCTTTTTAGCAATAGATAGCTTAATTATGCACAATCTTGAACATTTGTAATTAAATTTTTAATTTTTTTGAATAAAACTAAACAGTACGATCTATAAGATGGTTTTTACTTTATTTTTCACATTCTTAATTTTTTTAGAGCGATGACAGCCAAACAAAAGCCGTGAGAATGGATTAAAAATGTCAAATGAATTGTAATGTATTTTTAGACGCATTAGTCATAGATTACAACTGTAAGCCAACCCACACTTTAATCTAAACTTAAAATATTGATAAAAAACAACTATTGTTAAAAGATTAGACCAAAGCTTATAATTTTTTTGCAAAATTCAACGCAATAACCCGCACTTTTACCTAAAAGCCAAGTGTACAAATGTATTTTTTTAACTAAAATGCAGCCTAAGTTGATGGTTAAATTGATAATTCAACTTATAAAACCAGATAACTCACTACTAATCCAAACTAAAACAATTCTATAGGATTAATTGATATGACACATGAATATGGATTGAACTTAAACAAATGCCTACGCGCTTGGAAAAATAGCCATTTCAAAGCCAGCTTCTAAATCGAGATTCATCATATTTCGTCAGATTTCAACCAAATTTTAGCCACTGAAAGCATCTTGCTAAGCACATGAGTTTTCACATAAAATGTGAAATATCAAAAATACAATTAAAACAATGCAGGGAATATGCAATGTCCAAGAAATATTCAAAATTTCTACCATCCGCCGACCAATATGATATTGAACAATTTCCGTATTATTGGGTCACACAAGTACATGCTCAATATGTACAGAATGTCGATCAGGCACTTAAAAAGTATGGTTTAGATAATTCTCGCCGTCGTATTTTATTGGCATTAAGATCAAAAGCACATGCGAGTGTGTCTGATTTGTCAGACATGGTGGTGTCAAAAATGTCAACTACAACTAAAATTGTTTATCGTTTAAAAGATGAAGGTTTGGTTGAAACTTATTCTTGTGATGATGATGCGCGTATCACTCGTGTCGTGCTTACTGAAAAAGGTAATGAGATGACCAACAAAATTAATGATCTGACTAGCGTTGTTTTAGAGCAGTCATTTGATGGTTTAACTCCACTACAAATTGAAAAAATGATGGAAAGTTTACGTCATATTTTTAATAATTTAGCACGCTAAACATCACGTTATTGTTCCACATCTGTTCTTATCCTATATAAGCACAAGATGTACTTAAAGATCGAAAAAATTGAGCTGGGGGCTTACTTTTTCGATCTTTGCTTTTGGTACATGTGAACACTCAAACTCGTCTAAAGGAAAGCCCTGCACAAAGCTGTGTATGTTCGGTGTTTTCAAACTTAGCCATTCATCTAAACGTGCATGTGGAATAACAATAACAGAACGTTTGACTGGCCCAGGCTCATGAAATTCCTTCATCATCGCGTGATCAATTGCGTCCATGGTAATCATACTCGCAGAACGGACAATTTCTTCCGTGCCTTGCCCATCCTTTAAACGGCAAATTTCATACAGTGCTGCAATAAAAAAGGCCTGTCCATCTTTACGACGTACACCCCAACGCTGCGGTTTACTGTCTATATATTTGGATTCATAAAATTCTGACACAACAATCGCGCCAAATTTACACTTATAAGCAGCTTCACTAAAACTTGGTTTTTCTAATAAAGTTTCGTTACGGCAATTATAGGTTTTTTGCGCAATACTTCTGTCTTCCGCCCATTTGGGAATCAAGCCAAAATTCACCGAGCGCCACTCTAAACCTTGTTCAGACTTAAACAATAGTGGCACACTCGAATTTGGATACGCTTCTTCAGCATATTCAAACGGAATTTCAGGCAGACCTAATGCAGATAATTGCGCTATGCTTATTGGTTTAAAATTGGCACACATATACAAATTGGATGATTAGACACACGCACTATATTATGCGTTTTGATCATGAACAGTAAGTGCGCACCCACGCATTCCTTCTTACTCAAACAAAACGCAGGACAAATAATTACCGTTAAGCTGGCAATGTCAGCCAATGCGTGCGGGTAAATTCTTCAAATATCCAGCGCCCATTAAAACGACCTAAGCCTGAGTTTTTCTCACCACCAAACGGTGCATTGGCATGATCGGCAACGGTAATACCATTAATATGTGTCATTCCAACATCAAACTGTGCTGCAAATTCTGCACCGCGTTCTACATTTGTAGTGCATACAGCAGCAGATAAACCATAGCGTGTATCGTTCGCTAACTGTAAGGCATGTGCGGTATCTGCTGCATTGAGAATCGGTAAAATAGGTCCAAAACTTTCATTTTGTACAATTTCTGAATCGGCAGCGACATTCACAAAAACATGTGGTGCAACTAAGTTCCCCGTAACCCCGCCCGCATAAACCAATTCTGCACCCTGCGCCTGTGCTTTTTGAATAATATGCTGATGCTTTTTTACCTGTTCTGCATTAATAATTGGCCCAATCAAGGTGTCATTTTTATTCGGATCACCTACTACTAATTGCGACACACTTGCTAACAATTTTTCAAGATAGGCTGCATAAATAGACTGATCGACAATGACCCGATTGGTACTCATGCAAATTTGACCTTGATGCAAAAAGCGCCCCATCACAGTTAGTTCTACGGCCAAATCTATATCTGCATCATCCAAAATGACTAAAGGTGCATTGCCACCGAGTTCTAAGGCGACACGTTTTAAATGCTCACCCGCAACGGCCAGTTGCCCTACATGCTGTCCAACTTCTGTAGAGCCTGTAAATGAAATCATTTTAGGAGTTACATGCTCAACAAAGTAATCACCAATTTCACGACTCGCACCCGCCACCACATTGAGTACGCCTGCAGGCAAGTCTGCTTCTTCGAACAGTTTACCGAGTATAGTTCCACCTGTGACTGGCGTATCACTGGCAGGTTTGAGCACTACACTATTACCACAAGCAATCGCTGTAACCACTGAACGCATAGACAAATGGAAAGGGAAATTCCACGGACTGATCACAGCAATAACACCCAAAGGTTTACGCAAAACAACACTACGGACTTTCGGATCTTTGCTTTCCAGTTGCGTCGTGGTCATTTGCTCGGGAAATTGTGCAGCTTCTTGAATAATCCCTAAAGCAGCATCGACTTCGATATTGGCTTTTAAACGGGTACTGCCCGACTCATCAATCAGCCACTGGATAATTTCTTCGCGTCGTTGCTGAATGACTTGCTCTAAGTTCTTAATGATGTATTGACGCAGACTTGTGGATTGAATCAATTGTTCATCAAAAGCTTTTTGCGCTGTACTATAGGCACTATCAACATCTACCACGCTGGCGCCCTGCATCTCAAAAATTGTAGTTTGATGATATGGATTCAAGTTTGGAATGGTTTTAGTAGATGTCCCAACCGACCACTTGCCGCCAATAAATTGTTGATTCAAATCTTGATATGCTGGCATGTATTTGTCCTTGCGCTACTTTTTATATATGACTTTCACTCTACTCCGCAGCTTGATGTTTTTCTAGCAGCAAGTACATCCTGTAACTATTCAGCTGCAAAATTTTCAAAAAACCATAAGCAAAATACAGGCAACAAAAAAGCCTCCGAAGAGGCTCATTTGTTTGTATTACACAATCAGTAAATCAAATCCTAAAGGATTAATCACCTGTATAACCTTTTAACTTTAAACGCGCTGCGTGTAAAAGTGGCTCTGTGTAACCAGAAGGTTGCTCGCCACCTTTGAAGATCAAGTCAGATGCAGCTTGGAATGCAATGTTATTAGCAAAGTCGTTAGACATAGGCGTGTATAGTGGATCATCAGCATTTTGTTGATCTACAATTTTCGCCATGCGCTGCATTACTTCTTCAACCTGTTCACGCGTTACAATTCCGTGACGTAACCAGTTGGCAACGTGCTGAGAAGAAATACGTAAAGTTGCACGGTCTTCCATCAGGCCCACATCATTGATGTCTGGAACTTTAGAACAACCTACACCCAGATCAACCCAACGAACGACATAACCCAAGATACCTTGGCAGTTATTTTCCAGTTCTTTTAGTTTCTCTTCTTCAGACCAGTTGGTATCAGTTGCAAGAGGTGGAGTTAACAAATCATCTAAAGGCAATGCTTCAGTTGCAAGCAATTCTTGCTGACGGTTTGCTACATTAATTTGATGGTAGTGAATCGCGTGAATCACTGCACCTGTTGGAGACGGAACCCATGCACAGCTTGCGCCTGCTTCAGGATGTTCAGTCTTGGTTTTGTACATGTCTAACAGCATGTCTGGTTTTGGCCACATGCCTTTACCAATCTGTGCTTTACCACGTAGACCTGTTTGTAGACCTACCATGACGTTACGGTTTTCGTAAGCTGGGAACCATTTTTGGCCTTTGATTTCGCCTTTACGAACAAATGGACCTGCTTCCATGAAGGTATGGATTTCATCACCTGTACGATCCATGAAACCAGTGTTAATAAAGATGGTACGGTCTTTCGCCTGAGCAATACAGTTTTTCAGGTTAACAGAGGTACGACGCTCTTCATCCATGATACCGATTTTCAGGGTTTTAGCAGGTAAGCCAAGCGCTTGTTCAGCACGTTCAAACAGCTCAACCGCAAATGCTACTTCTTCTGGACCGTGCATTTTTGGCTTAACGATATACATAGAACCGGTACGTGAGTTCTTGATCGTGTTCTCACCACGGATATCAGCCACAGAAAGCAATGGAGTGACCAATGCATCCATGATGCCTTCATAAATTTCTTCGCCATCTACAAGGATCGCCGGGTTTGTCATCAAGTGACCCACGTTACGAAGCAGCATCAATGAACGGCCATGAACCTTGGTCTCACCGCCTTCAACATTTTTGAAGGTGCGGTCAGCATTTAGTTTACGGGTAATGGTCTTGCCATTTTTCTCGATAGACTCTTCAAGCGTACCTTTCATCAAGCCTAACCAGTTACGGTAGCCTTCAACTTTTTCTTCAGCATCAACTGCTGCAACAGAGTCTTCCAAGTCTTGAATCGTCGTTACAGCCGCTTCAAGCACAACATCTTTCACGCCAGCTGCATCTGTCTGTCCAATTGGGCTGTTTGCATCAATCTGGATGACTGCGTGCAGGCCGTTATTTTTCAGTACGATTTCAGTTGGTGCAGAAGCTTCGCCATTGTAACCAACGAATTTAGAGCTATCCGCAACAGTTGTTGTAGAACCATCTTTTAGGCGAACAACAAGTTTGTTTGCTTCTACAGCATATTGAGTCGCGTCGGCATGTGAACCTTGCGCCAATGGGAAAGTTTCATTTAAGAAGTTTTTCGCGAATGCAATTACTTTTTCACCACGAACTGGGTTGTAGCCTTTACCTTTTTCTGCGCCATTTTCTTCAGAAATAACGTCAAAACCGTAAAGTGCGTCATATAACGAACCCCAACGTGCGTTTGCTGCGTTCAAGCAATAACGTGCGTTACGTACAGGTACTACGAGCTGTGGACCAGCCAATAATGCGATTTCTTCATCAACATTTTCGGTGGTAATTTGAAAATCTTCTACTTCTGGTAATAAGTAGCCAATTTCAGTCAAGAAAGCTTTGTAAGCTTCTAATTCAAATGTATTATTGCGGTGCCATTCATCAATTTTAGCCTGAAGCTCATCACGCTTTGCGAGTAATGTTTTGTTCTTAGGGCTAAGATCGACAACGACTTGCTCAAAGTTTTTCCAGTATGTATCACTGTCCAAACCAGAACCTGGTAATGCTTCATTTTCGATGAAATCGTAAAGTTCTTTAGCAATCGCTAACTTGCCTTTTTGAATACGTGCAGTCATTGTCTTTCCTGATATTGCTACTTTTTATACAAGAGATTCTAGTATACTGATTTATATTTAGCTGAATAGTATTATCACATTTCAAAATAACGATCATTTATTACAAGATGAATGACAACAATCATCATAAATCCTGATCAGAAACACGACACTATTACTCATCTAAATACACTTTTACAGTGTATAAAGTTTTTGAAATGTCGAAATTAGACTTAAGTTCAGATTTTGTTGTAAAAATCGACGTCAGTCTTATTGCAACCCTTCAAGATTAAGCCATGTTTATGACAAAATGTCGATAAAACCAACAGTCACATCTTTTCTATCATAAAAAAGCGCCTAGTTCTAGGCGCTTAAAAGATCAACTGATTTGATGTTTGGCTTCGGTGGCCTGTATCTGTCGATGTTCTTCATTTAAGTAATCATCAGACTGCATTTCCAATAAACGTGAACGTGTGCGTTCAATTTCAAATGCCAGTTTTTCGCCCTGATAAATTTCAATAATCGAATCTTCAGAAGTCAGTAATAACTTGACACCACGATCATAAAATTCATCGACCAAATAAATAAAACGACGTGTTCCTTCAGACAAGAAGTCTGTTAAATGCGGTACATTGCTCACCAAAACCGTGTTGTAGATGTTGGCAATTTCAATAAAGTCTGCAGGACTACGCGGTTTAAAGCACAGTTCTGAAAATTCACACCACAACACATCTTCAGTATGCGCAATTGTTTCAACAATACGTTGGTTGATAATAATTGGCTCAGAAGAATAATGTTGTGTATTACTCAAAGCACTGAAACGCTGTGCCATCCAGTTTTGATTATCATGCGTTAAAGGCGATTTAAATAATTGCGCCTGTTTCAAAACACGTAAGCGATAATCTACACCAGCATCGACATTTAGCACTTGGCAATGTTTTTTGACCATTTCAATGGTTGGAATAAAACGATCTCGATGGATACCATTTTTATATAAACCGTCTGGGGCGATGTTAGATGTTGCCACCAAAGTAATGCCACGATGGAATAATTTTTGGAACAAGTCACTCAGAATCATCGCATCAGTCACGTTAGATACGAAAAATTCATCGAAACAAATCACCACTGCATCTTTATAAATTTGGTCTGCAACAGAATCGAGCGGGTTACGCTGCCCTGAAAGTTTGTTCAGTTCACGATGCACATGCTGCATAAAGTGGTGAAAGTGCATACGTGTTTTACGTCTAAATGGAATCGAGTCGTAAAACTGATCCATGAGCCATGTTTTACCACGACCTACACCACCCCACATATAAACACCCTGTGGTGCTGTTTGGCGGCGGAAACGGCGGAACGCTTTTTTTGATGCTTTATAGCGTTGAATTAATTCCTGCCACACACGCTCAAGTTCGTGTACAGCCTGCGCCTGCGCATCATCTGGCATAAATTGTCCAAAGGCTAACGCTTGTGCATAACGCTCCGCAGGCGATAATGGAGTAAAGGCTGTGGTTTGTGGCGAATTAAAATCAGACATATTCATCAGTACTTATTTGGGCAAATAGATTATAACGAAGATCGAATCACGAGATATAGCACTTTGGCATAGTTTGCAAAATACTTAGGCTATTTTGTATATTGGCGTGGACTTTGTCCAAACCACCGCTTAAAGGCATGATTAAATGCTGCGGGTTCTGAATAACCAAGTAACTCTGCAATCATTTCAATTGAATATTCCTGATATTCAATTAATCGCAATGCTTTATCTTTGATGAGATCTTCACGAATTTGTTTATAACTGGTGTTCAGTTGTTGCAGTTGATGGCGCAATGTCCGTTCAGGAATTTGCAAAGCATGTGCTGTTTCTGCCATGCTCGGCATACTGCCCTGTTGTAACTCCAAATAATCTTTTACGCGCTGCACTACCGAAGGCGCATCATCTTCAAGTTTAAGTCGCTCTAACTCAATCACACACTTGGCTTCATAACTGCTAAAAGTGACTGCATCGGCAGAGGGAATACGTGCTGTGAGAACTGCATCATCAAACCAAAATGCTGCTTGTGATTGATTAAAAACAATATCTTGACCGTAATAATCATAAAAAGTTTGCAAAACTTCACTTTGCTGCGGCTGTACAAATGGCAATTCTATGCGAATACGTGGCGCACTCATCCCCATCATTTTATATAGGTCTTGAATAAATTTGAATGTGCCTGAAATTTCACACTGCGCACGTAATACACCTAAACTACTATGTAAATCATTGGGTTGATAACACAATGCAATATGTCGCGTGCTATGTTGTAAACTTAGTTTCCCGCTTAAATGCGTCAATCCCTGATATTGAATCCCTTTTTCTAATGCAGTGGCAATATCTGGACTGGTCACCAATAACATCAATAAAGGACCATAACCTGCCAAAGCATAATGCTGTCCAATAAACAGCCCCATTTCAGGTTCTACATCTTCACCAATCACTTTTAGAATATCCCATTCCAAACTCGGATGAATGATTGAACTGGTATCTAGCGCATCTGCACGCAAGCCGATACTTTGCAATTTTGCATCGACATCAACGCCTGCTTTACGCATGCCTTGTATTAAATACATTAAGCCAAGTATGGATCTTTTCATAAAATGAACAGTGCGAAACGGAATATCCTTTTTACCCGATTTGTCCACAGATAGAAATTGCCGAAAATATCAATTTTTATGTCAGCACGATCATGTTACCGCATGCTGGCTTATTCTATCCTGACTCAAACAAACTCAAATCAAACAAAATAAATATAAGGATATCTTCATGCAGGATGCAGCAGCGTATTATCAAGTCGCAATTATTGGTGCAGGCTTTGGCGGATTAGCCATGGCGATTCGTTTACTACAACGCAATATTCATAACTTTGTGATTTTAGAAAAGTCTGATGAAGTGGGTGGTACTTGGCGTGAAAATCAATACCCTGGTGCGGCTTGTGATGTGCAGTCGCATCTGTATTCATTGTCATTTGCACCCAAAACTGACTGGTCAAAACGCTATGCCGAAGCACCAGAAATTTTTCAATATATTCAAGATGTGGTGCAACAATTTAATCTGCGTGAATATTGCCAATTTAACAGCGAAGTGGTGCATACCGAATACCATGAAAAAGACTGTGTATGGCATGTTGCGTTAAAAGATGGCAGACAATTGAGTTGCCAATATTTAGTCTTTGCTTCTGGCCCACTGCATGTGCCACAAATCCCGCACATTAAAGGCATTGAAAAGTTTCAGGGCAAGGTTTTTCACTCGTCTCAATGGGATCATCAATACAACTTAAATAGCAAAGTTGTGGCATCTATTGGCACAGGCGGCAGCGCGATTCAATACATTCCTGAAATTGCACCTCAAGTTAAACAGTTATATGTCATGCAACGTACAGCTGCATGGGTCATTCCACGAGATGAACGCAAATATCTGAATATTGAGAAAAAACTGTTTAAACAAGCAGACTGGTTTAGAAAATTGCATCGTGCGCGTTTGTATTGGTCGAATGAATCACGTGCAATTCCAATCATGCAACCTAGCGTGATGAAATATACCCAAAAACTGGCAGAAGCCTTTATTCGTTTTCAGGTCAAAGACAAACAATTGGCACAAAAACTCACGCCTGACTACATTATGGGATGTAAACGTATTTTAGTGTCCAATAAATACTTCCCAACTTTTAACCGTGACAACGTCGAATTAGTGACTGATGCAATACAGGAATTGACTGCAGACAGCATCATCACCAAAGATGGTAAAATGCGAAAAATTGATTGTCTGATTTATGGCACAGGCTTTATTACCGATCCGCGTATCTATCTACAGCCATTTAGCTGCATTGGTGAACATGGCGTTGAATTAAAACAGGCATGGAAAGATGGCGCAGAAAGCTATTACGGCATTAGCCACAAAGGTTTTCCGAACCTGTTTCAGTTGCTTGGGCCAAATACAGTTTTGGCGCATAACTCGGTTATTTTTATGATCGAATCGCAAGTCGATTACATTCTGCAAATGATGGATTTGGTGGCACAATCACAGAGCAATGCAATTGTAGTAAAAGATCAAGTACAAGATCAATTTAACCACGATGTGCAAGACATGCTAAATAACACGGTTTGGCAATCTGGCTGTGTAAGTTGGTATCAACAAGATGGTGGAAAAAACTTTGCACTTTGGCCAACCTATACTTGGAAATATTGGCTAAAAACCAAGTCGCTGCATCCGAGTGATTTCAGATTAATCAGTAAAGCGGCATAAATTTCCGCTTTTAAAAGCAAACTGGCATAATCAACAGGTTTTTATCTATCTCCCACCTGTTGATCTCATGCAATCTCTTTGGCTGATTTTCCAATTACTCTGCTGTTTATGTCTAGGCTTTGTACTGGCAAAACGCCTCCCTCGAATAATCGAAAAAATTGCGTTTCAACTGCTTCCATATTTTAGCTATATCCTGCTAATTGCAATTGCGATGGAATTTTCACAAACGCTCGGTTCACTACAGCAGCCATCGCATATTCTATCTACAGCTTTACAGATTGCATTTGCTACATCAATTGGTGCTTTTCTGTGTTGTTATTTGCTTTACAAAGGTTTGGGGCTGCAAGCAACGCAAGGCAAAGTTTCATTACAGTTGTTGATTCAATCCTGCATCAACATCAGTTATGCCTTTTTTGCACTTTTGGCAGGCTACGTGCTGCATCTACTTTTTAGTGCTATGGATTTCCAAGTTCAGATCAACACTTGGTATTTACTGTTGCTGTTTATGTGGATGATTGGACTCGATCTCGCTTATTCGCCTTTAGATCGTTCTTGGCTGAATTGGAAAATTTTAATGGTGCCCGTAGGCTGTATTTTCGGTTCAGTTGCAGGGGTACTACTTTGCGCACTTTGGCTCCCCATCGCTCTACAAGATTTGCTTATGCTCTCACAAGGTTATGGATTTTATTCCATGAGCGGGATTGTGGTGTCGGAACTTCGCAATGCCGAATTGGGTAGTATTGCGTTAATGAATGATTTATTCAGAGAGATTTTTGCGATATTGCTGATGTATATTTTGGGATGGCGTTATCCACGTGCTGCAATTTCTGCCGCAGGCGCAACTGCCATGGACGTCACTTTGCCCATGGTAAAACAAGCCTGTGGCAACGATTTTATTCCACATGCCATGGTCAGTGGATTTGTATTGTCAATCCTTGCACCCATTGCTGTAAGTGTATTGGCTGCTATTTAAAAAGAATCAACAATTGTCCTCTCTCCCTCTGGGAGAGAGTTGGAGAGAGGGTTTGCGCTCTATTTAGGCGAGAGTTAGAGAGAGGGCTTATCTCCCTTTTAGAGAGTCAGCGATAGTAAAATTAAAGCGTCGCTAAAATATCTTTCAAAGTCTGACGTGGATTTTCAGATTTTGTAATTGGACGACCAATCACCAAATGCGTAGAACCATCCAGCATAGCTTGTTTGGGAGTCACAATACGTTTTTGATCATCGGCATTTGAGCCTTCAGGACGAATCCCTGGAGTTACTAAGGCAAAATCCTGCCCTAAGATTTCACGCAACATTTTGGCTTCTTGCGCAGAACACACCACACCATCTAAACCACTTTCTTGAGTGAGTTTAGCTAAACGCTGAACTTGCTCAAAAGGCTCAATATCTAAACCTAAATCTTTTAAATCTTCACGCCCCATAGAGGTTAGTACAGTCACTGCAATCAGTTGAGTCTGATAATTCCCTGCTTTTAAACGCTCCACACAGGTTTCCATCATTTTACGACCACCTGAGGCATGCACGTTGACCATCCATACGCCTAAATCTGCTGCAGCACATACAGCCTGAGCCGTTGTATTTGGAATATCGTGAAATTTCAAATCTAGAAAAACCTCAAAACCTTTATCATGCAAGGCTTTCACGACTGCAGGACCTTCATGGGTAAATAACTCTTTACCAACTTTTACTCGACATAATGCAGGGTCTAATTGTTCTGCAATGGTTAAGGCGTCATATTGGCTTTTAGCATCGAGGGCAACAATGATACTCAAGAGAATTACCTATGGATTTGACAAAGAGTCGCTATTATAAAGTGATTCGTGCCAAGCAGATAGTCAAAAAGACAGCTTATCCCCCATCGCAGCGATAATCAGCCATTCGTCAAAGGCACACATAAAAAAACACCCCAAGATAACCTTGAGGTGTTGATGATCAATTCGCTCAACAGAGCAAATTAAAGTGCATTAGAAGAACGATCTTCAGTATGCACATCTAATACCGTTTTTTCATGACGAGTATGCGCAGCAGCTTCAGCAGCAGCCAGTTGAGCTGCATGAATTTGCTCTTTGCGTAGGTATTCAATATCTTTACGTAGTCGCTTAATTTCCCAACTATTTTGGAATACACGGAAAACCTGCACGCCCAACAATAACCCTAGCACCAAACCAAGTGCCAATGTAATCAGTAGCAATAGACCCAAACGCATTGCAGGCACTTGAGTAAATAACAGGTCAACTGAAAGTTCAGTGCCGTTTTGCAAAACCAATGCCAGAGAATATCCAAATAGAATAACTAAAATAGCGACTAGAACGTAACGCATAAACACCCCTAGGAATTTTATTTATTTACAGACTCGTTTACTGCATCACGTAGTGCTTTACCCGGTTTAAAGTGCGGTACAGCTTTAGCCGCAACTTCTACAGACTTACCTGTTTTTGGGTTACGACCTACACGTGGTTCACGGTGATGCAATGCAAAACTACCGAATCCACGAATTTCAATTCGGTTATCTGCCGATAGTGATGCAATCATTTGATCAATCATGATCTTCACAGCTTCTTCCACCAATGGCTCAGCCAAATGTGGATTTTTCAAAGCAATTCGTTCTATCAAATCAGACTTATTAAGTGCTTCAGTAGTCATCTGCGACCTCTTTAATTATCAAGCTACTTGTACCTAAACTGATAATAACCTGTTTAAATACAAAACGGTAGCGTAATAATTGAATACTACGCTACCGTTTACAGTATTTGTGTAAAAAGTATGTGCTAATTTACATTAACCATACAGTTTACCCGCAACTTAGTTGCCCATTTGAGCTTTGATCAAGTCACCAATTGTCTTAGGACCATTGTCTTGACCGCTAGTTGCAGTTTTCAAGTTAGCAACAGCTTCTTTCTCTTCAGCTTCGTCTTTCGCTTTGATAGACAAGTTGATAGAGCGAGATTTACGGTCTACGTTGATGATTTTCGCTTCAACTTCTTGACCAACTTCCAAGAACTTAGTTGCATCTTCAACGCGATCACGGTTGATTTCAGATGCTTTAAGTGTTGCTTCAACTTCGTCAGCTAACTTAACAGTTGCGCCACGAGCATCAACAGCAGTTACAGTACCTTTAACCAAAGCACCACGTTCGTTAGCAGCTAAGAAATCGTTGAATGGATCGCTGTTCAATTGCTTGATACCAAGGCTGATACGGTTGCCTTCAGCGTCTACAGAAAGGATAACCGCTTCAACAGTGTCACCTTTCTTGTAACGACGAATAGCTTCTTCGCCTTGCTCGTTCCAAGAAATGTCAGACAAGTGAACTAGACCATCGATACCGCCTGGTAAACCGATGAAGATACCGAAGTCAGTGATTGACTTGATTGTACCTGAAACTTTTTCACCTTTGTCATGGTTCTTAGCAAACTCTTCCCATGGGTTAGCACGAGTTTGTTTGATACCAAGAGAAATACGACGACGCTCTTCGTCCACTTCAAGAACCATAACGTCAACTTCGTCACCAATCTGAACAACTTTAGATGGGTGGATGTTTTTGTTAGTGTGGTCCATTTCTGAAACGTGTACTAAACCTTCAACGCCTTCAGCGATTTCTGCGAAACAGCCGTAGTCAGTTAAGTTTGTTACGCGAGCTTTAACGATAGAACCTTTAGGATAACGGCTCATGATCGCTAACCATGGATCTTCGCCTAATTGCTTAAGACCTAAAGATACGCGGTTACGCTCTTTGTCAAATTTAAGTACTTTAACAGTAACTTCTTGACCCACTTCAACCACTTCTGATGGATGCTTGATACGTTTCCAAGCCATGTCAGTGATGTGAAGAAGACCGTCAATACCGCCAAGGTCAACGAATGCACCGTAGTCAGTAAGGTTCTTAATCGTACCAGTAACAGTTTGACCTTCTTCAAGCTGAGCAAGAAGCGCTTCACGGTCAGCTGAAGATTCAGCTTCCATAACTGCACGACGAGATACAACAACGTTGTTACGTTTAGCATCAAGTTTGATAACTTTGAACTCTAACTCTTTACCTTCAAGGTGAGTTGTGTCACGGATAGGACGAGTGTCTACCAAAGAACCTGGTAAGAACGCACGAACTGGACCGATGTCTACAGTGAAACCGCCTTTAACTTTACCAGAGATAACACCAGTAACGATTTCGCCGTCTTCAAAGATTTTTTCAAGTTTAGTCCAAGTTTCAGCACGTTTCGCTTTTTCACGTGATAAAACAGTTTGGCCCATACCGTTGTCAAGTGCTTCAACAACAACATCAACGGTGTCACCAACTTGAACTTCAAGTTCGCGTTGTTCGTTTAAGAATTCAGCGCGGTCAACAACGCCTTCTGATTTAAGGCCAGTATCAACTGTTACCCAGTCAGAGTCGATGCTTACTACAACGCCTTGGATGACAGCACCCTTTTCAACGTTGAGGTTTAATTCGCTTTCTTCAAAGAGGGCTGCAAAAGATTCGGTCATGATATACCTGATAAAGTCAGCGGTCTTGGATCAGACAAGGCCGGTTTAGTTAAGCGTCTACATAGTCCGTATAGAACTGATCAAGCTATGCGTTCGCTGAATAGGTTTATTTCACGCGGTTAAGCGCGGCAAATAGCAAGCTTCTGATCGACATAAGCTGTCATTAATGCAAATACTTCATCAATGTTCAACTCAGAACTATCAATGATGTAAGCATCTTCTGCAGGCTTGAGCGGAGCAACTGTGCGCTCCATGTCTCGTTTGTCGCGAGCCTGTATATTCGCTAAAATGTCGCTTATTTTAGCATCCAGCCCCATACCCTGCAACTGTTTTACTCGTCTTTGTGCACGCGACTCTGCCGAAGCAGTTAAATAAATTTTAGCCTGCGCATTTGGAAAAATACTGGTCGCCATATCGCGTCCATCTGCAACCAAGCCTGGTGCTTGGGCAAAGGCATGCTGACGTGCAAGTAATGCTGTGCGCAATTCAGGTACTGCCGCAACTTTTGAGGCATATTCCCCCACACGTTCGGTACGTATGGTTTGCGTGACATCTTCACCATCAAGCAACACTTGTGTGCCATCTGGCTGGGTCACAAATTGAATATTGAGCTGTGTTGCAATGGCAACGCATTGACTCAGTTCAGTATCAAGTTGATCTAGCAAATTCTGCTTATGTAACGCCAAACCCAACAAACGATACAACGCACCAGAGTCGAGTAAATGAAACTGATAATATGCTGCCAATTTTGCCGCGAGTGTGCCTTTACCTGAACCGCTAGGGCCATCAATGGTAATAATTTGAACCGTCATGCTGTTTCCGAAATGATTAGAGAGATTTTGCGAGTTTGGATAAACCAATTTTAATTGCAGTTTTCAACTGCGCAAGAATAGCTTTGCTCACAAACGGAACTCGCGCTTGTAGCTCAATGCTATACGTGACCAAGGTTTTGTGATCTGCCACTTGCTGAAATTCAATTGTACCCAAATGATGTTTGATCAATGGATTTTTAATGATTTTATATCCAATCCGCTGATTCGGTTCAAGCACGGTAATTTGCTCTTGCAAAGGTTTAATTGGCCCAATCCCCATACGACGCACCGAACCTACACCATCTGGACGTTCAGGGTCAGCAGAGTCTTTAATGCGCACCACTTGCATTGGTGCAAATGCAATATTATAAGTTGCATGTTTAGAAAGTAATTCAAATACTTGCGCAACTGGCGCATTAAATTCTTTTTTAATTTGAATAGCGTGCATGGTTTGCCCTGATGATGAATGCTATGTTGTGTTTGATTTAGTTTAACGCAAATCAAGCCTAAAACTCAGAACTGGTTTTGATCATGGAGGTCATTTATCAACTATTGCTGCTTTTGTTGTTTCTTTTGCGCACGGCGCATCTTAAAAAAATCACTCAACTGGGCTGAACATTGCTGCTCTAAACAACCTGATTGATACTCAAAAATATGATTGTAATAGCCTGACTCTAAAAGCTTTCTAGCACTGATCAATGAGCCGGCTTTGGGTTCAGTTGCTCCAAATACCACACGTTTGATTCGCGCATGAATGAGCGCACCCACACACATGGTACAAGGCTCCAGTGTGACATAAAGCGTGGCATCTTCAGGTAAACGATAATTTTGAATATGATCACATGCTGCACGGATTGCCACAATTTCGGCATGTGCGGTTGCGTCGTGTAAGGAAATAGGCGCGTTATAACCCGCGCCAATCACTTGATTTTGACTAACGATGACAGCCCCCACAGGAATTTCTCCCTGTGCTGCAGCCAAAGCAGCCTGCGCATAGGCAAGCTGCATCCAGTCTTCATCACTATAGTTCTGTTCTGACATTTAAATATGAGTAAAAATCAATACGAATTAAATAATCTCGTATTGTTTCAATAACTCATTCCAGCTTTCAATGCTCGTCACAGGTGGATTGTCTGCAAAAATGGTTTTGAGCTGCACTGGCCCATTTTGCTGCCAAGCTGGTGCAAGGTCTTTATCGACCAAACGTGCGCGCACACCTTCGACAAAATCTGCGTGGCGAATTTTCCAGTCTGAAATTTGCGTTTCCAGTTCAAACACTTCATTCCAAGCGTGAACCTTCTTACCCCATTGCCATAGTAACCACGTTAAAGCTGCTGTGGTTGGTGAACCTTTTTGCAAGTTTTCACTGGCTTGACGTAACCAATCGCTACGTGCATCGCTTAGACCAATGATGGATTCATAATCACTTTCAAAACTCACACCACGGCACACGCTTTGAATCACATCCAAAGAATTCTGTAGCGGCCCAGGCCCTACAGGACGGTGCATGCTGTTCAAGGTATCATCAATGGCACGGAAGTCACCTGCAGGGTAATGATTCCAGTCAATATTAATGACTTTTTCTAATACAGAAGCGCGTTGTGCATCACAAATATGGGTTGCCCAACCAATACCATACGCACCTGCAGCAGTCATAATTGAACCCGTTAAACCTGTGAACAAGCCAATCGCACCACGGTCAGCCAAGAAACGAGTTGCCCCTACATCTGGGTATAAACCAATGTTAATTTCTGGCATAGCTAAACGTGAATACGGTGTCACCAAACGGAATGGTGCAGCCATAAATAGACCTAAGCCACCACCCATGACATAACCTTCACCCCACACTAAAACAGGCTTGGCATAGTTATGTAGCAACAAGTCCAACGCATATTCTTGCTCAAAGAATTTATTGGCAGTTGCAACCTCATCATTAATGACAAGCTGACGTAATTTACGCACATCACCGCCTGCACAAAATGCTTTTGGTGTGGTCGAATCTAGCCAAATTGCTTTTACGCTATCATCGGTATGAAAGTCTTCAAATACTGCCAATAATGCAGAAACAATAGATTCATCTAAAGCATGCAAAGATTTTGGGCGATTCAAACGTACAATGCGCCAACCGTTATTTGCTTCTTCGACAATTAAATCCGGATGATATTCTTTAGAAATGGGAGAATGTGTCATGCGTCCAGCTGCCAGTCTATAGGCTCAATGCCATTTTGTTTAAGATAATTATTTGATTTTGAAAATACTTTACATCCAAAAAAACCACCGCGGTTTGCTGCCAATGGGGATGGATGCGCTGCCTTCAAAATCAGATGTTTATTTGGATCTATACGTTGTCCTTTACGTTGTGCATACGCGCCCCACAAAATAAACACAATATGCTCACGTTGTTGATTTAACACATCAATCACATGATCTGTAAAATCTTCCCAACCCTGCTTTTGGTGCGAGGTTGGTTGTCCTGCTTCTACTGTTAACACGCTGTTGAGCAGCAATACCCCTTGCTCTGCCCAATGGGTTAAATCACCGTGTCTTGGAATAGGCACACCTAAATCTGTATGTAACTCATGGAAAATATTACGCAAAGATGGTGGCAATGCAACCCCTCTTTGTACAGAAAAACTAAGTCCATGTGCCTGATTAGGTCCATGATAAGGGTCTTGCCCAATAATCACGACTTTCACCTGATTTAAAGGCGTGGTATTTAGAGCATTAAATATCAGTGAACTTGGTGGATAAATCACCTTATTCTGTTGTTTTTCCTGCAACAAAAAATCGCGTAGCGCATCCATTTGTGGACTCAATAAAAATTCAGCTAGATTGTATTTCCAACTCTCATCTAACTGAACTTTATTTAAGCTCGCGTATTGCTGCTCAGAAAAAGACATACCGCTATCAATCCTTGTTGATGTCTAATGATGTGATTTAAAGTTTAACTTGTAACTCGACATTCGGGTTTTGGAATGTCATCCCCTGTTTTAATTTTTCATACATTTGTGGGTCTGACCATTCTGTCTGTACTTGCTCAGAGAAATGAATTTGATCCAGACTTAGCAATCCCATCTGCGCATTTTCAATATCTTCCAAAAAGCTTTGTGCATAGCCTGTATCAGTTTCATGTACAATCACAGAATAGACTTCTACATCACCTTCCCCATTTTGTGTGATGGTTGATGCCAAAACTTGTTGTGCCAAATAAAAGAAAATACGTGAAAACTGCTCTGCTGATGGCGATACTGGTAAAGATACCCAACGTGCGCTGAACGTTTTGCAGGCTTGAATATATGCAGGGTCATCCTGCTCCCAAAAACAAATGGCATGATCGAAGGCATCAAATAATTCTTTGATTACACCTTTAAGCAAACCAAAGTCATACACCATTTGTCCATGATCAAGTTTTGAAGCTTTCAGTAATAATTCTACTTTATAGCTATGACCATGAATCGAGCGCTTACAGCGGTCTGAAGTGCAATTACGCACAATATGCGCATTTTCAAACTTAAATAACTTTCGAATTAACATGGGTCTTAACGTCATCAAAATATTTGGGGGATATTCTTTTTAATTATAATGCAAAACGTGAACAATAAGCCAATTTTAGCCCGCAGATTGCCAGACAAAAATCGTAATGATCAGTTTCAGTACAGATATGCAATGCATTTGCATCCGAATAACAGCAACTAAGTCAAGGTTAATGCTAATACTTAAAATGGCGCCAGACTTCGCCCACTGACATTGACAGATTTTTCGCTACGCACCAAACCACTGCTAAATTGACGTTTGCGCTCGCCCAATACCACTTCAATTTTGGCTTTAAAATAATGGGATTGCACACCCAATAAACTTGTAAATTCATTGCGTATCGCGCTATCGACAGCTTGAAAGCCATCTAACTCCCACAAAGCATTTACATTGCTAAAGTGCTCTAAATTGGCATTACGACGATCAAGTAGATTTTGCACAGCAACCACATCCAATTTTTCATCAAAGCTCGCCAAAACTAAAGCAGGTGCGGTATTAATATTGATAGTGGTATCTCGTTTTGGCAAGGCACTCACATAAGGTGCAATTTGCTGATACTTCGCACCTTCAAAACCACGGACTTGTTTTAATTCTTCCGCACTATGAAACAAGCTATTGGGCGGTAAATAAGGAATTGGCAAACCTTGGTAATAACTCGACTCTGCACCCATAGCACCACTCGGTTCATCATCTGCATCTTGCCAATCAATCACAGCTTCACTTAATTGCGCAGGTAGCCCAACACGCTGCAATAATTTTTCAAAATATTTTTTTGCTTTTTCGTTTACTTGATCTTCGGTTGTCAGCAAACTATTTAAATTAAATTTCCCTGACTCATCTTGCAGCACGCCCGATACATAACCATCTTCGACTGGAAATGGCGGCATCGGTTTTGCCCAGTTCTCTTGTAAGTGATCAACTTGGCCTGCATTTTCAGCATCATCTTGCAGTAATTCTGCAAAAAATACTTCAGCACTTTTGGCATATAACAATGCCTGATTTTGACGCATCAAATAGGCGGTATTTTCACTGGTGTACATTTGCCGCTTGGCAATGGTCGCTGCCAAAATCGTAGCTAAGGCAACCAACATCAAAATCGTAATCAAGGCGATGCCTTGTTGTGATTTGATGATGCTACCTAAGCGCTGAGTCGATTTTGAATACATTGCCACTGTGCCTTTAATTGTCTTTCTTCTTTAAAAAATCAGTCTGCAATAAGCTAAATATCCATTCGTATTGCACGTCACGCACGGTTAAATTTATTTTTATTCCTTTCGGGAGTAGCCTTAATTGTTCAGTTTGCTGCGAATCGACACTGCTTTCAGGCCAACTGCTCAATTCATTTGGATTCAAAACCATAATCTCAAAGGCTTCGACTTCATCCAACATCACGCTCGACTCAGGCTGATCATTGCCCGTTTGATGCAAATTACGATATTTTAAACGATACAATTTTTTTTCATCGGCACGATATTGATATTCAACACGCTCATGGGGTGAAATACTCTGCTGCAAAGGATCGGTCACCCCTGTTTTACTGAAATTAAAACGTCCATTTTGTAAAACCAAAGCAGGTTGTTGCTGCCCTTTGACATTGGCCGTTAATGGAACAGCCTGCATCGTGTCACGTAATATTTGTTGATAGCTTTCTTGCAACTGTTCTAGATTGGCTTCATGCATCGCATTGCGATCTTTGACTTTGGCGAGATAATCAAATACTTTCCAACCCAAAGCAGACAGCACTGCAAAAATTGCAATAGCGACTAGCAACTCAACTAAAGTGAAGCCTTTCTTTGTACTCATGATTGCTGCTCACGGGCATTAAAAAACACCAAAGAAGTCACTCCTGCTTCAACTTGTCCTGTGTCTTGATTATATAAACTGATTTGAAGATCGACACGTTGCACATTCGGACTAATGGTTGGCTGTGTGGACTTGTCAATTTGCCATGTTTCGCCCTGTTGTGTCACTTGCTTTGACTCTGTTCCACTTAACCATTGCCGATTCATTTCCATCAATGCCACTTCATTCAAAGCCACAAATTGTGCTTTGGTTCTTAAAATTGCATTGGCGGTGGATTGGGTATATTGCATCGCCACTTTGGTCATTGCCATAGCTACTGTTGCAAAAATTGCCAAAGCCACCATAACTTCAAGTAGTGTAAATCCTTTAGCTTTCATGGATTTTTCCTAAATGATCGACCTCTATTTCCGCACCTACAGGACGCTGTTCTAAATAGAACTGAATACGCACAGGTTTGGCTTCACCATTGCCCAGCCAAATCAGTGCGGGTGCATTACCTTGCAGCAACTCACTATTGTTAGCATTCGGATAGCTTTGTTCTAAAGATAAAATTTGGATAGAAACTTGTTCAGGCAACGTTCTGCTTTTAAATTCGCCATAGTTTTGCCATTTTTGATTATTTTGCAGGGTTAATTGTTGTTCTGAAGCATAAGGCTGATATTCCAGTACATCATATCGCGCAGGTGAAACATCGGTTGCTTGATGCAAATTGAGTGCAAAAATACGCGCTTGATCATTGGCTTCACGATTCAGTTTACGCAAATCCAATAAAAACACTTCCCGCGCCTGCATGGCTTTACGCTGATCAACACCACCGATATTCATTAAAACCAGCGATGCCATAATCGCCATAATGACTATCACCACCATCAATTCAATGAGCGTAAAACCGCGAACCGAAGATAGTGGTGTGTCCATAGCGTATTAATTCAATTGCTCGAAAGATTGTGCTTGTTTGGGCATCGCCAACGCTTGATCGATATAGGCCACACGTAAAGTATCCCGGGAACCTAAATAACGCTGATAGAAACTTGAGTTTAAAATGGCTGCCGCACCATGCGTAAGTGCCCAAATTGAAGCCAGATAATCACGCACTTCCATGTGACTATTAATAGATTCCAAATATTGTTCAGTCATACGGATAATGATGCGTAATCGGCTTTTACGAACCTGATATAGTTCACTAAACAACAAGCCAATGCCAACACCCGTTGTAGAAAGGCGTTCTTCAATTTGATGAAAAAGCACAGTACGTTCAGGATGATGTAAGTGATGCAGCATAAAAAATGCTAGATGTTCAGGAAACTGTTTTTCCGCATCTTTAATCATTTCTAGCAACATGCGCTCATTACGAATAATAAGCAACATATATAGTTCATCTTTACTTTGAAAGTGTTTATATAGAGTACCTTTGGCCAAATCCAGTTCTGCTGCCAAAGCATCAAGGGTCATTCCTGCTTCACCATTTTCCAAAAGCAACTGCTCTGCCACTTGGAAAATTAACGTTTCTCTTGCTCGAAACTGAGCCTGACGATCCATCTTCACCCGATAAACTCTCTTTTCACTATTCAATCAATGGAAATTTTTAATATCACCAGAACATTAAATTTTTGCATCATTCCACTATGCAAATTAATGTCCTTTGAGCAGGTTTTCAAAGTTTTGTGTTGTTATGAAAGCCATTTCCTCTAAGGACTTATCATATACATCACTTAGGGCTTTGGCTACATACGGAACGTATTTTGGCTCATTTGTCTTACCGCGATATGGCACAGGTGCCAAATATGGACTATCAGTTTCAATTAAGACACGGTCTAAAGGTACTTGCTTAGCCACATCACGTAAATCTTGTGCATTTTTAAAGGAAACAATGCCTGAAAACGACACATAATAACCGCAATCTAACACCGCTTTGGCGGTTGCCCAGTCTTCAGTAAAGCAATGTAATACACCATGTGTCGATTTTTCTGCACGGATAATATCTACCGTATCTTGCTTAGCAGCACGGGTATGTACCACCACAGGTTTTTTTACAGCTTGTGACGCATGAATATGCCGTGCAAAACAGGCTTTTTGCTCTGCGACAAAATCGGTACTGTGAAAATAATCTAGACCTGTTTCGCCCAAAGCCCAGACTTTGTCTGCTTGTGCCAAAGCAATCAGTTGCTCGGTGGTGGCGCGTGCCATATTTTCAGCGTTTTCACAAGGATGCACACCCACGCTATAACCGACATCGGCATGACGTGCTGCAATTTTTGACAATGCAATATGATCGTCTAAATCGACAGAGATACCCATAATTTTAGACACCCCCGCTAGGCGTGCCTGAGCAATTGCTGCGTCTAAGTCACCATCATAAGGGCTTAAATCCAGCATCGTTAAATGACAATGTGTATCTACAAACACGATTTTTTCCTAAAAGCAAACAACCTACATAGTGTAACTGTTACGGTTGTCAGACTTAAGCCCCGCAAGGATTCTTTCGGCTTCAGATTTGTAATAAACGCCTTTTTCACCGCTCAGTTGAATGCCAAAGCCCTGCAATTTAATGCCATTTTGCTTTTGCGAAATCCAGATGACTTTTCCTGTAAGTGGAATTTTTTGTGATTGTTCAGGCAAAGTTGCAAGTACGAAGATTTCTTCACCCATTTTTACAGGTTGTTTTGAGGGTACAAATAAGCCACCACCCACAACGTATGGCATATAACTTAAATATAGCGTTTCGACATCAGGAATATTGGCCTGAATAATACCGCCCATACGTGGTTGCATCATGTTCCCCTTAAATATTCATTAACTTAATACATAGCTGATCAAGCACCAGATTACTTTGCACGTTTTGCTCAAGCATTGGCTTGGCTTGCTGTAATTCTGCATATAAACCAAACAGACTTTCCAAGTCATATTGTTCAGCCAAATGCTGCAAAGCGGTGCTTAAATCCAAATTTTTAATGCTTTGATTTAGCTTGACACAAATTAAATCACACAACAAGTATTCAAACATCTGACTAAAATCAGTAAAGCTCAGCGCCTTGTTCCACTTGGTTGCGATTGCCAGCGGCATATTTTTTTGCGTCACCAGTTTATACCAGTCTTTGAGAAAATCTGTACGCTGTTCTAGCCATTCCACCTGAGCCAACTGTAAAGCCTGCAACGGCATTTGATTAGATAAATTCATCAATAATTGCTGCTTTTCCGCATCTACATCAGGTAAATGTTGCTGCAAATATGCCGTAGCCTGTGCAGCATCAATCCGGTCTAAAGCAAAGTGCTGTAAACGACTGCGAATGGTTGCAGGCAATTTAAGATAATGATCTGCCAGCAAAATAATCACGATGCGATCACCCGGTTCTTCGAGGGTTTTCAACAACGCATTGGAAGATGCAATATTTAAGGCTTCAGCAGGTTCAATCACAATCACCCGCCAGCCATCTACCGTTTGCTGGACAAAAGGTAATAAATCACGGATCTTCTCGATCTTAATTTTCGCGTTTTGCTTTTTATTCTCTTCATCGGTGCTGATATAGACATAATTTGGATGTGTATCTGATTTTAACCACTGACAACTACTACATTCACCACAAGGCTGTGATTGCACATCACGCTGCTGGCACAAAATCCAAGCCACAAATTGCTGTGCGAAGGCTTCTTTACCACAACCCTGTTTGCCAAAAAATAACAAACCATGCCCCATTTTGGGAAATCGCCCTGTCAGGTTTTCCCAAACTTGTTGCTGCCATGGATATACTTGTCCAATTACATCACGTTGCATGGTAGGTATTTCACTTACTCAAAATGCGCAATATCCATTGCATTCAAACGGTCTAAGTCTGCTTGGGTATCTACACCCGGTGGTAAATTGGCTTCTGCAACTGCAATGGCAATACGATGTCCATTTTCCAATACACGCAATTGCTCTAGGCTTTCCAGCTTTTCCAATGTTCCCATTTCCCAAGTCACATATTCTTGTAGCAATTCCACACGGTACGCATACAAGCCTAAATGACGATAAGCATGTGCATGCAATTGTGGTGTCGCTGCTTTTGCACCATCGCGGTCATAAGGAATCGTGGCACGGCTAAAATACAAAGCCTGATTGTGTTTAGACATGACCACTTTAACAATGCTGTCGCGAGTAAATTCATCTAGTTGCTGAATCGGCTCACATAGCGTAGACATCGAGCATTCAGGTTGAGCTTCTAACAACTGCGCCACTTGTTGCACCAATTGCGCAGGCAAAAGTGGCTCATCGCCCTGCACATTGACGATAATATCGTTTTTATCCCAACCTTTAATGCGCGCCACTTCACTTAAACGATCTGTACCTGATGGATGGTCTGCCGAAGTCAGCACTACATCTACACCTTCGGCACGGCATAATTCTGCAATACGAGCATCATCGGTCGCCACACACAAGTCATCAAAACCTGCCACTTTTTTTGCCTGATCAACCACACGTAAAATCATGGCACGACCATGAATTTCCAGTAAAGGTTTGCCTGGCAGGCGTGAACTAGCATAACGTGCAGGGATAACAATGTGCTTCATAATTTTCCTTATCATGGTCTTTCAGGCAGGTTTAAACCCAATTGTTTCAATTGTTGATGTAAGGTGACATAGCAGGCCGATGACAATACTGCATCTACAGGTACAACCCAAATTTCACGCTGAAAATCTGGATATTGTTTTAACAGAGGCAATAACTTTACTGCATCTTTTTCTGTGGTAATAATCGGTTGCGAATCTTCAAACTGCAAATCGGTAATTTCATAGTCATGGTGGTCTGGAAACTCATGGCATTGAAATTGGGTCACACCCATCGACTCTAAAGTTTTATAAAACCGCTCAGGAAAGCCAATGCCCACGACAGCATAAAAATTTTGGGTCGGATCAAAAATTAATTCTTGTGCGGGATGCAATAAGTATGGCGCTGCAACGGCCAAATGCATATTTAATTCAGAACTCGGTTGCGCTGCATGTTCAATCACCGTGGCATGCTCTAATCGAGATTTTGGTTCACGCAAATAACCTTCGGGCAATATTTTCTCGTTACCCAAACCACGATTATTATCTAAAACAATCCATTCCAATTGACGGTTTAAAGCCAAATGCTGCAAACCATCATCACTAATAATTAAATCCAATTCATGCTGTGCAAGTAACAATTCAATACTTTTTTGACGATTTGGCCCCACAGCCATCGGTACGCCTGTAGATTGCACAATCAAAGTCGGTTCATCGCCCACTACGTCAACATTAGCGTCAATGCTGACATAGGCTGGAAATGGGCCTTTTCCGCCATAACCACGGCTAATCACGCCAACACGAACATCTAAACTTTGTAGATATTTGACCAAGTGAATCAGCAAAGGGGTTTTGCCGCTGCCACCCACAGTAATATTGCCAATCACCATCACAGGTACGGGCGCGGTATAAGCGGTTTTAATACCTGAACGATATAAATTTTGATTGAGCAAACTCACACCACGGTACAATAAAGACAAGGGTCTAAGCACAACCAGCCATTTGGCCTGTTGCTGCCAAGCGTCCTGAATAAATTGTGCCAAAGCCATGAGTTAATGTTCCTCGAAGTTACGTTGATGCAACTGGAAGTACGCGCCTTTTTGCGCTATGAGTTCCTGATGAGTTCCTTGTTCTAAAATACGCCCCTGATCCATCACCACAATACGGTCAGCATTTTCAATGGTAGATAAACGGTGTGCAATGACAATGGTGGTACGGTCTTGCATGGCCGCATCAAATGCACGTTGAATAAAGTATTCAGATTCATTGTCTAAAGCACTGGTGGCTTCATCTAAAATTAAAATCGGTGCATTTTTCAAGATTGCACGTGCAATGGCAATACGCTGTCGCTGACCACCCGACAAATTCAAACCTTGCGCACCTAATGCTGTGTCGTAGCCTTGCGGTAAAGCCATAATAAAGTCATGTGCATAAGCCGCTTTGGCTGCAGCAATCACTGCTTCATCACTCGCACCTTCAAGCTGACCATAGGCAATATTTTCACGCACTGTACGGTTAAACAATACCACTTGCTGATTGACCATAGCAATTTGTGAACGCAGGCTATTCAGCTCAATGTCACGAATATCATGCTGATCAAACAAAATTTGCCCTGAAGATACTTCCTGAAAACGTACCAACAGATTGACCAATGAGGTTTTACCCGCACCTGAACGACCGACCAAAGCCACTGTCTCGCCTGCTTTGACATCTAGATTGAAATCATGAATGGCATGGTGTCCATCGGAATACACCAAATTCACATTTTTAAATTGCAAATTGCCTTTTAGGTCTGGTGTAAGCGTCCCGTGATTGTCTTCTTCAGGCATATCGAGCAATTCAAAAACCGAATGCGCTGCTGCCAAACCGCGTTGTAATTTTTCATTAATATCGGTAAGGGCTTTAATTGGTTTGCTCAACATACCTGCGGCAGTAATGTAGGCTACAAACTCGCCTGCTGAAATATCACGTAGAATTTCTGGGCGTAAGGCAATCCAGATAATAATTGCCAAAGCAATGGACATAATGAACTGCACCACAGGGCTGTTCAATTGCTGCACTGCCACCATCTTTAAACCACGACGCAGGTTTTCTAAAGAGTTTTCTTTAAATCGGCTTTGTTCATAGGTCTGACCACCAAAACCTTTGACGACCAAATTACCATTCACCGTTTCTTGCACCACGTGGTTTACATCCCCCATGGTGTCTTGTACTTGAATAGATAAACGACGCATGCGTTTTGCAGCTTTACGAATCAGCAAGCCAATTAATGGGCCAAATACCAAAATACAGAGGGTCAAACGCCAGTTGGTATACAGCAAATAGCCGAGCAAGCCGAGTGTAATCAAACCCTGTTGTACCAATGTACGCAGCGATTCTGTAGATGCAGCGGTCAACTGCTCTACGTTATACATAATTTTGGCAGTAATGTGCCCACTGGTATTATCTAAGTAATACTGTGCAGGTAAACGCAGCAATTTAGCAAAGACTTCCTGACGGATATTGAATACCAAATTACGTGAAATCACTGCGGTATAGTAACCGCCAATAAAAGTTCCCAAACCACGGAAAAACATCAGTGCAATGACTAATAGCGGAAATAGTGTGGTGAAAGATTGGTCACGCTCCTGAATGGCATTAATAATTTTTTCCAAGAGTTTTGCCACAGATACTTCTGTGGCTGCATTAATGGCGAAACCGATAATCACCAAGATTGCCAAGCCCCAAAATGGGAGCAAATATCTCAGAAGACGGCGATAGACCTGTAAATCCTTCTTCACTAATAACCTCGAGTTGGGACTTTCGTACTGATATTGATGTTGACGAAACCAAGTTGTCCTGCGACATCCATCACTCGAATCACATCTTGATGAGTGGCTTTGGCATCTGCAGCAATGATAAACATTAAATCACGTCGATCTTGAGAAATTTGTTTAATTGCTGTGCTTAAATCTGCCACTTCCTTAGTCGAAAGTGCCTGACCATTGACAGAATAATGCCCTGAAGAATCTACCACGACTTCAATTTTATGTTCATAAGATTTTGGTGGTACGCCTTGCGCATCTGGCAAAGTTAAATTCATACGGCTAAATTGGTTAAATGTGGTCGAAAGCAACAAAAACACCAAGATGAACAGTAAACAGTCAATCATTGGAGTCAGGTTAATATGAATATCTTCAACTTGCGAGCGTTTGAATTTCATAAACTCACCTTAGCTTACTTTTTTCACATCTTGCACATCCGCATCAAGCTGATGAGGTTGACTCTGATGAAATAATCCTGCGTGAAACAAAGTCGCTTGCTGCTCTAACTCAGCAGTATATTCTTGCACCAAACGCTGAAAATAACGATAGGCAAATAAGGCTGGAATTGCAATTAACATACCTGCAGCAGTGGTAATTAAGGCTTTAGAAATCCCTGGAATCATTAAGGTTGGATTACTTGCACCCACATCAATCACTAAAAATGATTCAATAATCCCAAGCACTGTACCCAATAAACCCAATAATGGCGCAACTGCACTGAGCGTACCCAAGAAGTTGATATTTTTTTCTAAATAACCAATTTCTTGTGAAGCTGTCGCTTCCATTTGTGCACGCGCATAGTGTTCTGATTGTTGTTTGTTACGCGCACCCGCCTCAAAAATACGGCCTAATGTACTGTTTTTTAAGTTGGCACTTTGATTCAGTTGTTGCAACACAGTCGCTAAACTTTGCCCGCGGTTGAGCAACAACGCATTGGGCAAAATACCTGCTCTCTTTAAACGCATAAAACGCTCAATGGTAATTGCAACGGTAAATACCGAGCACAATACCAACGGCAGCATCAGCCAGCCACCTGCTTTTACCAATTCCCACATTCGCTTTTCCCCAATAAAATACGAATTAAAATTAATCGGACAGGCAAATATTTAAAATACCATCCAGCTCTTCCAGAGAGTGATAACTGATGGTCAATTTGCCCTTACCTTGCTTGTTATAATCAATTTTAACATCTGCACTAAAACGCTCAGAAAGACGTTGCGTGAGTTGTTGAATATCAGGCGCAATAGCCGTTTTCGGCTTTTCTTGTTTTGGCGCATTAAAGTCACGTACCAACTGTTCGGTTTGACGTACCGATAAATTCTTTTCAATTACATGCTGCGCGACTTTGAGCTGATCTTTAGCTTTCAAAGTTAAAATAGCACGTGCATGACCCATATCTAGCAAGCCTTGCTGCATCAACTCTTTAACAGGCTCAGCCAAAGTGAGTAAACGCAATAAATTACTGACCGTGGTACGTGCTTTACCTACTGTTTCGGCAATTTCTTGATGACTCAAGCCAAACTCATCGTGAAAGCGTTGCAGCGCCATTGCCTGATCAATCGGATTAAGATCTTGGCGCTGAATGTTTTCAATTAATGCCAAAGCAATCGCGACCTGATCGGTCAAATCACGCACAATTGCTGGAATTTCAGTTAAACCAGCCAACTGTGCAGCACGCCAGCGACGTTCACCTGCAATAATTTCATAAGGATGTAGTTCGTCATCAATAGGACGAATCACAATTGGCTGCATTACACCATGTTTTTCAATAGATGCCGCCAGTTCCTGCAAATCTTGTTCTTGAATAAAACGACGCGGTTGATATTCACCACGTTTTAATAAATTGACATCAATTTGTTTGAGCTGACCATGATCTAAAGATTGCACTTCAAGTTGTAATTTTTCTTTCTGGATTGACCCCAATAAGGCATCCAAACCACGACCTTTGGCTAATCCGCGTTTTTTTGTGGTCATGCTTTACTTCCTTTTTTCACTTTGCTTTTTTTCAACATTTCAGCTGCTAAATTCAGGTAGGCAACTGCACCCTTCGAGCTTTTTTCAAAATAAATGACGGGTAAACCGTGTGCAGGTGCTTCTGCCAAGCGTACATTACGCGGAATCACGGTATCGTATAATTTTTTACCAAAATAGTGCGATAATTCTTCAGACACGTCACGGGTTAAGGCATTGCGCGCATCATACATGGTGCGTAATACACCAATAATTTCTAAATCAGGATTGAGTGCTTGTTGAATACGGTCAATGGTTTGCGTCAGGTCAGCCAAACCTTCAAGTGCATAATATTCGCACTGCATTGGAATGATTACACTTTGCACTGCTGCTAAAGCGTTTACTGTAATTAAGCTTAAACTTGGTGCACAGTCGACAATAATATAATCAAAGTCTTTGGCAACTTCTTGCAAGGCATTGCGCAAAATAAACTCACGCCCCTCTTGCTCAGCAATCACCAATTCAACCCCAGCCAAATCACGATTGGCACCCAAAACTTTATAACCAACTTCTGCCTTGCTAATTGCAGTTTCAATCGGCACTTCGCCCAACAATACATCGGTCACTGAATACAGCAAATCATTTTTTTGAATGCCTGAACCCATGGTGGCATTGCCTTGTGAGTCCATATCGACCAATAAAATGCGCTTTTTCAAAACAGCCAAAGATGCTGCCAAATTTACTGCGGTTGTGGTTTTTCCGACACCACCTTTTTGGTTCGCAATCGCAATAATTTGTGCCATGATCACCCAAGTCCTTTGAAAATTAGATACGTTTTAATAAAAGTAAATGACGTTGTTCGTCTAAGCGCGGAACTTTAAGCTCGATAATTTCACAGCTGAATTCATCTTTCAATGCCTCTACTTCATCGGCAGGAATCAAACCTTTCATAGATGCAATAATACTTTGCTCATGCATAAATGGTTTTGACGCGGCTACAAAGTCAGTTAAAGATGCAAAAGCACGACTGGTAATTACATCAAACTGACCTAACTCGCGGATGCTGTCTTCATTTTCAACACGGGTCTGAACTGCCACGACGTTTTTCAGTTTTAAATCGGCAATAAACTGTTTTAAGAAACGAATCTTTTTACCATTCGAGTCCAATAACACGCAATCGCGCTCAGGCTGACACAAGGCAATAATCATGCCCGGCATACCACCGCCAGTACCAATATCCAGTAAACGACCTGCAGGCAAATCTTTGAGGATGCTCAGACTATCTAGCAAATGCTTCACTAGCATTTCTTTCGGGTCACGAATTGCAGTGAGGTTGTACGCTTTGTTCCATAGCACCAAAGCATCTTGGTATTTGAGTAATAAATTTAAAGCCTCATCACTGAGCTCTAAACCTAAAGCCTGACTACCTTGCTTGAGTTCCTGAAAAAACGAATGCATCACAATTCACATCTCGAAAAAGTTAATGGAAGTATACCGATTTATAGTTGCAGTCATAGGGGCGAATGCTTAGTGAATATGCACTTAAGCGTACACACCCTGCTGAATTTGTTGATCTAGCGTATTTAATCGTTCAGGAGTGCCAACATCCACCCAAACGCCCTGCAATTTCTGTGCAGAAATTTTTTCTTGCTGCATGGCTTGTTTCAACAATGGCGCTAGTGGACGCTTGCCCGATTCTAAACCAACAAACATTTGTGGATGCATCACCGCGACCCCACTGTAAGTCAGATTTTCACCTGACTGTGCTTGCTCAAAGGTATAAGCCTTATTTTCAGACAAGGTAAAATCACCTTGTGGATGCTGCACGGGATTTTCAACCAAAACTAAATGTGCCAAGTCGTCTTGAAGCTGCAGATTTAATAGTGGCGCGAAATCCATAGTCGTCCAGACATCACCATTCACCAATATAAAAGGCGCATTGCCTAATAATGGCAGCGCATTGATGATTCCACCTGCTGTTTCCAAGCCTTCTCCTTCATGCGACCACAAAATTTTCACACCAAATTGCGAACCATCGCCCAAAGCATCTGCGAGTTTTTCACCTAGCCATGCGGTATTGATAACAATTTCCTGCACACCAATTTTTTGCAATTTTTCGATGTGCCACACAATTAAAGGCTTACCACCGACTTCCAATAATGGCTTAGGCGTATGCAACGTTAAAGGACGCATACGATTACCCATGCCCGCAGCAAGAATCATGGCTTTCATTTAGGCAACCACCTCATACTGACCATATTTGGCTGTAAATTTTGGCATTACTGTATTGTGAATGAATTGCATAAATGGTTGTAATTCAGGATATGGCTTGCTTTCTTCAAGCAAATACCACATTACTCTAGGTAGATCTTTGAGATAACCCGACTTACCATCACGTTCAAACAAACGCACAAAAATACCTAAAATTTTGATATGGCGCTGAATTGCCATCATATCGGCATCTTTTTTAAATTGCTCAAAGTCACGATCTTGCTTAGATGCTGCTGGCAACAAGTCATAGAACATTTTAAACCAGCGATACACACGCTCAGCATTCCACTGTACATACGCATCTCGTGTAATTGAAATCAGGTCATAGGTGTCTGCACCAATCACAGCATCCTGAAAATCAATTACTCCTAACTCTGCATCATCATTAATTTTCATTAAGTTACGACTATGAAAATCGCGATGCACAATCACTTGTGGCTGCGCCAAAGCAGCATTTGCCAAAATCGCAAATGTACGTTTAATTAATGCACTTTCTTCAACCGTTGGCTGAATCTGTAAAGCGGGCAATAACCAGTCGGTGAGTAGTTCCATTTCACTGATCAGTTTGTCATACGAATATTCAGGGAAATGTGCCGTACCATCAATCGCTTGTAATTGAATAAGTTGCTTAAAGCACTGTGCATAATAGTCATCTACTGTGTGTTCATTTAATAAGGTCGATAACAGCACATCACCAAAATCTTCCAACAACAAAAAGCCTTGTGTCAGGTCTTTGGCCACAATTTTGGGCACACGCACCGCATTGGCAGCAAAAAATTCATCAATCGTGACAAAAGGACCACAATCTTCTTTTTCTGGTGGTGCATCCATGAGCATAAATGTTTTATTATTCAATTTGATTCGTGCGTAACGACGGAAACTTGCATCGCCTGCTAAAAAATGAGTTTCAAATTGATCTGAACCAAGTACAGATGTTATCCATGTTTGTATCAATTGTTCGCGTTGTGTATTCATTTGCAATAAATTCTAATACAGGCTGAGTTTTTAAAGTGTTAAGTGTAGCTACTTCTGCGCTTTTTCTCTATGATGCGACAATAATTAATTGCGATTAAGCACTCTTGGTTGATGAGATAAATGAAGCATCAGTTTAAATTTAATCCTTTAGCGACTGCGGTCTTAACTCTGTTATGTGGTCACTCTGTTTCCAGTTATGCACAGACAGCAGATCAGGCTTCATCGGTCAGTCATATTGACAACCAACGGCTTAAACAAAGTATTCAAGAGACTTACCCAGGTCAGCAATTCTTTGAGCAATATTATGTTGATAAAGCAACGCCCGAAGCGCAACAACAATTTGGTAACACAGCCAGCTCGGCTTATTGTAAAGGTGCTTGGCTGACACCTATCAGTTCAAATACAGTTGCTGTAGACGCTGCAGAAGCAACCTCTACCGTTACTGCCGATTATGGTCACTATGACCCAAATGGCGATTCCGTCTTAGAAGGCAATGTCCTGATTGACCAGCAAGGCCGTCAAATTCGCGCCGATAAAATTACCATTGATCAGACCCAAACCTTTGCCAAAGCCGAAGGTCGTGTTCAAATGGCACAAGCTGGTTTACTTGCGCAAAGTGATGAAATTAACTACAACCTTAAAACTCAGCAAGGCGATTTAAATAACAGTTTTTATATTGCTGAAGAACAGCATGCTCATGGCATGGCAGAAAAAATTGCACGTACCTCAACCAATACCATGGTACTCAATAACGCCACCTACAGCACCTGCCCGCCCGAGCAAGCGCCAACCTGGAAAATTCAAGCCAACGAAATTAAGCTCAATCAGGAAACTGGACGCGGTGAAACACGCGGTACAAAACTATATGTAAAAAATGTACCGGTCATGGCTGTGCCTTATTTTAACTTTCCGATTGACGACCGCCGCACGACAGGTATTTTGACCCCAAGTTTTGGTTTTACCAATGATGGTGGTGTCGAACTTTCTGTACCTGTGTATTTGAACCTAGCACCTAATTACGATGCAACCGTTAGCCCGCGTTATATTGGCGATCGTGGTGCAATGCTAGAGGGTGAATTCCGTTATTTAACTGAAAATTTTGGTTCAGGCCAAATCTGGGGTGGTTATTTAGCTTCAGATGCCAAATATGATGATCAAGACCGTAAAGACTTGCACTTTTTACACAACTGGCAAATTAACAATCAGTTTTCGACTAATCTTGAATACAACTATGCTTCAGACAAAGATTACTTTGCCGATTTAAATAATAACCCTAACTCCAAAACCGATCTTAATTTACGTCGTGCTTGGGAACTTAACTATCGCAATGGTATCCCTGGCTTAAAAGCTCAGCTCAAAGTTGAAGATTTCCAAACGCTGGATCAATCTATTGCCTATGAAAAACGCCCTTATGCACGTTTACCACAATTCTTGTTGAATTATAAAACAGGTAATCCTCAAGGTTTCCAAGTCGAGTTTAATAACGACACGGCTTACTTCAAAAAAGACATTGGTGCATTAGATGTAGGCGAACCAAGCGGCACCCGTATTTATAACGACTTTGCAGTGCGTTATAACTACCGCAATCCGTGGTCATTTGTTATTCCAGAAGTGTCTTTACGCAACATTAACACCGTCTATGACAAAGACACTCGAAATGCGTTGAATCAATATAACTCATCTAGTGAAAGTGAATCTGTCACTGTGCCACAATTTGCATTGGACACAGGGATTACCTTTGAAAAAAATGGTCGCTTCCTACAAACGATTACGCCACGTGCATTCTATGCCTATGCACCGTATAAAAATCAAAATGATCACCCTAACTTTGATTCTGCAACAGCATCAATCAATTATGATCAATTGTTCAGTCCAAACCGTTTCTATGGACATGACCGTTTAGAAGATAATAATTTCTTATCTTTAGGCTTAAGCTACAGCCTGTTTGATGAAATTGGTTTGGAACGTATTAAGGCAGGCATTGGTCAAAGTTTCTATTTTGAAGACCGCCGTGTCACACTAGAAAATACCAGCGATGATTTTGACACGCAAAGCCGTACAGGGCCAATTGTCAGCCTCACCAGCCAATTAAGCCAAAATCTCAGCATCGGTGCCAATGCTGCTTGGATGTCTAATGGCGACAATGCTCAGCGTAATGTAAATCTGCTTTACGCTGGCGATCAGGGTAACTTATATAACTTTGGCTATATTAACCGTCGTTATATTCCAAACCGCCAAGACCATTATGATCAAGTGGTTGCATCATTCATTCAACCCATTCACAACAACTGGCGTATTTTAGGTCACGCACAATATGACTTAGATAACAGTGTGGCACGTGAGTATTTACTGGGTGTAAATTACGAATCATGCTGCTGGGGTATTTCAGTCTATGGTCGCTCTTACTATAACGACTTGGACGATGTGACAGATGCAGGTGTTAAACCAAAACGTGCCATTATGGCAGAGCTAAATTTAAAAGGTTTAGGCAGTTTCAATAATAAACTTGCTTCTTTGCTTGAAAACCGTATTTTAGGTTTTAATAAAATTAATCAATCTTGGACACAACGTTAATGAAGACAGTACAGTTAAAACGATTTTTAAAAGCATCTACCTTGGCACTGAGCATGGCTGTTAGCCTGCCTGCATTTGCCGCTGCGAATGATCAAATTGTGGCTGTAGTTGACAATAGTGTCATTTTAAAAAGTGATTTAGCGCAAAGCGTGGTTGAACTTAAGCAACAGCTTGAAATGCCAAAGCGCCCTGTTCCACCTCAACAAATTTTAGAACAACAAGCCTTAGAGCAATTAATTGTACGTCAGGCTCAATTAGAACAAGTAAAACGCTATAACATTAAAGCTGATGAAAAATCCCTGAATGAAGCTGTGTTAAAAGTTGCACAGCAAAATGGAAGCAATAGCTTAGAGGCTTTTCAGCAAAAGTTAGATAAATCATCTCCTGGCAGTTATGCATTTTTACGTAATCGTATTGCAGAAGATTTGGCCATGAATCGTTTGCGTCAGCAAGTGGTGATGTCACGTATTCAAATTAGCGATCAAGACGTTGATAACTTTCTGAAAACCCCACAAGGTCAGGCCGCTTTAGGCAACCAAGTCCATATTTTGCATGTGCGTGTTTCAGGAAAAGAAAATGCAGCTCAGGTTGCGCAACAAGTCAAAGCTGAACTGGCGCAGAACAATGACATTCAAGCCATCAGTAAAAAATATACAGGCAACGGCATAACTGTTCAGTCTGCAGACATGGGCTTACGTAACTTGACCGATATTCCTGCAGAACTTGCTGCACGTATTACGCCATTAGATGTGGGGCAAACCAGTGAATTGATTGAAGTCCGTGATGGTATTCATGTCGTAAAATTACTGGAACGCAAAAGTACTGAGCAACGTGCACTAGTTCCACAATACCAAACTCGACATATCTTGATTCAGCCAAGTGAAGTAGTAAGCCCTGAAAATGCGAAACACATGATTGACAGTATTCACAACCGTTTAAAAGCGGGTGAAGACTTTGCAACCTTAGCTTCGACTTTCTCTAATGATGCTGGCTCTGCACGTGATGGCGGTAGTCTAGGCTGGGTGAATCCTGGCGTGATGGTGCCAGAATTTGAAAATCAAATGAAAAACACTGCAAAAGGTGAAATTAGCGCACCATTCCAAACCCAGTTTGGTTGGCATGTACTGCAAGTGACCGATACACGCCAGCAAGATATGACTCGTGAATACCAAGAACGTATGGCACGTCAAATACTAGGTGAACGCCAGTTTGATACTGAATTGGATAGCTGGTTACGTGAAACGCGCAACAATGCTTTTGTAGAAATTAAAGACCCAAGCTTAGACCGCAAGAAAAACTAAGCTTAAGTTTTCTGCTATTTCCAAAATTAAAACCAGTGTAGCAACACTGGTTTTTTATGCTTTTTTACCATATGCACTTCATCTTAGCCACTACCAAAATACGACTTTGATAAAAAAACCATAGACATAAAAAAACCTCTCATTTCGAGAGGTTTTTTAAGAAGATCAATTAACGGTTGTTATCGTCTTCTGAAGATTCTTCAAATTTAGAATCGTTGTCAAAACCGCCAGTTGCTTGACCGCCACCGAAGCCACCTTGACCACCGAAGCCACCTTGACCACCGAAGCCGCCGCCTTGACCACCGAAACCACCGCCTTGACCACCAAAGCCACCTTGACTACCGAAACCGCCACCTTGACCACCAAAGCCACCACCTTGACCACCGAAGCCGCCTTGACCACCAAAGCCACCACCTTGACCACCGAAGCCACCGCCTTGACCGCCAAAGCCAGCGCCTTGACCACCAGCAGGTGCACCAGCAGGACGTGGATTACGTGCAGGAACAACTGTAGAAATTGCATGTTTGTAAACCATTTGGCTTACCGTATTTTTTAATAAAACAACATACTGGTCAAAAGATTCAATATGGCCTTGTAGCTTAATACCGTTCACAAGGAAGATAGAAACAGGAATACGTTCTTTACGGAGAGAATTCAAGAACGGATCTTGTAAAGTTTGACCTTTAGACATGTTATAACTCCAAAAATAATTAAAAATCAGCGCAAAAACTATCTCTATTTTTCAATTAAAAATTATAAAAAAGACAGTAGGTAAATTTTGCTTTATCCGTAACAGTTTCGCAAGTCTTCTTGAGCCTGCTTTATCGTAAAATATGTGTGAAATTTATGCGATTCTTGCAACGATCTGAGCCAAGTATATTGACGTTTCGCGAGTTGTCGTGTCGCGAATAGCGCCTTATCCTCCATTTCCTGCATTTTTTCGCGACTTTCATCACCGTTTTGCAAAAACTCTAAAGCTTGACGATAGCCAACTGAACGCATAGAGGGTAAATTAGCATCTAAATCGTAATTTTCAATAAGATGTCGCACCTCATTCAAAAAACCCATTTCCCACATAATCTCTAAGCGTTTTTGAATACGCTGATGTAATTCTACCCGATCAGGCATCAAGGCGTGGTTATGAAAAGTGTAACGATATGGTACATTTTTGGGTTGTTCCGCCTGAAGCTGGGTAATTGGCGTTCCTGTTAATTTATAAACTTCTAGTGCACGAATAATACGTTGTTTATCTGATACCTTAAATTTTTCACCCGCCAGTGCATCTACTGCACACAACTCTGCATAGACCGCTTCCCAACCTTCGCGTGCAGCTTTATCTTCAATTTCTGCACGGACGTCGTAATTGGCACTGGGTAAATTGGAAGATAGTCCTTCAAGCAAAGCTTTAAAATACAGCATGGTTCCACCCACTAAAATTGGGGTTTTGCCACGCGCGTGCATATCATCAATTAAGGCACAAGCATCTTCCACAAACTGTGCAGCAGAATAAACTTCAAGCGGGCTGATAATATCAATCAAATGATGCGGATAACGCGCCTGTTCCGCTTTAGTTGGTTTGGCTGTACCAATATCCATATCTCGATAAACTAGCGCAGAATCGACTGAAATCAGCTCAAAATGCCCCATTTCATACAGCTCACATGCCAAAGCAGTTTTACCGCTTGCAGTTGGTCCCATTAAATTGATGACCGGCAATTGATTTGACATGTAACGCTACTCTCCTCGAGCAAAAAGTTTATCTAGTTGTGCCAATGGAAAGGCACGCCAAGTCGGGCGACCATGATTACATTGGCTAGCAAATTCGGTTTGTTCCATTTGACGCAATAAGGCATTCATTTCAGAAAGACTTAACATCCGATGTGCACGTACTGCACTATGACATGCCATTCCCGCCAAAATATGATCACGCTTTTGCAGTAACGCCTGCGCTTCATCATTTGGGTCTAAATCATCAAGTAATTCAGGAATTAATTCGGCAAAATCTGCCTTATGCAAAATCGCGGGCACACCGCGCACAATGACCTGTTCATCGCCATATTGGTCTATTTCCAAGCCCAGTCGTGCCAATTGTTCTTTTAAATCATCCACCCGCATGGCTTGCATGCGGCTAATGCTGATAACTTTGGGGATCAGCAATTGCTGCGAAGTCCAAAACTCAGGTTTATCCCAAGCGGCTTTCATCTGTTGCAACACAATTCGTTCATGGGCGGCATGCATATCTACAATAATCAAGCCTTCACTGTTTTGCGCCAGAATGTAAATACCATGCAATTGCGCAATTGCAATGCCGAGCGGATGCTCATCCACCGCAGGTGTTGTGTTTGTTTGCGTAAGATTGGCTGAGTCTTGATCTAGATCACGTAAAGGCGCGAGATAGCTTTTTAAAGCATTGTTGAGCTGTTGCGAACCTTGATAATTACTCTGCACAGGTCGGTTATATTGAACTGTCTGCGGCTGACTCTGATTAAAATCGGTAAGTAACTCACTTCCCGCTTGTGAAGCAGGCTGCATCGTGTACGCATCTACTGCATCGTCAGCGGAATTGTAAGGATTTGCCTCGGCATGTTTGTGCAGTAAAAATTGTTCCTGATAACGCGGTTGCACCACATAAGGCGCAGCTTGTTCGATAGGATCGGCTTTCATGGCCGTAGCTAAATCTGCAGTTGCAGTTTGAAATTGCGCTAAGGTTTCTTTGGCGTAATGTCTTACAAACTCATGAACTTCTCGCTGATTTAAAAAGCGAATTTCATGCTTGGTCGGATGCACATTGACATCAATATTTTCAGGTTCTACTTCTAAAAATAGCAAATATGCAGCATGTTGATGTCCATGCAAAATACCTTCGTATGCCATACGCAAAGCATGGGAGATGGTCTTGTCTTTTACAATACGTCCATTCACATACACATACTGTAAATCGGCTTGTGAACGTGCATCGGAAGGATGCCCCAACCAACCCGATAAGCGCATGGTGACACTATCAGCATCAATCCAATAGGCATTTTCGACAAAGTTTCGTCCTAAAAGTTGCTGCACGCGCTGAAAACGCAATTCGCCACTGTCTGCAATGGGTAAATTCAGTTTAATGCTGTCGTTGTGTTCCAAAACAAAACGAATATCAAAATGTGTCAGCGCCAAACGACGGACAATTTCTTCAATATGTCCAAATTCTGTACCTGCTTTTTTCAGGAACTTACGTCGTGCAGGCACATTAAAAAATAAATCCTGCACCCGAATATGTGTGCCTTTTTGTGCAGCAACGGCCTGAATATCTTGATGGTCAAAGGCAGTGCCATTGACTTCAACCTGATAACCAACACCATCTTCAGTTTGGCTGCTGACCAAAGTCAAACGCGATACTGCTGCAATTGATGCCAGTGCTTCACCACGAAAGCCTAAACTGACAATAGCATGTAAATCATCAGCCGTTTGAATTTTACTGGTCGCGTGACGAGTCACCGCCAAAGGCAAATCTTCAGCATGAATGCCACGACCATTATCAATAATTTCAATGAGTGTACTGCCGCCTTGTGCCACCCGAATAATTAGCTCGGTTGCACCTGCATCAATGGAGTTTTCTAGTAGTTCTTTGACCACAGAGGCAGGACGTTCAATCACCTCACCTGCAGCAATTTGGTTGGCTAAGGCAGGTTCAAGCGTGTGGATCCGACGTAGATTTAACACATCATTAGGCATGATTAAATTGTTGCTCCAAAGCTTGTTGTAATGCAACCGAAGACGAACTTAGCGTTGCAGTACGGCTTAATTCATCTTCCGATTTTTTAATTTCAATGATCAGGTCTGCGGGCGGAATTTCATCGCCACCTTTTGATGGCCATTCAAATAAAAACAAGGCATTTGGGGTTTCTAAATAATCACGAATGCCCATCAGCTCTAATTCATAAGGATCATTTAAACGATATAAATCAAAATGAAAAATATCTTGTCCTTGTATTTGATAAGGTTCCACCAAGGTGTAAGTCGGGCTTTTAACCGCGCCCTGATGCCCCAAATGCTGTAGAAAATAACGCGATAAAGTGGTTTTTCCTGCGCCTAAATCACCAATTAAATAAATCACACCCGACCGAAAATGCGTTGCCAAAACCTGCGCCAGATTTTGGGTATCTTGCTCATTATTTAAAGCCAAATTAAATGAATACTGCATAACGCTCACGACATGATTCAAAAGACCAATTATGATAGCATCGCACTGCTTTAAAGCCTATGTACTGATGGATAAAACTGTGTAAATGTGGACAATTTATAACAAGTTTAGACAAGGCAATGAATCAAGATTATTAAGCTTAGCACCCAAACTGCTTAGGCTATTTTCAATATGATGAAAAAGAAACTCTCCCACCTGAATATGAGCAATTTGCAGATGAAGTCGACTCATCCCAACACCTTTGTTCCACCCATGCTAGATGGTGTGAGCGCCAGCAAATTGCATTTACCCAAATTAAGCACACAGCCTGAATCAATTTTTCGTTATTTATGTGCCCAGTTTGCCCATATTTCTGCACAGGAATGGCTGCAACGCTTTGAGGATGGTCTGGTTTATGATGCCGAAGGCAAGCGTTTAGATTTAGATACACCTTATAGCGCACATCAGGATATTTTTTATTATCGTTTTTTAGCGCATGAAGTTGCCGTGCCTTTTCAGCATCAAGTTTTATTTGAAAATGAACACTTATTGGTTGTAGATAAACCACATTTTTTGACCATGAGCCCTACAGGGCAATATGTACAAGAAACCCTATTAGTACGCTTAAAAAAACAAACACAGAATGAGCAGCTCACACCTATTCATCGTTTAGACCGCGAAACTGCGGGTGTGGTGCTGTTTTCCAAACAACCAGAAACTCGGGCGGTGTATCAGCAATTATTTGCAGAACGTCAGGTGCAAAAAACCTACCATGCCATTGCGCCTTATCAAGCTAATTTGTCACTACCATGTACTGTGCAATTACGCATGGAAAAAGGTGAACCTTTTTATTTGATGCACGTCGTGGCAGGCACACCTAACAGCGAAACAGAAATTCGTTTGCTTGAACATAATCAAACATGGGCAAAATATGAATTAAAGCCTACAACAGGCAAGCAGCACCAACTGCGTGTGCATTTAAATAGCTTAGGTATTGCGATTAAGAACGACCCGTTTTATCCCATTTTACAGCACAAACAAGCAGATGATTTTTCTGCACCGCTACAATTGCTTGCCAAGCATTTAAGTTTTTTTGACCCGATTAGCCAGCAACAATTCCACTTTAGCGCACAGCAAGAATTGACATTGTAATATGTTTGTCATTACAAAATAGTGGATTTTCGTTGTAGTCATATTGAAATTACAAATGAATTGTTTACAATATTGCTAAAATTTAAATCTACTTCCTTCTATTAAAAATTATGAGAAAAACTGAAGTCTATCAAGTACGCTTGGACTCTCAAGAGAAAAAACAAGCCTTTGCTGTGTTTAAACAGTTGGGGATTACGCCTGCGCAAGCGGTACGTTTGTTTTTTAAGCAAGTCGTGCTGACTAAATCAATTCCCTTTTCAATTGAAAATCAGAATATTAATCTGGAACAATTGATTAAGTTACGCAAATTAAAACAAGAGCAAAAAGCAACGCTAGTGGATGCAACCCCAAGCAATGAAGCATCTGTAACTGGCAATAATAGTGTTGAAGATTTTGAACTGGATGATGAACATCTAGACTTGTTTGATGAACTCAATGCAATTTTGGGTGAAACTGACAAAAATTAACAGTGTTGCATTTTTAAACAATTCTTTAAAAATTTACTTTAAAAACTTAGCTATGCTTCATGCAAGGACAATAAAAAAGCATGGAGTATCGTAATGATTGTAAGACGTGCCACTTTAGAAGACTTAGACCAGCTTGCTGTATTGTTCGATGAGTATCGTCAGTTTTATGGTGCATCCTCGAATTTAAGCCTTTCAGCAGCATTCTTAAAACAGCGTTTTGAAAATCAGGAAAGTGTGATTTTCATTCATATCAAAGATCAAAAAATCACTGGATTTGTATTACTTTATTTAGGCTTTTCTTCGGTTGCCTGCTCGACCTACTATATTTTAGATGACGTTTATGTCACCCCTGTTTTTAGACGACAAGGTTCGGCCAAACAGCTCATTGATACTGCAATTTTATTTGCACGACATGAAAATGCGCTACGGATTAGCCTTGAAACACAGAAAAGTAATTACCAATCCCACCAATTGTATGAAAAGATGGGTTTTGTCAAAGATGATGAATTTCAAACCTATCACTGCTTTTTAAAATAGTCATCTGATCTGACGATTGCAGAGTTAGACAATGGATTTAAATTTAACCTAGCCCAAGCCATTGCTCATAAGCTATTGATGAAAGCTCAGCTAAACTCATGTTATTCCATACGGCTTTTTGCCAACTCGACATGTTCAGGGCTTAAATACATCCATTCACCCACATCTAAAGCCAAATCAGTCAAGTTTAATGCACCAACTTGCTGACGATGTAATTGTTCTACTTTATTGCCCACTGCTGCCAGCATACGTTTAACTTGGTGATAAACACCTTGATGAATGGTCATCTGCAATTCATGTTCAGCAAGCTGTTGTACCTCTGTTGCAGCAAATGTCCCTGATTCATTGCGCAATGCGACACCCTGCTCAAGTTGCTGGATTTGTGTTGCATTAATCGGGTCTGCGGTGTGCATAGCATACACTTTTGCCACATGCTTTTTAGGATGGGTCAATGCTTGTAAAAACTGTCCATCATCCGTCAGCAATAACAGCCCTGTGGTGTCCTGATCTAAGCGTCCAACACACTGCAAACCACGATTCAGCAATACATCATCAAACAAGTCAAACACACTAAAATGATGGGTCGCCTGATGCGAACACTCATAGCCTTGTGGTTTATGTAAGGCGATATAGACCTTTTCACGATATTGATAATTTTCCCCATACACCGAAAATTGCAAAACCGTTTCAGGCGCAATTTTTATCGCGAATTTAGGATTGGTCTGGGTTTCGCCCATAATGGTGACTGCACCATTTTTAATGAGTTGTTGGCAATGTTTACGTGATCCAAAGCCTTGTGATTGCAACATTTTTTCCAACAACATGATGAGCGACCTAATGATAAAAAGTATAAATATATTTGCTGCTATTCTAAACCAAATACACCGTAAATTCTGAACACATTGCGTACCTTGCCCGCTTGTAGTTCAAAACAGTTACAATAACTGCACTTTTCCAATTTATTTCCCCTTTTATGGATCACCATGCTCTCTCAATTAGACCTTAACCTGATGGTGCTGATCGTTCTACTCGCATGCGGTATTTTTAGCCAAAATACGGCTGTGACCATTGCCGCAGCAGTACTGATTGTTTTTAGAATTACGCCGCTAAGTGAATTTTTCCCACTATTGCAGCAGCATGGCTTAAATCTGGGCATTATCATTCTCACCATTGGCGTACTGACACCCATTGCCAGTGGCAAACTTCCAGGCGAAGCAATTCTAAAATCTTTCCTGAGTTGGAAATCTTTACTTGCGATTGCAATTGGTGTTTTTGTGGCATGGTTAGGCGGGCGTGGTGTCAAGCTCATGACCAATCAGCCTGATGTGGTCGCAGGCTTATTGATTGGTACAGTCGCAGGTGTTGCTGTGCTACGTGGCGTGCCTGTGGGACCACTGATTGCAGCAGGAATTCTCACCTTGTTTATTGGCTATTCTTAACATAGATTTAGGGACGCTTGGTTTAGATGGTTTTGCTTGAATTCATCGTCTTGTATCAACCAATTTCAATAAAAACCATCCAAATCTAAGCCACTTTGCGAAACAAGATAGATGTTAATATCATTCCCATTGCAGATAAAACGGCCATTAAAATACCAACCCAAAGCCATGTTCCTGTGGCAGATACGATAGCTGCGACCACAGGCGGCAATAAAAATTGTGAAATTGCCGAGCACTGCAACACCAAACCTACGGTGGTACTAATCGCAATCGGTTGTGGTGCAAAATTAAGTACTTGCGCAAATACCACAGCTGCGACTAAACCACCAAATAAAGAGAAATGGATGACCAATAAAAACTGCACAATGAATGGTAAAACATCACGCAAAATATAAAAACTCAGTGCGCATAGCATCAATACCGCAAAACCCATTTGCATCAACACTTGCGCTCTCAGCCCACGCTGTAATAACAACCCACATACAAATGTACCCACCGCATTTGCCATTGCAACCATAGCTGTGAGCACACCTGCGGTTTGTAAAGATATTTGATATTGCTGATAAATGGTCGGCAAAAAACCCACCAAACTGAACCACTGCCCTGCATAAACACCAAAAACCAAAGCCAATATCCATGCGGGTGGATGGCTCAAAGTGCTTTTAATCAGTTCAAAGATGGCAATGGCTTGCGTGCTGATCTGCACACTTGGTACGGCTTTATAAATGATGATTGCGAGCGCAAAGGATAACAATCCCAAACACATCCACACGCCTTGCCAATCCAAGATGGGCAGTAAAAACGGCGTACTTAGTAAACCAATACCCATCCCACCGCCCATATAGGCACTCCACAGCCCCATTTTAGCAGGCAACTGCTCCACTGCAACCAGTTGACGAATAAATGCAGGGCCGCTGAGTGTAATCAGTAAAAAGCCAAAACCTTCAATTACACGCAGACTTAATAGTGCGGAAAAGCTATGTACAAAACCACCAACAAAACTTGCACCTGCCAATAAAGACAAACCCAAAAGTACACAGCGTTTTAAGCCAATTTTTGCGGTATAACTGCCTAGCAACAACGCCAAAGACATGCCCGCAGCTTGTACCAAAGACAGCAAAAAACCTGCCTGAACCAAACTAATTCCGAGTTCAGCTTGTAGGATGGGTACAGTCGGTGGCAACTTGCCAATATGCATTGCTGCCATAAAACCCGCAGCAACAATCCACAAATCCTTTGTCAGCCAACGTACCGAACTCACTGCGCTCTCCCTTAATTTTCGCAAGGCAAGCTTAGCAAGAACATCTCACTGTTTTTAGTGGAGATTTAGATGAGCTTAGTGTTTTTAGCGATAAATTAGCATTCTCTTTACGATGCTGATCGTACGATTTTTAACTTGAATAATACTGCGTGCGTTTTTGGGAAAATTTCTCTAATTGCTTCAAAAAGCCTTCAAAATAGCACTTTTCTTTTTCTTCGCTACGATAACCCGCATACAAGGTACGGCGTAATCCTCCCGCAGCAACGCAGTCTAAACGACGTGAAGTTACCCAGCCTTTTTGCTCATATTCATTCACCACCCAATCTGGCAATGCGCCAATCCCTCGCCCACTCGCCACCAGTTGAATCAACATTTGGGTTAAATCTGTAGTACGAATAGCTTTTGGCTGAATATTGGCTGGAATGAATAGCTTAGACATAATATCTAAACGGTGTTTATCGACAGGATAGGTAATCAGGGTTTCTTCTGCCAACTCCTGTACGGTAATGCGCTCGGCACGTACTAAAGGATGAGTATTTGACAACACCAAACGCGATTCATATTCAAAAATTGGAAAATATTCGATACCTTTTAAGGCAATCGGGTCTGCAGTAATCAATAGGTCAAATTCTGCGTTTTGCAATAATTCATGCGGATTGGCTTCAAAACCTGAAGCAAAATCTAAATCTACATCAGGGTATTGCTGACGATATTGATTCAGCAGCGGCATCAACCAGTCAAAACAACTGTGACATTCCGAAGAAAAAATAATCCGCCCCGTTTGCCCATGCACAATGCGGGTAATATCGGTTTGGGTAATTTGAATTTGTGGCAAGACATCATCCGCCAGTTTCAATAAACGCTGCCCAACATTGGAAAATGTCACAGGGCGACTACGACGGTTCACCACTTCTACGCCATACCAATGATCTAGTTCTTTGAGTTGATGAGAAATGGCAGATGGCGTCAGACATAAATCATTGGCGGCAGCAACCAAAGAACCATGTTCACGCAGGGCTGATAGCGTTTTTAAGTGGCGAATTTCAAGCATTGCTTGTTCCTAGTTTTTCAAGTTATTGACTGCATGTTTAGACCTAGGTCGCATTTTTATTTTGCAAAATAAGAAACAAAGCCAAACATGATTCAATTTAATAATGAATTAATTTAATCTTAGCATGTAAATAATGAGTTTTCTTCATCTTAGTTCTTATTCGATGATATTTACTACGAAATCAATACAATTCCATAAAAATAATATGGCTTTCAGCAAGCATGTTTTAGGCTTCCAACGTGCAGAGCCAAACTAGAATTGAAATTCTTAACCCAAGCCTCGCTTACTCCGACAACTTCTCTCCACAATGTGGGCAGTATTTATAAGGCTCCTGTTCTAAACGCAGCTCTTCTTCACGACGCTCACGAATTAACTGCAATAAAATATCTTGGGTTTGCTCAGTGGTTAAACCGACTTGTTTGCGTAAATCTTCAATTTTTTCTTGATCATTTAACAGATCAATCTCACTATTTTGCAATAGCTCTCTAAATTTCAACCCTAAATGCTGCTTACGTTGTTCAAGTTCGTTGGCTAAACCTGTGGCTAAAATACCTGCAGGCAATGCTGCCAAGCCGACACCCAATACCGTAATTAACGCACCTAAAATTCTGCCCCAAGGGGTAATTGGTGTGACATCGCCATAACCGACTGTGGTTAAAGTCACCACTGCCCACCACATCGAAGCGGGAATTGAGCTAAAGGCTTCAGGCTGTGCCTTGCTTTCCACCACATACACACCTGCGGCAGACATCACAATCATAATAGAGAGAATAAAAATGACTGCCTGAAATGATCCTTTTTCCCGTTCGATCACTCTTAATAAAATTTGCAATGATACAAAGTAACGTGTCAGTTTTAACAAACGCAGCAAACGTAAAATTCTTAGGAACCGTAAATCTAGATGCACAAAGAAGTTAATATAAGCAGGTAGAATCGCCAACAAATCTATAATTGCCCCACCGCTGGTAAGCCATTTTACACGCTGTTTCCACGGCGAAATAAACGGGTCTTTTTCGGCAATACTCCAAATCCGCAGCAAATATTCAAGCGTAAACACTGCGATGGAAAAGTTTTCAAAATGGTCAAAAAATACCTGATAGGCAAGATAGACATCATTCACCGACTCTAAAATAACCGCACTGGCATTGCCTAAAATCAGTAAAATTAAAAAATAGTTAATGCAACGACTAAACCATGTTTCATAGTCATCGTCGTGTAAGTTGTTATAGACAAATTTTCGAAATGTGTACCACGGTGTAAATGCCATACCGAATATTATATTTTAAGGCTTACAGTGATGGCAGTTTAACCGAAGTTTTTCTCAAAATGATAGTATTTTATGTGACGTTAAGCGGGCATTTTTAATGCAGAATTGCAGTATAAGTCATCATTATCCAAATGACTAAACTACTGAATAAACAGCAATGCTAAACGCACCTGATCATAGCCCATGCGTGGACTAGTCGCTTCAACAATCGGGCGCAGTTTAATTGCGCCATCATCGCTGAAGTGCTCTGCATTTTGACGCTTCATTAATCGCTTATAAATTTTACGGACCTCTTCCACCACTTCTTCACCTGGATGTGCCACTGAAATATCCAGATTTTGTTCTTTTTGCAAACGTGCCAAATGGTTGATAATAGTTGCAGGAGTTAAACCTCGCTCTACTGCAATATCCTGAATATCATAACCTTCTTCAAATAAAGCGCGGGTTTCATCTAACGTGGCAGTCGCATAATTGGTTTTTCCACCTTTGGCAATTTTCTTTTCATTGCGCAAAATTTCGGTTTCGTTCAACGTGCCACCACAGTGACGAATAAATGCATTATGTTGTGGTGTTAAATCCAACAGCTCATAGTGCGTTTCAGCTTCTTCAGACAATTCCTGAAAACGGCGGTCAGCCTTAATCGCTAAACTGTCGAGTTCCAAAGCTTGGCTATTAAATCCCAATAAACGCAAACCGCTTAACGATTTTAATCGTGACAACGCCACATAACCCTGCCCTTTTTCAAAAGTATGGCTAAGATTGATTTCTGCCGCTTCTAAGGTCATACCTTGTGATTTGTGGATGGTAATTGCCCATGCCAAACGCAGCGGAATTTGCTGGAAACTGGCAATGGTTTTGCCTGCATCATTATCCACCGACCAAGTTTCAGGCTCGACCAGTAATACTGTGCCATCGGTCAATTTTACTTTAGGCAAAATACCGTGATCGTCATCTTCTTCAAAGCCAATCACTTCGCCCAAACTGCCGTTGATATAGCCCATATCGAAGTTGTTTTTAACAAACATCACTTTGGCATGTTTTTTTAGATTTAAAATTTCAGGCGCACGTACGGATGATTTCAGCGTTTCAATCAACTTTTCATTGCCATCACACACGGCATCAAACTGCTTGCTCTCAGTTTCAATTTCATTCAGATGCTTAAAGTTGATATTGTCCACGTCCATATTGTGCGTATATAAACGTGTGAAAGTGTCGCCAATATCTTGATGGCGGGTGTGCTCCAAAGCCTGAATATGTTGATGATCAATACTTTGTGCACGAATTGCATTGAGAATGTCATTTAAATAATCGTCGCCCTGACGGTGCTGCTCAGTTAAATAACAGACTCGAAATTTAGCTTCGACCCACGCCTCTGACATAAAACAGAACTTGTCACGATTGCGCTCATCGTTTTTTCCTACAGGCGGTAACTGGAAAAAATCTCCTGCAACAATCACCTGAATGCCGCCAAAGGCTTCATCACTGTCTTTAAAATATTTTAAAACCTGATTGACTAAATTCAGTTGCTTGGCATGCAACATCGAAATTTCATCAATAATCAACACTTGCGCATTTTCTAAATGTTCTTTGAGATATTTGCGCTCTTTCATATTTTTTAGGTCGGCATCGGACAAAAAGTCTTTAATACCAATACCTGCCCACGTGTGAATGGTCATGCCATTCATATGCGTTGCAGCAATACCTGTAGATGCTGTAATGGCTACAGGTACTTTTCGTGCTTTTAAATAATTGATGTATTGATTCAGGGTATAGGTTTTACCCGCACCAGCAGAGCCTGTTAAAAAGACATTTTCGCCTGCTTTTAAAAGTTTAAGTGCAGTTTCCTGTTTCATAAGACCTATACCATTGCTGAACGGCTATAGCCTAACGAGTTTTTGCCTAAAAGTTAAGGCTCAAGTCTGCGAATACGACAACTGTTGTCTTATGCTTTAGCTGGCAATTGTGGATTCAGCCATGCAATAAACTGCTCTGCAATGGTCACCAGTAACTGTTCCGCTTTTTGATTATTCGGATATTCCAACTGATCAAATTCAAGTTGCCCCTGCCGAAAATGACAGCCCAGAGTCAATTGCTGCGCATAATGTGGCGATGCCATGTGAAAAGCCACATATTGCCCTTCACTCATTAGCTTGGCATAGCTAAGTGCCAAACAGTGTTTAAAGTTTTTCGATTCTTCAATAATACGGTCTAAATCGGTCAGTTCTTCAAAACACCAACCTGAAAAGTACAATATTTGCTGCGGGCTTTTCGCCTGCCATGTGCTACACGGAATTTCTTTTTTCAGTTTGGCAAATAGCTCTGCTTTATACACTTGTTGATGCCAACGCACCGCCTGATGAAACAGCCCCAACCAACTCAGACTTTTAGGAATATGCGTATGCGCTGCAAAATATTCCAGTAAATAGTCACGCACATAACTGTCAAACACTGAAACTCGCGTATGCTGCGCCCGTAAATAAAAACGCTGCCTAAAATCATCGGGTTGAAGCTGATAACGCTGCAATACCGTATAAAAGTCACGCTGCTGCTGACTCTCAGGCTGAATATAATCCAACAAAGCGGGTGGTAAATCCTGTGTGATTTGCTGTAAATACAACATATAACTTTGCATGACACGACTCAAACGTCTAAATACATGTTTCACCAAATACTCATCTTGCTGCGCCACTGTTTTTAGCAAACTCATCCATTCATCCAAATACAAAATGGAAGGACTAATCGCAACGCGTGGATCATCTACAGATTGTTTTTCACCATGTGGCATTAGGCTGACATTATGTGCATGCGCAAACCACGCCTGCTGTGTCGCATACACATTACAGCTTTGAATAAACATACGCGCCGCAGAATATTGAAAATATTGCAAAGTTGCCAAAATAATCCGTGGATGTGCCTGACTACAATCGACAAAACTGAGCGCTGTCACTGCGACCCGCACACTGGTGTGCTGCATATTTAAACTGAGCCAATCCAACACTTGTGCAGACTGTTTAAACAGCCAGTTCACCGCTCGTGGATAATCAAATAACGGCAGTTTGGCAACCTTCTTTTGCCAAATTAAAGGACAGGATTTTAAGAAATGCGGTTTTGCCAATGCATCGGAACGCTGCCACACTTCTCGGTGCATTAAACGGGCAAAACCCAGTAAATGACCATGTTCTTCGGCATGCCGATACAACAACTGAATATCATCCTGATGGTCAATTAAATCTTGTAAATTAAAACGCTCAGGAAAGGACACCGCCAAAATACGATACATGGCTTTAGGCAAAAACTGTGCTGCACTAAAACAAAAATCATCATAACTGTGCATTAAGGCTTGCACAGGCAAAAAGGTATCACCCTCAATAAATTCTAAAGCACACAATGCAGATAAAGCAGTCAAAGTTTCCTCTGGAATGACCGCACCATGCTGTACAGCACCTGTAAAAACAGCGTGTTGGGCATAATCAGACTGAATCAAGGCTTGATCTAAAATCTGAGCCTGTACACCATCTAAATGCAGCAGCAACTGTTGAACACGTGCAGCACCATCCACCCACATATAGGCTTGCTGCATAATCAGATGTCGTAATTGCTGCGCCTGATTACGCAAAAATAAGGAGTGTTGTGGCTTTAAATCGCCCGTGTGAAACTGTAAATCATGCAGAAAAAAATCTTCAAACGCTTCTTGATGGAGCCCCGCAAACTCAAACTGCGTCTGAATTAAACTAGGGTTAGATTTAGGCGGATAAAATTCAAGGCTAAATAGACCGTTTAGCAATTCAACCCGATGCTGCAAAGGATCGATCCGAAACAAATTTTGTGCTGTAAAATGTCCAACCAAATCCATTTGATCTTGATAGATTTCTGCGGCCACACTGGAAATACGAACCAATTGCTGTGCAACGGCATGCAACTGGCTATGCTGGCAAATTGGCTGCATATACGCTCCTCATGCTTAAGTGCGGTCTATCTAAGTGTCATCTTATTTTTATTTGATTGCACCGACTAGACCCATCACGTGATACATCCCTATTTTTTGTTTTTTATTTCCATCTGCAAAAAGTGGACAATTCTTCAATCGAGCTTAAGCCACTTATTAATTGAATTACACCTGAAATTTATGTGAACGGTATCTACACCTTAAAATTAGAGATACAAAAACACTATAAACAAGATTTAAGCCCTTGCCTATAGCCTGCGCACAACTTCAGAAAAAATAAAAACCCATTAAAAAACAAATAAATTTCAATTGATTAGTTTGCATTATTTACTCAGAAAATAGGGTTGGTGTTTGGTAGGTAGGATTTCACCACAAAGCATTGAATACTCAAATCACGGTTCAACACCGCGATAACAACACATTATTCCAATACCCAATGCAAGAAGGAATCTGAGCATGGCTTTTAAAAATATTGCAGATCAAACCAACGGTTTTTATATTCCTTGTGTGTCTCTCTTCGGCCCTGGTTGTGCCAAAGAAATTGGCGTAAGAGCGCAAAATTTAGGTGCTAAAAAAGCCCTGATTGTGACAGATGAAGGACTGTTTAAATTTGGCGTAGCCGATACCATTGCAGGCTATCTCACCGAAGCAGGCGTTGCTAGCCATATCTTTGCAGGTGCTGAGCCAAACCCAACCGACATTAACGTACATAAAGGTGTCGATGCCTACAATGCCAATCAATGCGACTTTATTGTGTCTTTAGGTGGCGGTTCTTCACACGACTGTGCCAAAGGCATTGGCTTAGTTACCGCAGGTGGTGGGCATATTCGTGATTATGAAGGCATTGATAAAAGTACCGTGCCAATGACTCCACTTATTGCCATTAACACCACAGCAGGTACAGCATCGGAAATGACCCGTTTCTGTATCATTACCAATACCGACACGCACGTTAAAATGGCAATTGTCGATTGGCGCTGCACACCACTCATCGCCATTGATGATCCAAAACTCATGATTGCCAAACCTGCAGGTTTAACCGCAGCAACAGGCATGGATGCCTTAACCCATGCTGTAGAAGCCTACGTTTCAACTGCAGCCAATCCTATTACCGATGCCTGCGCTGAAAAAGCTATTCGTATGATTAGCCAGTGGCTTAGCCCTGCCGTGGCAAATGGTGAAAATATTGAAGCACGTGATGCCATGAGCTATGCGCAATATTTGGCTGGTATGGCATTTAATAATGCCTCATTGGGTTATGTGCATGCCATGGCGCATCAACTCGGTGGTTTCTACAACTTACCGCACGGCGTCTGTAATGCAATTTTACTGCCGCATGTTTGCGAATTTAACCTGATTGCCTGCCCTGAGCGTTATGCAGATATTGCAGAATTGATGGGAGTCAATACTGACGGATTAACCACCACAGAAGCCGCCTATGCCGCAATTGATGCAATTCGTGAATTATCTAGCTCAATTGGTATTCCAACAGGTTTAGCAGAGTTAGGCGTGAAAGAAGATGACTTGGCGATTATGGCTGAAAATGCACAAAAAGATGCCTGCATGCTCACCAACCCACGTAAAGCCAATCATGCACAAGTGGTCGAAATTTTTAAAGCCGCGATGTAATTTGAATCTCCTGCTGAGTGAATCACGATTTGCTCAGCATCTCCCATCCTTTTTTCAATTTTCGTCTGTTGCTGTTTTATTTTTATCCTTCCCTTTGGCAGAACCATCTCAGATGCGTTCTGCTTTTTTTGCTGTTCAGAACAAAATGAACTCGCAGCCTAAAACTAAAGCGATTTAGATGCAGAGGGTTTGCATAATTCAATTTGACAAATGCGCACAGCTCATCAAGGATATAGTCAAAATAAAATGGATGACGAACACCTTATGCTGTTAAGTAAAAAACAAAAAACAACACCAAGCTATCAACCCGATATTTTGGGTGCCGATTACCAACAAATGACGCTGGATTTTCCTTCGGATTATGAAGGCAAAGTGATTGCTACCTTGGTACGCAAAAAAGCCGAACAGGAAACCCGTAAAGCCGTACTTTATATTCATGGTTTTATTGACTATTTTTTTCAAACAGAAATGGCAGACCAGTTTAATCAGCATGGTTATGACTTTTATGCCCTAGATTTACGTAAATATGGGCGTTCGCATTTGTCACATCAAAATTGGTACAATGTGCGCAGCTTGTCTGAATATGATGCAGAAATTTCCGCTGCACTTGAGCAAATTGCCACAGAAGAACATGACTCAGTAATTTTGGCAGGACATTCAACAGGTGGATTAATCACCACGTTATATGTGGCACATCATCCCAATCATCCACTGATTCGTGGTTTATGGTGCAACAGCCCTTTTTATGATTTCAATATGAGCGAGATTGAGAAAAAATTCGGCATTCCTCGTTTAAGCCAATTGGGCAAATTGCTGCCAGAAATGAAATTTCCAAGCCGCCTTAATCCATTTTATGTACCAAGTCTACACAAACAATATCATGGTGAATGGTTATTTAATTTGGAATGGAAGAAACCGCGTTATCCAAAAGTGCGATTAAGTTTTGTTCGTGCAATTCATGAAGCGCAAAAAGAAATTCATGCCAGTGTGCATTTGGGTGTACCAACCTTAATTATGCATGCGAGTCAAAGTAGTTATCCACGCCAATGGAATGAGATTGCGCAACGTACTGACGTAATTTTAGATGTTGCGGATATGCAAAAATATGGGCATCACATGCATGGTGATATTCAGCTTTGCCAAATTGAAGATGGCGTGCATGATTTGGTGCTTTCTGCGCCAGAAGTCCGCGCGGAAGTGTATCAGTCCTTGTTTGACTGGTTAAACCGCAAAGGGCTGTAAAAACTAAAAAAAACAGTAAGACTAAAGGACAGTGAAATGAAAGCCTAAAGACTTGATTCGTCATTTAGGCTTTGTATTTTAATAAAATTTGATGTGCAGGATGATGCTTTGGCATCAGTTCAATTAAACGCTCTACCGCATCAATCGCTTCAGGGCTATGCGCCAAATGTTTCAGCAATACATCGGTATCTTGTGCATTAAAAATGGCATCACTCAGGCGTGATTCTAAACAATCTCGCCATGCGCATAAAAATGGACTTTCAGTTTTCGCCAAAAATACCCCTGCACACGTTTGCAAGGCAGACTGCACATAACCTGCATCTAAAGCCTGCTCAGCTTGTAAAAAATCGGCTTCAATATGCGCCAAAACTCGGTAAGGACGCGAGCCGAGCATCCCCCCTAAAATATCGCGTAATTGCGACATTTCAGCTTTTAGCGTTCCCATGCTGACTTTACGCTCACCATATAGTGCTTGGTGTAAAGTGTCTAAACTCATGCCTTGTGGGCAAAGTGCCAAAATCACCAATATTTCAATTTGACGCGGTGTCATCACCACCACTTTGCCATTAAATAACACCTGTGGCACACGAAACGCGCGAATATAAAGCTGCTGTTTTTGCTGTTCCAGCAACGCATTTTGAATTAAAGAAGCACAGCGCTCTGCTGCCAACAAACCCAAACTGTTATGATTTTTCCAAGTGGTCGATAAATCAATCACGCCCAACACTTGTTTGGAATGTGGGTCTAAAATTGGTGCGGCATAACAAACCCAGTCATGTAACGATGACATATAATGTTCACTGGAAAACACACAACTGGCTTGCTGAGTTTTGAGTGACAAAGCCAAAGCATTGGTACCCACCAACTCTTCACGCCACTGTCCACCCTCTACAAAATGTACTCGTTCCGCCACATTACGCATTTGAGCGCTCGCTGCCGTCCAAATAATCGTACTGCCCACATCGCCCACGGCTGCCACCATGTCGGACTGCTGCGCGATATGTTTTAAATCTTCTGCGCAATTTTGCACAGCTCTCTGTAAAGCCGAACCGCCTTGCGGATGCGATAAACTGGAATTTAACGGAGCAGCCTGCCGATCTACAGGAATTTCTGCAATTTCAGAGCGTTGCCAAGAATTTAAAATACTCTGCTGAATTTGCTGCGCATGCAGCGGCGATAAACTACTGCTTTGTCTAAACCGTTCAATATGCAGTTTTTTTTCCAATAGATCTTGTTTTTTCATCATGACTGATTCTCACAATCCTGTGGGCATTACATCCATTGTACTGCTTACTTTTGTAAGGATTTGTTCGCTGCTTGTAAACCTGCAACTTTCCAACCTTTTTCCAACCTTATATTGGTATGCTAATCAAATAACGTACTAAAGTACCTTATACCTTAGCCGTAAATTTAACCTGATTTTAGACACAGGATTGTGATAAAAGGTAAAGATGACGGCAGATTATAAAAAACCATCAAAGGAAGAGAATTATGCGTTACGTAGATCCCAATCAACCCGGTTCAAAAGTTCAATTTAAAGCACAATACGAAAACTTTATTGGTGGCGAGTGGGTCGCCCCTGTAAAAGGCGAATACTTTGAAAATATCTCTCCTGTAGATGGCAAAGTATTTACCAAAGTCCCACGCTCATCGGCAGAAGACATTGAACTGGCTTTAGATGCAGCCCATAAAGCCAAAGCACAATGGAACAGCTCATCTCCAACCACACGCTCCAACATTCTGCTTAAAATTGCAGATCGTTTAGAACAAAATCTAGAATTATTGGCAGTGGCAGAAACATGGGATAATGGTAAGCCTGTTCGGGAAACATTGGCTGCCGACATTCCATTGGCGATTGACCATTTCCGTTATTTTGCAGGCTGTATTCGTGCCCAAGAAGGCGGAATTTCTGAAATTGATGAAGATACCATTGCCTATCACTTTCATGAGCCGTTGGGCGTTGTGGGGCAAATTATTCCATGGAACTTCCCAATTTTAATGGCAACATGGAAACTTGCACCTGCTTTGGCTGCGGGTAACTGTATTGTACTTAAACCTGCGGAGCAAACCCCTGCTAGTATTTTAGTTTTGGTCGAACTGATTCAAGATTTATTGCCAGCAGGCGTATTAAACGTAGTCAATGGTTACGGTGTAGAAGTGGGTCGCCCATTGGCAACCAATCCACGTATTGCCAAAATTGCATTCACAGGTTCAACCCAGGTCGGTCAATTGATCATGCAATACGCCACTGAAAACATCATTCCAGTGACTTTAGAGCTTGGTGGTAAATCTCCAAATATTTTCTTTGAAGATATTATGGCGCAAGATGACGACTACCTAGATAAAGCGCTTGAGGGCTTTGCCATGTTCGCGCTGAATCAGGGTGAAATTTGTACTTGTCCATCACGTGCGCTCGTACAGGAAAGTATTGCTGACCGTTTCCTTGAAAAAGCCATTGAACGTGTTAAACGTATTAAAACAGGTCACCCGCTTGATACTGAAACTATGATTGGTGCGCAGGCATCTCAAGAACAACAAGACAAAATCTTGGGTTGTATTGCGACAGGTCGTGCCGAAGGTGCTCAAGTCTTAACAGGTGGTGGTGAACGTCATGAAGTTGGCAGTGGTTTCTATATTGAGCCGACAATTTTCAAAGGCACCAACGACATGAAAATTTTCCAAGAAGAAATTTTCGGCCCAGTGCTTTCTGTGACTACATTTAAAGACTTTGATGAAGCCATTAAAATTGCCAATGACACCATTTACGGTTTAGGTGCAGGTGTTTGGTCACGTTCTGCGCACACTTCTTACCGTGCAGGCCGTGCTATTCAGGCGGGTCGCGTTTGGACGAACTGTTACCACATCTACCCTGCGCATGCCGCTTTCGGTGGTTATAAAAAATCAGGTATTGGCCGTGAAAACCACAAGATGATGTTAGAACATTATCAACAAACCAAGAACTTGTTGGTGAGCTACTCAACTAAACCTGCTGGCTTCTTCTAAGTTGGTTAATTCAACCTTAACATGATGAATGAAAATGCGAACTTCGGTTCGCATTTTTTATGTTTTGGATATACGAATGGACAAAAAGTAAAATAAAAAAGCCATTCATCCAAACAGATTTTAAAGCCATAGACCTCAAGTTGCTGACATTAAAATCATGGATAAAAATCACAGACATAAAAAAGCACCATTTTTAAAATGATGCTTTTTGATCAAATCATTACTACTTATTTTTTAGCAGCTACAGACGCTTCTGTAGTGATGTTGACAGTAATTTTATCACCTACGTTTGGTACATAGCTTGCGATACCAAATGCAGAACGGTTGAATGATGTTGTTGCATTAAAACCAACAGTCGCTGCCTGAGTCATTGGGTGTGGACCTTGTTTGTTCAATACTGCGTCAAGTACCACTGGCTTAGTTACACCTTTAACTGTTAAATCACCTGTGATTTTAAAGTTTTTCTTGTCTTGAGTTTCAACTTTTGTACTTTTAAAAGTAATGGTTGGATATTTTGCTGCATCAAACCAATCTGCTGCCATTAAGTGCTCATCTAAAGCTTTTACGTTGGTGTTGATGCTACTTAATGGAATCGTCACATTCACAGATGAGTTAGCAGGTTTTTTCTCATCAATGTTGATAGTACCTTGAATGTCTGAGAAGTTACCTGATGGCGTAGAAAAACCGAAGTGATCCCAAGTAAATACAGTAGCAGTATGCGTTGGGTCAATTTGATAAGCCACTGGTTTAGCCATTGTCATTGTTGCTGCAGACGCGATAGCCAAACCTAAAGCAATTGATTTCATGTTCATATTGTTCATCTCTAAAAGTGTTGATACGTTTCAATGAGGTTTAGTTTATAGATTTTTGCTGCAAATACAGGATTAAAGATAAAACAGTATGTTGCATGACTGAAACGATAAATTTGTAAAAATATGCATGCGCGTTTTACATCGCTGTTGCAGGGCTGCGATATTGAATAAAACCTGTTCTTTTTGCGACACGATCATACAACTGCCGTGCCTGTAAATTATCTTCATGAGTCAGCCAATATACCCGATCACATTCACGCTGTTGCGCTGTTTGATTCACCTGCTGAATAAGCTGCTGAGCAATTCCCATCCCTCTGTACTCAGGCAAGGTATATAAATCTTGCAAATAGGCATAAGGTTTAAGCGTCCAACAACTGTCATGTTCAATTACATGCACAATTGCCACAACTTGAGTTTGATATACGGCAGCAAAACCATAAATATGCGTACTGTGTGGATTAATTAGTTTTGACCACGTATTTTGCGTAACCTCATCACTTAATTGCACCTGATAAAATTGCTGATAACCCTGCCAAAGTGGTTGCCATTGCTCAAATTGGATTTCACTTAACGCGACAATGTCGATGTGCTTAAATTGACGATCTAATATAGTTGCCTGCATGCTTTGATATTGCCTGATTATTTTTGCATCGAATCATTTTATTGATTATGCATCATTCATATTATGCTTAGGCTATTTTATAAACTATTTTTCAGCAATAAAAAAAGCTTTACCCTACGCATAGAATAAAGCTATTTTTGACGATACACCATTTAATGCACCGCATTCATCGCAATAGATTAAAGCTTCTCAATCAAAATACGATCAACTTGCTTTAAGCCTGATTGCTTTTCATGGTTCTTACGGCGAATTTTGATTTGCTGATCTTCAGCCAAATCCTGTAACAACAACTCTACCGCCACCATAGCTTCAAGTGGTAAATCTTGTCCAATCCACTTTTGCTCACCCGCATCCATTAAAGTGACTTCATCATTAATTTGCTCGTACAAACTCATTTCTCATCTCACTCAATTACACAGAGGTTTATTCACAAACCTGACTTACACTGACAAAATTTGTTGGATCATCACATCGAATACCAAACAAATATGCAAAAATAAAAGACGTCCCTTTACAGGAACGCCTTTAAAAACACTGGATTAAAAAATTAAGCTGTTAATTCTTTTACTGCAGCAACAACCGCTTCAGTGGTAATGCCAAAGTACTGATACAAGTCTTTTGCAGGTGCAGATTCACCATAAGTTGTCATACCAATAACTTTACCGTCTAAGCCGACAAACTTCCACCAGTAGTCTACATGCGCTGCTTCAACCGCAACACGTGCACGAATATGTGATGGCAATACCGCTTCACGATATGCTGCATCTTGCTTCACAAATTCTTCTGCACACGGCATAGACACAACACGTACACCTTCAAGCTGCGCGTATGCTTCCATTGCCAAGCCCACTTCTGAACCTGTTGCAATAATAATGGCTTTCAATTCACCTTTTTCTTCAGCCAAGACATAACCACCTTTTGCCACGTTCTCAATTTGCGCTTGAGTACGAGTTTGGAATGGCAAGTTTTGACGTGAGAAAATTAAAGCAGTTGGACCTTCGCTGCGTACTAATGCAGATTTCCAAGAAATAGCCGCTTCAACGGTATCTGCAGGACGCCATGTATTTAAGTTTGGCGTACCACGTAAAGATGCAATTTGTTCAATCGGTTGGTGTGTTGGACCATCTTCACCCAAACCAATCGAGTCGTGGGTATACACATGAATCACACGTTGCTTCATTAATGCAGACATACGCACGGCATTACGCGCATATTCCATAAACATTAAGAATGTTGCAACGTAAGGAATGAAACCACCGTGAAGTGCTACACCATTTGCAATAGCAGTCATACCAAACTCACGTACGCCATAATGCACGTAGTTCCCTGCTGCATTGTCCTGAACGCCTTGGCAACCCTTCCAAAGGGTTAAGTTTGAACCTGCCAAGTCTGCAGAACCACCCAATAATTCAGGCAATAATGGGCCAAATGCTTGCAAAGTATTTTGGCTGGCTTTACGCGTTGCAATAGTTTCAGCTTTAGCATTGGTTTCAGCAATAAACGCATCTGCCTGCGCGATGAATTCTGCAGGTAGTTCACCGCTTAAACGGCGTTTAAGTTCTGCAGCTTCCGTTGGATATTTTGCTGCATAGGCATCAAAAGTTGTATTCCATGCTGCTTCTGCTTCTGCACCTTTCGCTTTAGCATCCCAAGCGGCATATACATCTTCAGGAATAACAAATGCTTCATCTGTCCAGCCTAATGCTTGACGCGTCAAAGCGATTTCATCATGGCCTAATGGCGCACCGTGACAGTCTTCTTTACCTTGTTTGTTTGGCGAACCTAAACCAATAACAGTTTTACAAATAATAATAGTCGGTTTTTGCGTTTCAGCTTTTGCTTCAACCGTTGCAGCACGAATTGCATCGGCATCGTGACCATCAACTTTTAAGACTTGCCAGCCGTAAGATAAGAAACGTTGTTCGGTATCGTCAGAGAACCAGCCTTCTACTTCACCATCAATAGAAATGCCGTTGTCATCATAATAAACAACCAGCTTGCCTAAACCTAAAGTACCTGCCAATGAACATGCTTCGTGTGAAACACCTTCCATTAAGCAACCATCACCCAAGAAACAGTAAGTGAAATGGTCTACAACCTGAATATCTTCTTTATTAAATTGTGCAGCCAGTGTTTTTTCTGCTAAAGCAAAACCAACAGCATTGGCAATCCCCTGACCGAGTGGACCAGTGGTGGTTTCAATCCCTGGTGCATAACCCAATTCTGGGTGGCCAGGTGTTTTAGAGTGTAACTGACGGAACGCTTTTAAATCTTCGATTGAAAGATCATAACCTGTTAAATGCAACAACGCATATTGCAACATTGAACCATGACCATTAGACAATACAAAACGGTCGCGGTTTGCCCATTGTGGATTGGTTGGGTTGTGATTCAAAAATTCACGCCACACCACATCGGCAATATCTGCCATCCCCATCGGTGCACCTGGATGTCCTGAATTTGCTTTTTGCACAGCATCCATTGCCAATACACGAATTGCGTTTGCAATACGACGTTCGTTAAGCGGGGTCGTCATAGGTCAGAGTCCACAAAAAATCGTTAAATAGAAGAAGATGAATAGAATTCAAAACAGCCGCTATTCTCTCAAAAAAACGCCTGAGGGGTAAAGCCTATGCAACAATATTTCCGCATTAATTCCCATTCAGGGTATTTTTCGTGCAAATTCAAAGACGTTTTCACGTTTATAACAACAAGAAAATAGCTAATTGCCGTGTTAAGCTCTATTCTTGGCAAAATTCTAAAGTATAGATATTTCAATTTATAGACGCAGGATGGAATTGTGATGTCGCTCTTGCAGCAACTCCAATCAAATGCCTAGCAACAAGTTAAAACACAACAGTATTCTGTAGAAATAATAGACAGATTTTAACACATCTTGAATTTTATTCACTTTTCACACAATAAATTGAATCACAGCCATCGTCCAAAATTTTAAAACAGCTTTTGAAAATGCAGCTTGATGCAGATAAAGTCAATTCAAAGTCTTTAAATTACCCATCTACAATATTGTTTTTAAAAATGATTCACCACTTAAAAACAAGGTGCTCCTTAGTTTAAAATTATGACAGCATACTTTAGCCAACATGAATATTTTTGAGTCACAATATAGTCATACCGATACTTTATCTATTTTTTAGCTAAAGATATGCGATAAAAAGTCATTGAATTGAAATAAATTCAGCCAATTTAGTCGTAATGCGCTAGTCCTAAAGTCTAACTCGATGTAACATATTGCGTCTTTTGAATTTAACTGTGATAGGACTTATGCGCGAGTACGCTGTATTTACCTCGGAATCTGTAAGCGAAGGCCATCCAGATAAAATGGCTGACCAAATCAGTGATGCCATTTTGGATGCAATCTTAAAAGAAGACCCTTATGCGCGGGTTGCTTGTGAAACGCTTGTAAAAACGGGTGCGGTTGTACTGGCAGGTGAAATCACAACAACTGCAAATGTCGATTTTGAAGCCGTTGTTCGTCAAACCGTAAATGGCATTGGTTACCATCATTCTGACTTAGGTTTTGATGGTTCAACCTGTGCGGTCATTAACATGATTGGTAAACAATCACCTGAAATTGCACAAGGTGTAGACCGTCAAAAGCCTGAAGATCAAGGCGCAGGTGACCAAGGTTTGATGTTTGGTTACGCCAGCCGTGAAACTGATGTATTAATGCCTGCCCCAATTTCTTACGCACACCGCTTAATGGAAAAGCAAGCTGAATTACGTCGCAGTGGTGCTTTGCCGTGGTTACGCCCAGATGCAAAAAGTCAGGTGACTTTTGCTTATGAAAATGGTGTGCCTGTACGTTTGGACGCGGTGGTGTTATCTACTCAGCATGATCCTGAAATTTCTCAAATTCAGCTTAAAGAAGCGGTAATTGAAGAAATTGTGAAAAAAGTGATTCCTGCAGAAATGTTCCATGCAGACACCAAATTCCACATCAACCCAACAGGTATGTTTGTGATTGGCGGCCCTGTCGGTGACTGCGGTTTAACTGGTCGTAAAATCATTGTCGATACTTACGGCGGCATGGCACGTCATGGTGGCGGTGCATTCTCTGGTAAAGACCCATCTAAAGTTGACCGTTCTGCTGCTTACGCAGGTCGTTATGTTGCAAAGAATATTGTGGCAGCTGGCTTGGCAGACAAATGTGAAATTCAGGTGTCTTATGCTATTGGTGTTGCAGAGCCAACGTCAATTTCAATCAACACCTTCAACACTGCAAAAGTGGCAGATGAGTTGATTATTGCTTTAGTACGTGAACACTTCGATTTACGTCCATACGGCATTACCAACATGTTGAACCTGTTACAACCAATGTATAAACAGACTGCAGCTTATGGCCACTTTGGTCGTCAAGGTTCTGACACTGCATTTACATGGGAAAAAACCGACAAAGTTGAAGCATTAAAAGCTTCTGCAGGTCTGTAATGTAAAACTTTTCAGTTTTATCAAGCTCACTTCGGTGGGCTTTTTTATGCCTAAAATTTAGCTGTCAAACCACAATATACAAAATACGAATATGTTATAGTGAATCATTCCTGAGATTTTTTAAATACTCATCTAAGATAATGATGTAGGAGTTTATTATGGCGGTTATTCTTCAAGTCGATTTCCCTTCTGAAGGCCCATTTGGCGAAAGCATGAGCCAAGCGTACCGTGAACTTGCAGAAAGCATTAACCTAGAAACTGGCATGCTTTGGAAAATTTGGACTGAGAACAGTCAAACACAGGAAGCCGGTGGAATCTATCTGTTTGATCATGCGGCCAATGCTGAACGCTATTTAAAAATGCACACTGCACGTTTAGAAAGTTTTGGCGTGAAGAATATTCGTGGCAAGATTTTTGAGGTGAATGCTGCACTGTCTGCAATCAACCAAGCTGACTTCTTAAGTCGCTAATCTTTTTAAATTGCTCATCCATATTGAAGAATAAAATGGTGAGTCTCTTCAATATTGAAAAAACAGTTGAATAAAATCCTGAGCCATTTAATGATTCAGGATTTTTTGAAATCTTGTATAGACGAAATAAGCGTTAAGCTTGGATGCAGCACTTATTGCGTACGAATCACCTCAAGCACCGATTGTTGCACGGGCACTTCTTGATGATCTTGCAAATAAACATGCACGACTTTAAACACAACGGCTGCTGCCAAGCATGCCAAAATACAGAATAACCAGAAACCATAAGGACTACGAATATTGTGTGAACCACAAGTACCACATTCTTTTTCTGATGATTCCACCACCCGATTGCAACATGCGCAACGATACTGATGATACAGCATAGGTATTCTCCTACTTCACTGTAATTCTTGTTTTTATTGTTACACCATCTACCCTGATGCAGTGTAATTTTGTTTAAGCAACTGTGACACTTTGTAGCCTGCATCCTTTGGATGATTTAACTGACACAATCGCTTGTGAATTAGAATGTCAAAGTTCTGCTATTCGCGCAAATCGTATTTTTGAATAAACAGTCACTTTATCCATCTAAAATAGGTATGCCATGCTAAAATTCTGCATGCTCGATTACTTGAAGTTTAGACTCAAGCTTGGCTTTCAGCACATATTTTTTTATTACACGGAGTAAAGTTAAAGTGGTGCAACTCATTAAAAAAGGTGGCTTGCGAGAACGTGCCAACCGTAGTCGTAAATACCAAGGTTCGGAAAATACCGAAGCAACTTTGCAATCAAACCGTACTTATCAGCCCAATCATTTAGATAAAACTGAAAACACGACTGCAACCGAAATACTGAATGAAAAATCGTCAAACTTGGCTTTGGACAACATCAAATCATCTAACTAATTGGCATCAAAACCTATGTTTTAAAACATACGCAGTGCATCTAACCACAACCACACAGCAAATAATAAAAATAATCCGCCCGAGACCATATCAATATAACTGCCTGAACGCTGATATAACTTTTTCATTTTTGGTGTAGAAAGTAGCAACATAAATAGTGTAAATGTCACAAAAGTTTGGATTGGAATAATCACTGCCAATTGGGCTTTCAAAGATGCACTTGCCGATGAACTCAACGCCAAAGCAAATACACTACTAAAATAAATTAAGGTTTTCGGATTAGATAAATTGGTGAATAGCCCCAATAAAAAGTAGTTTTTTGCGGCTGGAATTTGCACTTGAGTATCATCAAACTGTTTGCGCTGCTGCCAACTATGCCAACCGCCCGACAACATGCCCCATCCCATTTTGGCAAGAAATAAACCGCCAATCAGCATTAAGACTTGCTGAATCCAAGGAAATTGCTGCACCAAAACCGTAAAACCTAATAAGGTCAGCACCACCCACACCACAATCCCTGATGAAATACCCGCAATAATCTGCAAGGTATTACGGCGTGTATTGGTTGCTGCACTTTTAGCAATGAGTAGCACATCTGGACCAGGACTGAGCTGCGCAACAAAATGCAGTGCACAAATGGTCAATAACAATGACATAGATACATTAGGAAAAACTTAAAACAAGATTATAGCTTGCCTTGTCAGGCTATAGACGATGCTTTAAATATTTCACGTTAATTATCATTCAAAATGCGCATAAAAAACCGAATCAGCTCGATTCGGTTTTATAGAAAGCACAATTAATATTACTTAGGTTGATTGACATCTTTCATTTCAATTTTTTTAGCATCAGGGGTAATTTCACGTGCTTCACCATCAATGATACTAGAGTCACGACCACCCTGTTGATTTTGCATATCTTGCATTTGGCGCATTAAATCTGCGAATGGGTTTTGCCCTGCACCGCCCATGCCATTCATATCGCCCATCATGCCACCCATCATTTGATTCATCATCGCTTGCTGACGCTTCATCATGGCTTTCATCATTGCAGCTTTAAATGCATTTTGAACGGCAGGAATCATCACCAACAATGCCAAAACATCACTGATTAAACCTGGAATCATCAATAAAAAACCCGCAAAGATTTTAGGTAAATTATTGCTCAGCGCAAGATCGGCACTCATCTGCCCCATTTGCATTTGCTGCATTTGAGGCATCACACCAGCAGAATATTTACGAATCAAGTTCAAGCCAATGACAAATGCTGCAATAAACCAAAAGAACACGTACCACATGCTCCCTACTAGGTCACCCACACCAATCCAGACGAAGACTTCAAGAACTAAGCCAATTAGAACAATAAGAAATAATTTCATGAAAATTAATCTAATCTCAATTAAATAAATAAAATGCAGTAACCAAGTGCTTCATCGGGATCAAGCTTTTTTGATTCACTTTTCTTTCAATATGGGCAGTATTGTATTTTTAAAGGTCTAGCCTGTCATTAATATTTTCATCATCACCCAATTACAACCTATATGGTTGGGCGATATAGATAAATATAAGCCAGATATGCCACCCCCAACCACACAATAATAAAAACCAATGCTGCGATATAACTACTAGGTTTTTGACTCATTGCATCGGCTTGCAGACGACAACGCTGCATCACCTCTGTGGGCACTAAACGCAATACCAACATGATGCCCAAGGGCACTAAAATCAGATCATCCAAATAGCCCAAAACAGGAATAAAGTCTGGAATTAAATCAATGGGAGAAATGGCATAAGCAGCGACCAACAATGCCAAAAGCTTTGCCATAAACGGCGTTTCAGGATCACGTGCGACAAACCAAACCGCATAAACATTTCGTTTAATTTGCTTCGCCCACTGTTTTAGCCTATCAATCCACTTCATTGCCACTCTCATTTGCTACCGTATATAAAATATACACCTCAAAACTTAAAATAAAATGAAGTCCAAAATTGAAAATGTGGCAAAGGATACATGCTAATTGTTTAAACGGCAGCTTACTGACCGAATGTTTTGAAATTACTCCACACAAAAGAGATTTAAACTCCTATAATTCAACTTGATGTAATTTTTTAAGGCTTGGCATGTCACTTATTATTGGAATCGACCCTGGTTCTCGTCTAACGGGCTACGGCATTATTGAACGTGATGGCGCTAAATTACGTTTTGTAGATGCAGGAACCATTCGCACCGAAACCAGTGAAATGCCTGAACGCTTAAAACGGATTTTTGCAGGGATTGAACGGATTGTGAAATTTCATGGCCCGACTGAAGCTGCAGTTGAACAAGTGTTTATGGCGCAAAACCCAGACTCTGCCTTGAAATTGGGACAGGCTCGTGGTGCAGCGATTGCCGCTTTGGTGAATTTAGATTTACAAGTGGCGGAATATACCGCCCGTCAAATTAAACAATCTGTCGTGGGTTATGGCGCTGCCGATAAAGAACAAGTACAAATGATGGTCATGAAACTATTAAATCTATCCATTAAACCACAACAAGATGCTGCCGATGCTTTGGCTGCTGCAATTTGCCATGCTCATGCATCAGGCAGCATGACCAAATTGGCTGTGCTCAATGCCTTGGGCGGTATGGCTCGCGGGCGCAGTCGCTCAAGCTCCAGACGTCGCTAAATCAGCATCGCCATCGCTTATATTTTACCGATTCACAACCTGATAAATCGCTTGGCTCATGTGCTGTGCCTGTAAACCGCGCATGCCCTGCTGTGCCAATACATCCCCCGCCAAGGCATGTAACATGACAATTTCATGCAATTGAATTTTATGATGAAACTGGGCTTTTAAACTGGCAATCATGCCTGCCAACACATCGCCCATACCACCTGTACCCATACCAGGATTGCCTGCGGTACAAATCCACAATGAACTTGCTTGCGGTTCTGTAGATGCAGCTTGCAAAGTCAAACTACCTGAACCTTTTAACACCCAATCGCCTGCATAGCGTTGCTGCAATTGCTGAATCGCGGCAATACGGTCTGCTTCAATGGCTGCAACCGTAGTATTCAGTAAGGTCGCAGCCTCACCTGAATGTGGTGTGGCATAACTGTTCGGTTTTAGTTGGGCTGGATGATGCGATGAATGCGCTTGCTTCGCCAAAAACCATAAGGCATCGGCATCGTAAACTACTTCTACCTCGGACTGATTTAGTGCAGCAAACCAGTCTGCATAATGCTGTTCTGCCCAAGCATCACGTCCTAAACCCATCCCTAAACTTACGGCATCGACCTGTGAAATTAAGTGCTGAATTTCTGCGCCTGTCAGTGCGTCTATATCCCGCAACATTAAATTCGGCGCACGGCTTAATATCGCCACATGATGTTTGGCATGACAGACCACAGTCACTTTCCCTGCACCTGCGCTTGATGCGGCTTCTGCAGCCATCATCACCGCACCACCCATTTGCGCATGTCCGCCCACAATCAACACATGCCCATAACTGCCTTTGTGTCCAAAAGCCTGCCGTGCGGGTAATTGAATCAAATGTGGTGTGAGTTGGGCCAACGCTTTGAGTTCTGCATCGGCTGGAATCAAATCCAGCACATCGACCAGTCCAGTATATTCCTGTGCCTGCCCTGTAAATAACCCTGCTTTCAAACCCAAAGCTGTAAAGGTGTAATCGGCTTTAATTGCACATGGCAATGGCTGCCCCGTGTTGGCATTTAAACCGCTTGGAATATCAACCGCAATTTTTAAACCCGCTTGTTGATTCATTGCGTGAATAAGCGACTGCCACTCATCATTTAAAGGACGATCTAAACCAATACCAAATAATGCATCAATATAGCAGTCATAACTTTGTTGAAATGCAAAACCTTGAATTATATTGACTTGTTCTGTCTGAGCTTCTAAAAAAGCCTGATGTAAATCTGCCGATGAACCGCGTGTTGCGGCATAAATATCGACTTGAAAACCTGCTTGTTTTAAATATTTTGCAGTTAAATAGCCATCGCCTGCGTTATTGCCTTGTCCACAACACACAGCAATTTTTTGTATTGTAGATGGCTGTTTTGCAAAAATTTTGCGAATTTGTAAATGCAGTGTCCACGCCACTTGCTGCATTAAACCGTAAGAACTATTTTGACGGGCAAACCAGCGCTGCTCCCACGCTTGAATACTTTGACTATGATAAACAGGGCTATGGTACACTTGCTGCGGCATTTTCTTCCCTTCTATTTTGTTATGGCAACATCCACCACTTCAGCACATATTTCTCTGCATCAAGACGATCCAGCCGCCTTGAAAGCGTGGATTAAAGCTCAAGCTTTGGCGCTTGGTTTTGCTGATTGTGTCATTGCCAAACCAGATGCTCAAGCAGAATTAGCACGTTTTCAGGAATATTTAAAACGTGGCTATCATGGGGATATGAAGTTTCTGGAAGAAAATTTAGACAAGCGCGCCAATCCCACACTATTAGTCCCGAATACCAAAAGCATTATTTGTGTGCGCATGAATTATTTGGTGGAAACACCACGTCCACGACATATTCCCGATGCACCTAACTCTGCAATTATAGCCCGTTATGCACGTGGACGCGATTATCACAAAGTCATGCGCGGACGCCTAAAAACCCTTGCGACACGTATTCGTGAAAAAGTGGGCGAGTTTGAATCACGCCCCTTTGCCGACTCAGCCCCAATTTTTGAAAAGTCGCTTGCAGAAAGTGCAGGCATGGGTTGGACAGGCAAACACACATTACTAATTCATAAAAAATCTGGGTCTTTTTTTGTATTGGGTGAGCTGTTTACTTCACTAGATTTGCCTTTTGATCCACCTGCAACATCGCATTGCGGCACTTGCACAGCCTGCATCGACATTTGCCCAACGCAAGCCATTGTTGAACCTTATATGTTAGATGCGCGTAAATGTATTGCTTATTTGACCATTGAATATCAGGGTATCATTCCTGAAGAATTACGTCGTGGCATTGGTAATCGGGTGTTTGGTTGTGATGATTGCCAACTGATTTGCCCGTGGAATAGCTTTGCTCAAGTCACCACGGTGGAGGATTTTCATCCCCGACATGCCTTAGATCAGGTCAGCTTGCTAGATTTATGGCAATGGGATGAAAGCACATTTTTAGCCAAAACCGAAGGTAGTCCATTGCGTCGTACAGGCTATAAAAGTTTTATGCGTAATATTGCAATCGGGCTTGGAAATGCCCCATTTTCAGCACAGATTTTACAAATTTTGCAGCAAACGCGAACACAGCATGATGAGATTGTGCAAATCCATATGGATTGGGCCATTCAGGAACAATTGCTTAAACAGCCTAAAATTTAAACAAAAACTACCACCAAAATAGTGCGATATTTTAAGTGCAGTTTTCTTGCCAATTTATGCAAATAACTAAATTTTAGCAACCAATTCATCGCAAAAATAATAATCCATAAAATTTAATTTTGCAGCGAAATATCAGAAAAATTGCTTAAGTTTGCAACTAAATAGACTGCATGATTTTAATTCTATTCTGTCGAATATTTGCCACGAAATTGGGAGATTATGCCTTTCTGATTCAAACTATTTGTGTATGATACAGACTATGAATAATAGGGATGATGGACTTTTACTTATGTCAGTACGCAATGATTGGACTCGAGAAGAAATTCAGCAGTTATATGAACAGCCTTTTCTGGATTTAGTCTTTGAAGCACAGCGTGTGCATCGCCAACATTTTGCTGCCAATACTGTACAAGTCAGTACCTTATTGTCGATTAAAACAGGTAAATGCCCTGAGGACTGCAAATATTGCTCGCAGTCTGCGCATTATGATTCACAGCTTGAAGCTGAAAAACGCATTGCGGTTGATAAAGTCATTCAAGAGGCTAAAGAAGCTTTAGCATCAGGTTCTTCACGTTTTTGTATGGGCGCTGCTTGGCGTAATCCGCATGAACGTGATATGCCGTATGTTTTAGAAATGGTGCGTGAAGTCAAAGCTCTGGGCTTAGAAACTTGCATGACTTTAGGGATGTTGAATCAATCTCAGGCAGAACGCTTAAAAGATGCAGGTTTGGATTATTACAACCACAACCTAGACACATCGCGTGAATATTATCCGAATGTCATTAGTACTCGTAGCTTTGATGACCGCTTAAATACTTTGGATATTGTGCGTCAAACAGGTATGAAAGTGTGTAGTGGCGGCATTGTCGGTTTAGGTGAAGACACCCAAGACCGTATTGGTTTATTGCATGAATTGGCGACTTTACCGTTACATCCTGAATCTGTGCCGATCAATATGTTAGTTCCGATTGAAGGTACACCACTGGCTGAAGTCGAAAAGCTAGATGTGATTGAATGGATTCGTACTATTGCAGTTGCACGTATTATCATGCCAAACAGCTATATTCGTTTGTCTGCAGGGCGTGAATCGTTGTCTGATTCAGATCAGGCATTGGCATTTATGGCAGGTGCGAACTCGTTATTCTCAGGTGAAAAACTTTTAACTACACCAAACGCAGGCGAAGGCAAAGACAAACAATTGTTCCAAAAGTTAGGCTTAGTGCCTGAACGTGCTAAACCAACGGTTTCTGAATTGTCGGTAGATGCGATGGCAATGGCTTAAAGTTTTAGCATCCATCCAAATGTACAAAGTCCCGCAAAGGGACTTTGTTTTTTATGCAGCAAAATAAGTTTATGCGGCAATGCTTTTAAGAGGTGATTAAAATTCCGTAACTGGCATTTAAATACTGCCCTGTTTTAATAATATCTACCCCGTTGGCATGTTCTACCGTCAGTTGTTGCTGAATCGCATCATAATAAAACCGATCATAACAGTCCTGATGATGCAGCAACCACGTCAAAGTATCTGCTAGATTGTCATCTACAATATACGTTTTTTCTTGAAAGTTTTTAGCCATAAATACGGTCAGTTCAATATTTCTAGGTACTGGATTTTAAGCGGAATACCTTGTGGGATAAAGTGTGCGGAGGATAGAAAATTTAATTGTGCACTTGTATAAATCAAACTTCGTACAGCATGAGAAGTCTCCCCACCAAAAGAGGTGGGAATGATATATGTAGTTTTGAAGATGGATAAGTGCAGTCTAATCTATACATGCAGTCAAGACTAAGCAAAATATTCAGGCTATTAGCCTAAAATAAAAAAGTGAGTCATAAAGACTCACTTGGTTTTAATACAGATTCAATACTTAACATTATTGTGTCTTAGAATCCCCACACTTACGACACTCTAAATGCGCCCCGATTTCTTCCATTGCGTCATATTCATAAATATGGATACAGAAAATTTGCTTTAACAGTTTGATCATAAATGACATTCCTTTTGATTTTTATACATCACGTTTGTGATCTCATCCTGAGATACAAATGCCATCAAGGCTGATTGACATAAACTACTATTATCATATTTAAAAAAAATAGCAAATCTAATTTAGGAACTTTCCGACAAATGACAAATTCATCTGCATACTTGCTGAAATTGAGTGCATAAATAGCTGTAAATTCATTCGCTTATATTATTTCAATTTTCAGCGCACTTGAAACAAGAAAAACTGCTCAAAAGCTAATTTATTAAAAACCAAAGAATCGCAATAGCCAATAACATCATGCTTTCTGTTATTTCAATACTCGCACCAACGGTATCGCCCGTAATTCCACCTAAACGCTGCATAAATTTATATCGCAAATACAAGGTGCTAAGGATAAAAGTCAGAACGGTCACCAAACCCACCCATCCCCAAAGCACTCCTGCAAGCAAGGTCAATGCGATCACAATTTTTGTGCCTTTTTTAGGTAAATACTCCTGAATAGAAGTTCCTAAACCATTGGCACGTAAATAAGGCGTGCTTAAAAATAAAATCAAAGCACTTAACCGTCCCAATACGGGTACAAACAGCAAAAAGGCAAAATACTGTTGTTCAAGCAGTACATATAGCGCAGACCATTTTAATAAGCAGCAGATCAGTAAGCTCAACACTCCAACCGGGCCACTGCTTGGGTCTTTCATGATGCTTAAGCTACGTTCAGAATCGCCAAAACCGCCGACCCATGCATCGGCAGTATCCGCCAATCCATCTAAATGTAAACCACCTGTCAGCCAAATCCAGAGTACTAAAATTAAGCTGCTACTGAGCACCAAAGGCAGGAATTGCAATAGATGCGCCATTCCCCACAACACAGCCCCGATTAATAAGCCAACGAGCGGATAAAACAACAGTGATTGCGCATTTTGCACTGCAGTTGGTATCTGTTTTAAAGAAACAGGAAACGTGCTCAGAAATTGCAAGGCAATCCAAAAAGGTGTCATGTTTGCCCCTGCATGTGAATCTTGCCATTAGGATGTAACTGGAATGAACTCAATTGCCCCAACGCTGCAGACATTTTTAAAATATCGTCTAAAGGTTGTTTCTGCGCCATCACTTTGAGTAATTTAATTACCCCGCCATGCGTAACCAATAACACACGTTTAGGTTGTTGCTCAAGTTGTTGTAAATATTGGTTGAGATCAGACAGACCCTGCAAAACGCGCTGCTGAAAATTTGGCAAAGATTCTGCTTGTGGTGGACAAAACTGGGTTGGTGTCATCCAAAATTTAGCTAAATCTTCAGGGTATTGTTCATACAAAGTTTGGGTGGAAATAGCTTCCCATGCACCAAAATGCATTTCCTGAAATTGTGCATCAATATACAGTGGCAATTGCTGTGCTTGCGCAAAGGTCTGAGCAACCTGCAGACAACGCTGTAAAGGTGAACTTGCCACAACATCCCATCGCTGTCCTGTAGCTATTGCCGTGTTTAAAGTCTGCTGCATGTCTTGCCAACCTTTTAAAGTCAAAGCATCATCGGTTGAGCCACGCAAAGTATGACCCAATTCTGTTTCGCCATGTCTTAATAGGTCTAGCATGATCATAAAGATACTTTCTCACCAATAACCGCAGCTTCGGCAAAAGTCGCCATTTGATTATGCAAGGCACAGGCCAGTTGGATAATGCCCAATGCCGCGCCCGCACCGCTGCCCTCACCTAAGCGTAAATTTAGATGCAGCAAGGCTTGTGCACCTAATGCTTCTAATAAGCGACGATGTCCATATTCAGCCGATTGATGCCCAAACAACATCCATTCTCGGACTTGAGGATTTAAACGCACTGCAACTAATGCAGCAGCACTGCTGATAAAACCATCCACCACCATCGGCAAGCCCAACTGCGCACAGCGAATATACGCGCCCACCATTGCAGCGACCTCCAATCCACCAACTGCACATAAGGCTTTAAAAGCATCATCTTGCACATAGTTCTGATGTAGAGCTAAAGCAGCATCAATCACCTGTTTTTTATGTTGCAATTGTGCAGTGTCAATTCCTGTGCCTATGCCAGTCAAGGCTTCAGCAGGTTCTTGTAATAAAAAGCAAGACAAGGCTGATGCCGAACAGGTATTTCCAATACCCATTTCACCTGCGACATAAATCGAGGCCTGCTGTGCGATGGCATCTTCCACACTTTGACGTCCAAGTGCCATCGCATCTGCACACGCTTGTTCAGTCATGGCGCGGGTTTTAGCAAAATTCGCTGTGCCTGCACGAATACAATGCCGCTCTACTCCTGCATATTCATACGCTTCCCCGACCGAGCCGCAATCCACCACTTGTAAATGCGCCTGATATTGTCGGGCGATGACGCTGATACATGCCCCACCTGTGGCAAAATTTTGTAGCATTTGCCGAGTCACGGCTTGGGGATAGGCGGAAATATTTTCTTCCATCACGCCATGATCGCCTGCGAAAATACATATCCACGGACGTTCAATATTCGGCTGCGTTGTTCCTTGCAAAGCCGCCAGTTGAATCGCAATATTTTCCAATGCTGCCAATGAACCTGTTGGTTTGGTCAATTGAAGTTGTCGTGCAATTGCCTGTTGTTTCATCTGTTCATTTGGCTTTTGACACGCTGCAAACCACCAAGTCATTTCTTCTCTCCTTTTAAAAGCATTGGAAAACCTGCGACACAGAACTGCACTTTGTCTGCAATTTGTCCCAATTGCTGATGTAATCGCCCTGTTTCATCGACAAATTTTCGGGTTATTTCGCCCATCGGTACAACGCCCAAACCTGTTTCATTGCTCACTAAAATAATATCGGCTTGCAACTGAGGTAAAACTTCGAGCAATGCTGAAATTTGTTGTTCGGCAAAGCTTTCTGCAGATTGCATCAACAAATTACTCATCCACAAGGTCAGACAATCTACTAAAATCACAGCATTCGGATGATCCAGCATCTTTAACTGCTCCGCCAAATACAAAGGCTCTTCGCACAATTGCCAAGTCTGCGGACGCTGTTGTTGATGATGCTGAATCCGCGCCTGCATTTCTGCATCGCCCGCTTGTGCAGTTGCTACATAAATGACGGATTTGCCAAGTTGCTGCGCGGTTTGCTCAGCCATACGGCTTTTACCCGAACGCGCACCGCCCAAAATAAGTTGAATCACATGTGCTCCAAAGGAAATTGATGCGTGCTAAATAGCTGACCTTGTAAAGTGTGTGCCTGATAATAACCAAAATTTAAATGATGGATATCTAAATCGAAATATTGCACGGGGAGATTTTGAATACGCTGCAAAATCAAATTGGTTGAACACGCTGTTTGATATAAACCCAAAGTAATATGTGGATGATACTGTAAAGCTGCGATTTCAGCCCCGCCTACGCTAAGTGCCTGACGTATACGCGCCAGTTGCTGTGATTGATCTTGCACTTCTACAAATAAAGCACTATCAAAACTATTGATGCCGCCCACTTTCAGTTGAAAAGGCTCTAGTTGCAACTGCTGTAAGGCTTGAACTTGTTGTTGAAATTGTGACTCGAGAAAGTCATCTTCCCAATATTTTTTTGCTGCATAAAATCCACAAATATATAAAGTGATATGAAACTGACGTGTATTTGGGCGAAATAACACGTCTGAAAATTGCTGTTTTAATTCTTTTAAATAGCGCTCTAAATCTAGATTTTGAACAGTCAAATACCAAAGTGCATAACGCTCACGCCCACGATGCCATTCAGGATAATCGTGCTGCTCTGTTGGAATAACGTACTGATTGGCTTGAATAAACACGGAATAATTCAATGAATTTAAACGGCTTATGGTAAAACATTCACAACTGAATAGACATGAAAATCATACAATTTATGGTGAATATTTTTTCAGTTTAGTATTTTTAGCGGTAATCCCCCCTAAAAATAATTTTAGTTTTAATGAGATGGATAAAATTCATAAGATGGCTGAAACAGGTCTGCAATGTTATGCTGAAATGAAGATGATATTTTCTAATCTACATAAGACATTACATTAATGTGAAGTTATATCCCATCAGGATCGGTACAACTGGAGTTTATGATGCAACAAGAATTGATCTGTTATAAACAACTTCCTATTTGGAATCATGACTCAATTCCACAAGGGTTTAAAAAACAACATAATACCCAAGTCGGCACATGGGCGAAGTTGACTATTTTAAAAGGTGAATTGCATTTTTCGATGCTGCATGAATCTGGTGAAGTACATTCTGAGCATGTTTTTTCTGTGGAAAATCAACCACCTTTTATTGAACCGCAAGCGTGGCATAAAATTGTATCAGCCAGTGATAATATTGAGTGTCAGCTCAGTTTTTATTGTTTGCCTCAAGATTATTTTGTTAAAAAATACAAATTAAGCCCAACACATTCTGAAATTTTAATGGCACTTCCACTGCTAACCGTGGGTAAAGCTTTGGATGTTGGCTGTGGTACAGGCCGAAATGCACTGTATTTGAGTCAAAATGGTTTTCAGGTGGATGCTTGGGATGTGAATCCGAGTAGTATTCAAAAACTGAATGAAATTATTGCTGCAGAACAGATTTCATCTATTCAAACTGCTGTGCGGGATTTCAATCAGGATGCCACTATTACAGGTGAATATGACTTCATTAACTGTACAGTGGTGATGATGTTTTTGGCACCTGAGACCATTCCTAAGCTTATTCAGCACATGCAGCAAGCGACCAAACCACAAGGCTTTAACTTAATTGTTTGCGCTATGGATACTGAAGATTACCCTGTGCAACAAGACTTCCCTTTTAGTTTTAAAGCGGGTGAGTTAAGTGCTTATTATGCTGATTGGGATATTGTGAAATACAATGAAAATGTCGGTGAGTTGCACCGCACAGATGCAGATGGCAATCGCATTAAACAGCGTTTTGCGACGTTGTTGGCGAGGAAGAAGTAGATGTGCAAGTGGAATCTTAAATGAATAAGCTTTTGAGCTGCTCACAGACTACATTTCAATTGCTGACATAAAGCTTAAAATAAAAAACCACTTAGGATTAGTACACCTAAGTGGTTGTTTTATATGGTGGGCCCAGACGTTACCATACTCAATTTTAAGTATATGTTTCATATATATTTATTATTATTGAATGAAATATGATACAAACTCGGATACATACATTATTTATGTTATTTTTTTGTAATTATTTTCATTTAATTTCCCCGCAAACCGAATTACATTTTTTCAGGCTAGTTAATTAAATAACATTTACATTAGACTTCTTGCGTTAGTCAAAATTTAAACAGCAGCAAGCTATATTTTAGAAGGTTTAGCTGATTCAAAAATTAGGTATAAGCATACTTTTACAAGAGATCTAATGTATAGGATCTTTAAACCAAATCCTCGCTTACAGAAACACTCTCGTCTAAACGATACATTTCATCATCTATAATAGCTACTTTTGTAAACTCCCCCCAAAAATCTACAGTTGATGCATCGTATGACTCGACTTCCCATCTAGAACCGTCATCTAAAACAACCACTCTGCCCTCGTATTTAATCTCGTGTATATCACCGACTTTGTGCTGTCCCATCCCAAATAAACGTAAGCCCCACTGTAATATAGCCTGCTGTTCAGATTCAGAAAGACTATAAATACCAGATGCCGCAATTTCCTCAGCTCTCATTAACTTTTCTATTTCAAAATTCATATTTACCACCATTGTTAAAATTTACTTAAGACTTAATGATCTCTTTCACTGTGATTTTCACATCACCACTTGGCAAAGATAAGGTTGTACTGTCATCTATCGTTAGTCCCATTAATGCTTGACCTAAGGGACTATTAACATGTGTAATACCTTCCTGGAAATTGTTAAGATTATTAGAAATCTTAACATTCATTATTTTTTCAGGATGCCTACTATCCAAATATCTCACCAGATCACCCGCCTCTATTATTTCAATAATATTATCGTGTGATTCATTTTCTGTTTCAGATTCAAGTAAATATTGCTTCTCAATATTAATGCTTGTTGGCCGTGTTATTTGGGTATTAATAGTATCTTGTATATCAACAGCCGGTTTTAATACTCTCAATTTTTCCAACAAAATTTGCATTTGTTCTTGCGAATTTTTAAACCAGTCTGTTGACCAAATCCGATGTATATTCCAACCCAAACTTTCTAGAATTTGTTGGCGTAAACGATCACGATCTCTACTAGATTTTGCAGAATGATAAGTTGCACCATCGCACTCAACTGCTAACAAATATTCTCCTGGATTAGCTGGATTTTTGACAGCAAGATCTAAAAAGTATCCTGCAACACCAAGTTGAGGTTCACATTCATATCCATGCTTCTCAAGCGCTTTAATGACTGCTATTTCAAAGTCACTATCAGGTGCTTTGCCAGTTACTTTTTCTTCATGTAAAAAACCAGTTTCGCAGTATCTTAAGAATGCCTTTAATGCAGTTACACCTTTACTACTTGATTCAGATGATAAAATATCAGATGAATTCATAGATGAAATTACATGCATTCTCTTCTTTGAACGGGTAAACAGTACATTGAGTCGTCTCCAACCTGAACTTTGGTTAATCGGACCAAATCTTTGAAATACTTTACCCCCAACCTGTGACGGCCCATAAGTCATGGATATGACAATAACATCTCTTTCATCACCTTGGACATTTTCAAGATTCTTAACAAATACAGGTTCATGAGATTTCATTTTTTTATCATAAAGATCCTGCAACCTAGAATCTTTTGATAGTCTGAGTTCTAATTGACTTTCGATTTCATCCCGTTGCTGACTATTCATCGCAACTATACCAATTGACTCTTCTTTATCTTGAAGAATTAATTCACATACTTCATCTACAACACTTTGTGCTTCTTTATAGTTTCGCCCTGAATCAAATATGCCAGATGCCTTCTTATATCGGATACCAAGTTCTGGAGAACTTTGAATAGGTGATGGGAACAAAACAAGGTCAGAGTCATAAAAGTATTTATTAGAGAAGGCAATTAATGATTGATGACGCGAGCGATAATGCGGTAATCCTCCCTAAAAATAATTGAGTTTAAAAGTAGAAAATCGAATAACCTTGATTTAAGGAGATTTTCTATGAAAACATCTAAGTATTCAGACAGCTTGATCATGAGTATCTTGAAGCAAGCTGAAGCAGGAACACCCATACCGAACTTGTGCCGCGAACAT
>NZ_VPEY01000085.1:0-1013 GCF_013416935.1 Acinetobacter sp. YH1901141 | reverse complement strand
ATTGATCGGCGAGTTCTTGGGATGGCAGGCGATATTCATTACTTTGGCTATACTGGCGATGCTCGCACTCCTAAATGCGGGTTTCAGGTGGCACGAAACCCGCCCTCTGGATCAAGTCAAGACGCGCCGATCTGTCTTGCCGATCTTCGCGAGTCCGGCTTTTTGGGTTTACACTGTCGGCTTTAGCGCCGGTATGGGCACCTACTTCGTCTTCTTCTCGACGGCTCCCCGTGTGCTCATAGGCCAAGCGGAATATTCCGAGATCGGATTCAGCTTTGCCTTCGCCACTGTCGCGCTTGTAATGATCGTGACAACCCGTTTCGCGAAGTCCTTTGTCGCCAGATGGGGCATCGCAGGATGCGTGGCGCGTGGGATGGCGTTGCTTGTTTGCGGAGCGGTCCTGTTGGGGATCGGCGAACTTTACGGCTCGCCGTCATTCCTCACCTTCATCCTACCGATGTGGGTTGTCGCGGTCGGTATTGTCTTCACGGTGTCCGTTACCGCGAACGGCGCTTTGGCAGAGTTCGACGACATCGCGGGATCAGCGGTCGCGTTCTACTTCTGCGTTCAAAGCCTGATAGTCAGCATTGTCGGGACATTGGCGGTGGCACTTTTAAACGGTGACACAGCGTGGCCCGTGATCTGTTACGCCACGGCGATGGCGGTACTGGTTTCGTTGGGGCTGGTGCTCCTTCGGCTCCGTGGGGCTGCCACCGAGAAGTCGCCAGTCGTCTAACCGACGACTGGTAGCAGGCCCGCTCCGATGCGGCGCACTAACCATCGAAACCTCGTGAATGTCGGTATCCTGTCTGGCAGGATACCGCTCATTTCCCTTGTTCAGTTCATCGCCGTCGCCGAGCATCTGAATTTTCGGCATGCGGCCAAGGCACTTGGTATCAGCCAGTCGAGCGTCAGCGCGCGTGTGAAAGCGCTGGAGGATAACCTTGGTGTCCTGCTATTTGAGCGCCATGCGCGGGGCGTTCGGCTAACAGACGCAGGCAGGCACTTCATGG
>NZ_VPEY01000084.1:0-1074 GCF_013416935.1 Acinetobacter sp. YH1901141 | reverse complement strand
CGCAGATTCAAATCCCAAGTGCAACACATTTGTAGTTAGTTGAAAAAGTTAGGTGTATTCATAGAATCATTAGACTTTTTCAACTCGCAATTGGAAAGCACACAATGAAGAAATACACCCAACTTTCTCAAGATGAAAGATACGAAATTTATGCTACTTTGAAAAGTAAAAGTTCAATCGCTACCCTTGCTCGGGAGTTAGGACGTTCACGATCAACCATCTACCGTGAATTAAAAAGAAATACTGGGCAACGTGGATATAGAGCTCAACAGGCAGCTAAATTTGCAAGTCAAAGACGGTACCGTCCTTCATCATCAATGACAGCATTTGCCTTCGCTTATATTGATTATTTGATTGGTTTGGACTGGTCACCAGAACAAATTTCAGGTGCTTTAACACAACGCGGTTGGCTGGATGTACCTTCACATGAGTGGATTTACCAGTACATTTATCAAGATAAATCAAAAGGTGGTAAACTTCATCTACACTTAAGGCATCAGAAGAAATATCGAAAACGCGGTTACAAAAACACGGATCGTAGGGGGCAAATCATTGATAAAACAAGTATTCACTACCGAGACCAGGTCATTGATCAACGACAACGTTTAGGAGATTTCGAAGGTGACACGGTGATTGGTAAACATCATAAAGGTGCTTTATTGACTCTCGTTGATCGAAAGAGCCTGTATGTACATATTGTTCATTTAGGGTCAACGAGAGAATCCTCTAAAACGATTACTTGTGCATTAGATCGTTTACAAATGAGCCATGCTTATAGTGTGACATTTGATAATGGCAAAGAATTTTCCGAACACAAAAGAATTACTGATGCTGGCATAGAGACGTATTTTGCTGATCCTTACAAGTCTATTCAGAGAGCTAGAAATGAAAATACGAATGGTTTAATCCGTCAATATCTGCCAAAATCATCATCGTTTGATGACGTGTCAAACGAACAAATAGAGCAGATAGAATTTGCACTCAACCATCGTCCTAGAAAAACACTAGGTTGGTATACACCGAGTGAAGTTATGGCTGGTTTTTATACTGTTGCACTTGCCGCTTGAATCCGCC
>NZ_VPEY01000083.1:0-1081 GCF_013416935.1 Acinetobacter sp. YH1901141 | reverse complement strand
AACAGACCCAGGAGCAGCTCAGCCGGTGGCGCCCGGCTTTCGGGTAACGCCCTGGTCCCGCTGGTTTCGGCTTTGTGCTTCAGGTGATCAAGGATCTGCTTGATCACTATAGGGTCTTCAATGCAGGCGATGACTTTCATGGCGCCGCCGCAGCCGCTGCAGGTCTCGATGTCGATATTGAAAACACGCTTGAGCCGTTGCGCCCATGTCATCGACGCTCGCCGTTGTGCTGGTGTTGCCGGTTCATCAGCCACCCTGACCTTGTTGCCCCTGCCCCGTTTTGCCGGCGTGACCAACGCCCGGTGCCGACTGTTGGGTGCGAACACCCCGTGGAAGCGGGTTAGGTTGACTCTGGGCTTCGGTACCAGGGCGGCCAGCCTTGCAATGAAATCCAATGGTTCGAAAATGACGTGCGTGGTGCCGTCCCGGTACGGCGTCTTGAGCTGGTAGCGCACGTTGCCGCCTCGTGTTAACGACAGCCGCTTCTCGGATACCGCCGGGCGGCTGATGTACCGGCACAGCCGTTCGAGCTTCTTGCGTTCATCGGCCCTGGCCGCCACGCCGGCGTGCAGGCTGGACCCGGCTACCTTGCCAATCCCGTCACCGAACGGATCACCACTGGTCGGCAGAGTTTGCAAAGTGAACACCTTTCGCCCCGCCTGTGAACCGACAGCGATACGGTAAGTGATCGAGTGCCCCAGCAGGGGTGTCATCGGGTCGTCATCCACCGCATCCGAGGCCAGATAGCTGTTTTCGACATCCCGTTCCAGCAGGCCTTGCCGTTCCAGATAGCGACCCACCCGGTGGGCGATGGTGTGCGTCAGCTGGGTGAGCTCTGGGCTGGTCGGCGCCTTGACCCAGCGGAAACGCGCTGAGCCGTGGGATTGCTCGACATACACACCGTCGAGAAACAGCATGTGGAAGTGAACATTCAGATTGAGCGCCGATCCAAAACGCTGGATCAGGGTGACCGCGCCCGTCTTGGCCACTTGGTGGGTATGGCCCGCTTTCTTGACCAGGTGCGTGGCAATGACGCGGTAAACGATGCCCAGCACCCACCCCATGATCTCGGGCCGGCTGG
>NZ_VPEY01000082.1:0-1082 GCF_013416935.1 Acinetobacter sp. YH1901141 | reverse complement strand
TAAGTTGACAAAAATAACTAATCATGCGAAAAAGTTTTTTTAGTTAACAGATGTTCACACATGCCTCGAATTGTTTCTGTACCACTTAGTTTAGAACAGCGAGAACGACTCATTTTTCTGGCCAAGCATGCAAAACATTGGCGTGAAAGACAACGTGCCCAAACTATTCTCTGGCTTTCTGAAGGTAAAAGTGTTGCGGAAGTTGCCACTCTACAAGAACGTATCCCAGAAACCATAAGGCTACAACGCCGACGTTGGGAATTGTATGAGTTTGAATCGATTAAAGAAGGTCATCGCTCAGGTCGGCCCAATACATTGATCTCAGACTATCAGGCGAAAATCCTAGATTGGGTCAATACAAGTCCACTCAATGCAGAACAAATCCGAGTCAAACTACATGAAGAATACGAAGTGTCCGTGTCTGTTGGAACCATTCGTAAGTTTTTACGTGATTCAGGTATGGTCTTCAAGCGTACCCGTCATAGCTTGAAAAAAAAGAGATCCGATTGCATTTGAACAAGCAACACAGCAGATTGAAAAATTACGAGAGCAAGCGGCACGTGGTGAAATTATATTAGGTTATGTTGATGAAACAGGGTTTTCATCTACACCTGATAACCGCTATGCGTGGACAAAGATAGGTGATGTTCATGCGGTTGATGCAATAAGATTAAAACGAGTTAATGTCATGGGGTGTTTGCTTTCAACGGGGAAACTGGTGACAAGTTGTTTACAAGAGTCAGTTACAAGCACTTGGTTTTATGCCTATTTAACTGGAATAGCTCAACAAGTAAAACAGACTTATAACCTTCCATTGGTTCTTATTGTTGATAATGCCTCGATTCATAGAAGTAAAAAGATGGCTGATTACAGAGAGCTACTTAAAAGTAACTTTTCGACGAATTTGTATTTTATTCCAGCTTATAGCCCTGAGTTGAATCGAATCGAGATGGTATGGAAGCAGATGAAATATTATTGGCGAGATTTTCAAGTCATGACAGCTGATAAAATAGAGCAATGGGTGGAGAGAGTATCAAACCAATTCGGAAAAGAATACATGTTTACTTTTTAATGACAGCTTA
>NZ_VPEY01000081.1:0-1131 GCF_013416935.1 Acinetobacter sp. YH1901141 | reverse complement strand
GTTCTTCATAATCTCTTAATGATCTTAATTTCTGCCTCGTCAGCAGAAATTTTAACGCAAAACACTTCTAACAACTCAACCCTGTAAGCTAAGTTCGTAGGCTGTTTCGCGTCGGGATGGGTGCATTATAGGGCAATTTCCTACACGTGCAAGTGCTTTTAACTGCTTGTTTTCACGAGTGTTGGATTTTTACGCACTATTTTGGTTCAAAAACACACAAAACTCGCACTAACCCTATGATTTTAAATTAAAAATATGTTTTTCATATTTTTGCAATCTAAATCCGCTTATTTTGTTGGGGCAGCCTCTTTCACTTTCACACTGAGTATTTTTACCGCTTGTTTCGGTACATTTTGATGCATGCCATAGTTGCCTGTTGGTACTTTTACAATTTTATCGACAACATCCATACCTTTAGTGACTTGACCAAATACCGCATAGCCTGCGTTACGTGGACTTCGATTTAAGAAATCGTTATCTACCACATTAATAAAGAATTGGCTGCTGGCAGAATCAGGATGATTCATACGTGCCATCGCCAAGGTACCACGGGTATTTTTCAATCCATTACTTGATTCATTACGAATGGTCGCTTTGGTTGGCTTTTCTTGCATATTGGCATCCATACCACCGCCTTGCACCATAAAGCCTGGGATAACACGATGGAAGATCGTACCGTTATAGAAGTTTGACTTGGCATAGTTTTCAAAGTTCTTTGCAGAAACTGGGGCTTTGTCATTAAACAGTTCGATTTCAATATTGCCCATGCTGGTTGTCATTTCTACCACGGTGTTGGCTGCCATCGTATTGAAGCTGATAAGCATTGCTGCCATGGTAAACACACTTTGTTTTAACATTTGCTGACCAATCCATCTGTGTTGTATTTGCATTGCATCTATATTAACCCGAATTACGGATAAGAAAAGCCCTTGAAAAAAAGGTAGTTAGAGCCATTTAGAAAGTTACGACACAACCCAAAGGCTCTAACTACCATGTACGATTTTTCTAACTACCATGTACGATTTTACAGAAATTTTTTGTATTGTTGATGATTTTTTCAAAAAATTTGAACCCATCTATTGGCAATTTCTCAAGCAAGAAAACAAACGTCAACGTATCAGACAAGCAACG
>NZ_VPEY01000080.1:0-1162 GCF_013416935.1 Acinetobacter sp. YH1901141 | reverse complement strand
GGTAATACCCCCATTTTTAATTGAATTAATGGGTAGAAAATCTAAAGCCTTGTTATTGTTTAAAAATAGGTGGACAACCATTTACTGACATATGAGGTCGTTCATGATTATAAAAGTACTGCCAGTCAGTTGTATAGTCCTGCACCTCGCTCAGATCTCGAAATAAATATTGATTTAGACACTCATAACGTACTGTACGATTAAATCGCTCAACATATGCATTTTGCTGTGGATTGCCTGGTTGAGTAAATACATGCTCAATACCATGCTGATCACACCACTTTTCCATCAGCTCACTTATATACTCTGGGCCATTGTCGGTTCTAATGCGTTTAGGTTTACCTCGCCATTCAATGAGCTGATCAAGTCCTCTCAGCACACGTTCTGCTGGCAACGAAAAGTCAATCAATATATCCAATGACTCGCGATTATAGTCATCAATCACGTTGTGAACTCGATAACTACGTCCATCACTGAGTTGATCATACATAAAGTCCATTGACCATGATTCATTCTTAGCTGTCGGTACTGCAAGGGTTTCAGGCTGTTCTCGTTTAATCCGCTTATTAGGCTTGATTCTTAAATTAAGCTCAAGCTCCTTATAAATGCGATAGACACGTTTGTGGTTCCATTTGTATTTTTTAACATTACGCAAATACAGGAAACAAAGCTTGAAGCCCCATGTTTTATGATCATTGGTTAATTGAATCAACCATTCGGCAATCTGTTGATTCTCTTCATCTAAACGAGCTTTATAGCGATAACACGTTTGACTGACTTTAAAAATTAAGCAGGCCATGCTGATTGAAATCTTAAATTGCTCAGTAGCTTGCTGAGCAAGTGACTTTCGCTGAACAGGCCTTAAAACTTTTTTAAAAGTGCATCTTGCAAGATGTCTGACTTTAGCCGCTCATCAGCATACATGCGTTTTAAACGGGCATTTTCAGCCTCAAGTTCTTTAAGCCGCGTCATCATTGAAAGATCCATGCCGCCATATTTGGACTTCCACTTGTAGAATGTAGCAGAGCTCATACCATGTTCGCGGCACAAGTTCGGTATGGGTGTTCCTGCTTCAGCTTGCTTCAAGATACTCATGATCAAGCTGTCTGAATACTTAGATGTTTTCATAGAAAATCTCCTTAAATCAAGGTTATTCGATTTT
>NZ_VPEY01000007.1:0-115590 GCF_013416935.1 Acinetobacter sp. YH1901141 | reverse complement strand
CTAGACAAAATGACACCAAATGAGTTTTACTATGATCAGCTACCCCAACAAAACAAGGTGGCTTAACTAGAGCGGAATATCACTTATAAATACGCTTTTAGTTGTTCAAACAAGTGGGACCACCTCTCCACCTATATCCTGCATATTTTTGAGTTGCATGCCATCAAAACGTTTAAGTTTTTTCTTAATTGACTCAAATCGTTTTAATCTTTTAGCAGTAAATGCTTTCTTATCAATTCGATAGATAAAGCGATTTAATAAATTGTGTGCTTCATTCAAAGGCTGAATATGACTATCTCTCCAATATGTTAGTATTTGCATAGTACGTTCTAGCAATTGGTGGTCATCTAATAAACTATCATTAATTAAAGCTTCGCCTGCGCGAGTTACATCTTTTTTTGAGAAGGTCATAAGTAAAAATAAATGTTTTTTATTATTTTATTGTATTTCATATATCTATACCATTTTAAAGTTCGCTTATTGATTAATTATCAATCTAAAAATCATTAATTTTCCAAGTTGAGATTCTAACAAAAACCTAGTCTTTTTTAGACCTAATCAAAATTATCTACACAAATATTATAATTATTGGGAAAGTCAAGCTCATATTATAGTAATTAAAACTAGAAAACTTTAGCTCAAAAAAAAGACCCTTGAAAATCAAGGGTCTTTTTAAATTTGGCGGAAGCGGTGAGATTCGAACTCACGGAGGACTCACACCCTCGTCGGTTTTCAAGACCGGTGCATTAAACCGCTCTGCCACGCTTCCAATGGCGGCTATCATATAAAGAAAAATTCAGCTTGGCAAATAGTTTCTAAAAATTATGATCCAAATGTTCAAAATAAAATCAAAAATCAGTCATTTTCTGCAATTTCAGGCTTTTCATAGCGTATCGAATTAATAAACCAGCTCTTTTTGCCCAGCGGTGTCTGCACTTCCACCTCATCATCCACCTGTTTAGACAACAAAGCCCGAGCCATAGGTGAATCAATCGAAATATGTTGTGGATGATGATCATAAATTTCATCCACGCCCACAATTCTCAAGGTCTTTAGCTCGCCTTGTTCATTTTCAATTTCGACCCATGCCCCAAAATATACTTTACCCTCTTGTTCAGGTGCAAAATCGACAATGCGCAACTCTTCCAAACGCTTGCCCAAATAACGTACCCGACGGTCAATTTTACGCAAAAGCTGTTTGTTATATTGGTAATCAGCATTTTCAGAGCGATCGCCGAGACTTGCCGCCCAGTTTACTTTTTTGGTGATTTCAGGGCGTTCTTCATGCCACAAATGCTGTAACTCAGCCACGAGTTTATCGTGTCCAGAACGTGTAATTAAGTTAGATTTCATGGTGTTTTTGCAGCCGGTTTTTTACATTTGGTTAACATCAATCCTATATTTTATTGCATTTTTATACACAATAAAAATTTATAAAATTTATTTCTCAATGAAATGAATATCTTATGTTACATTTTTCAAAAAATTTATGTACAAAATTTGACATCCAAAATTTTCATCTTTATTATTCGCACATCTTTTAGTTTTGATCACTTTTTAACCTGTGTATAAATTTTACACATTTTCCCTTTAATCCCAAGTCATTTTGAATGACGTCATGACTGCCCAACCCTTATTGAATTTATCAAACTTGAAAAAGTTTAAGGTGTGTTGCCTTTGCTTTTTAGGGCATAAATTACTTGTAGCGGAGCCAACATGCACAGTAGTTCAACGTCTGGGTCTAGGCTTAGCCTTCACTCATTTTTTAATCGCCTCCCATTCAAAGTCCTCGCTTTCAGTACTGTTCTTCTCCCATTCCACAGTATTAACGCAGGCAAAGCCGTTCATCAATTTGACAGCGTCGTCAATCAGAACAAATTGACCGTTGTGTCTGTGGAAAATCCAACCACAGTGTTTAAAGATGGACAACATTTACATGGCTTTGGTTATGACCTTGTGCGTAACTATGCCGACAGCATGAATGTGAAACTCGAATTTAAAACGGTAAGCGACAATGCGACCGCTTTAAAATGGGTGTCTTCTGGTAAAGCGAACTTTGCCATGACCACGTCGAGTATCCAAAGCATCGAAAAGCAGCAACTCACGGCATTTTCTGCCAGTTGTGGCGATTTAAATACTTTAAAGCGTAATGGTTTAATTAGTGAGCTGAACTGGGTGTTTAAACACGCAGATGATCCTCTTAGCCAAACCGCAAGCAACTTTGTTTGTCGTGGCAAGCAAAACGGCTCAATTACCCAATTGGCTTCATTTTATAATCGTAATGTGGTCAAACAAGAATCGTGGGATGTGATCCAGCGGGATTTGCGTAATCGTTTACCTTTATATAAGGCCAACTTTAAAAAGACTGCCACGCAGTACGATTTAGACTGGCATCTTTTGGCGGCAATTGGTTATCAGGAATCTTACCTCAAACCCAACTCGGTTTCGCCAACAGGTGTGCGCGGTATTATGATGCTGACCAATAATACAGCCAAAGCGATGGGCGTAAGCAACCGTACCGACCCTGCGCAGAGTATTCAGGGCGGTGCCAAGTATTATGACCAAATGCTCAGCCGTTACGAACATATTCCGTTTCCTGATCGTAACTGGTATGCCCTTGTCGCTTATAACATGGGTCCTGGTGCAGTCAGTCAAATTCAGAAGCGTATTCGCTCACAAGGCAAAAACCCGAACAATTGGGTGAACCTGTATGCGTATTTAGACAGTAACAAAGCCAGCAATGGTCGTTATCGTCAAGCAGTGCAATACGTGACTCGTATTCGCGCTTACCTTGAGCATATTAAGACCACACCGCAGTTGGTGAATATCTAAAACTTGCCTAGCATAATTGAATTGCAGTGTTTATCAGCTGCAATTCAAACATGAATAATGCGCTGTTAAAGCTGCAGTGCATAAAAAAGCCTAGTTGATACTTCAGCTAGGCTTTTTTGTACTATAGCGGGAAATTCGCCTGCTACAGCGTAAATCGCTTGAATTAAGCAGATTGCTCAAGAATCTTCTTAAATAAGTCTTTTTGTTCTTGGCTTGGTTTTGCAGTTTGTAATGCCATTAATTGTGACATATCGCCCTGTACTTTGATTTTACCTGTCATAAAGGCTTGCATAGCAGCCGCCATGTCAAACTCTAGGAATACTTTACGTAAAGTTTCCGCATCCATATTTAATGTTGTTTTGGCGTTGTCCGCCAAACCTTTTTGGATTTTACCGCCATCTAAAGACAATTCTGTGTTGCCTGCAGCATCAGTCACCACTAAGTTAATTGCCAGATTTGCAAGTGCTGGAGGTAGGTTTAAATCACCAGCTTGAGCCGTTAGATTTTCTACAGTTGCAAACCAATCATCAGTTAAAAAAGCAGGCATGATTTTTCCTCAATATATTTGTGCATGTGTGTTGTCTATCCAGACACCATCATTATTAAGCTGTTTTGCTTGCTGATTGTTATAGCATGAACCTTTCGTGAAAGGCTAAGAAATTTTGTACGGGACGTTCAGTTTTTGTATTTTTAGTCGAAATGACGACTTTCTCAAATAAATCAAATTCATAAAAAAACACCAAGCTCTGGCTTGGTGTTGATTACATTTTAAAGGGATTGACAGGCTGTTATCGCTTAGTCTGCAGCGTAGCCTAAATTGACCATATTGATGCGTTTGTTTTGCTCTGCTGCGTTTTGTTCGGCCTGATCGGCAAAATCAAATACGCGCTGGCTGTCTAACGCTTCAAAGTCGAATAATTCACGGTCTGCCAACTGCGATGGCGATACATTCTGTAATGCGCCAAAAATACTGTGCAAACGCTTAGGATGTGCTTTATCCCACTCACGTAACATGTCGTTAATAATGGCACGCTGTAAGTTTTCCTGTGAACCACACAAGTTACACGGAATAATTGGGAATTTACGCATTTCTGCATATTTAATGATGTCTTTTTCTTCCACATAAGCCAGTGGACGAATCAGCATATTTTTCTTGTCTGATGACAACAACTTCGGTGGCATGGCTTTTAAGCTACCGCCATGGAACAAGTTTAAGAAAAAAGTCGCCAAAATATCATCACGGTGATGCCCAAGCGCCACTTTGGTTGCCCCTATTTCCTGCGCAAAGCCATACAAAGAACCACGACGCAAACGCGAACACACTGCACAGTAAGTTTTACCTTCAGGCGTTAAACGCTTGGTGATGCTATAGGTGTCTTTTTCTAATATGTAATATGGGATGTTATTTTCTTCTAAATAACGCGGCAATACATCTTCAGGGAAGCCCGGTTGCTTTTGGTCTAAGTTCACAGCCACCACATCAAAATTGATGGGTGCGATGCGCTTGAACTGCAACATAATGTCCAGCAAGGTATAACTGTCTTTACCACCAGAAATACACACCATGACTTTATCGCCATCTTCAATCATGTTGAAGTCACGAATCGCATGCCCGACTTGGCGACGCAGCTTTTTCAACAAACGATAATACGCAGAGCTGGTTGGAAGTTCTGGTTTGAAATTAAAGCCTTGATCGGACTCAACTGGTGAGAACATAGACGCGATTAACCCATGAAAAAAATTACCGCGCAATTTTAGCCGATTCAGACCAATCCCGCATCAAAAGAATGTAATTTCATCGCAATCTTCCTTTTCGTCAGAGAACTTAATTTCTGACTGCGCGTTCATTTCTGTTTGCACACTTTATTTTTGTCTGCGCAGATCGTTTTTTCTGCGGCAAGTTTGAACCCTCAGGTTCACTTTTTCGCCAAGATGCTTATCTTTTGGACTTTTCCACAGTTTTCCACAAAAGCTGTGGATAACTTTGTGGATTTAAAACAACTTGACAACGCCTCTTGCCGTTATTCTAAGGCTTCTCTTTAAATTGATTACTTTTTGATCGATTTTATTTTAATTTAAAATCATACACTTAAGTGTGTCAAGCTGATCCAATTAAAAAAAAATAAATATTTTTTTTGATTACTCTGTCAGCAATTAAGCTTGATTTTTTTCGACACTACTGTAAATGAATTTGTACAAAGCCTTTTCATCTGTGAGATTTTTGTTAAACTCCTCATAACTGTTTGGGGACAGCTTTTAGTGTATTCACAGCATGAACAATAAAATTAATGCCTTTTTACTGTATATTTTGGGGACTGCCAGCATCATGCCTTTGGCAACGACAACGCACGCAGGTCAAATTTATATGTATAAGGACAGCAATGGCAGTACCTTGCTGACTAACCGCAAAAGTGCAGATCGTTCACTGACAAAAGTAAAAGTCACATATTATCCAGACAGCAATATTCACAGTTATCGCAACTGGGGCAATTCCGAAGCGTCGGTATTGCCAAGTTATAGCCGCAATAAAAACGCCTTTGACCACATTATTCAGCAAGCAGCACAACAACACGGTGTTTCAGAAGGTCTAATTAAAGCAGTGATGCATACCGAATCAGGTTTTAATGTCAACGCCCGCTCGCCTGTCGGTGCACAAGGTCTAATGCAGCTCATGCCTGCGACAGCACGACGTTTTAATGTCAGCAACGCTTATGACCCGCATGAAAACATTATGGCGGGTGCAAAATACTTGGCTTGGTTACTCAAACGCTTTAATGGCAACACCACTTTAGCTTTGGCGGGTTATAACGCGGGCGAAGGCAATATTGCAAAATACGGCGGTGTACCACCTTTTCGTGAAACTCAGGACTATGTACGTCGTGTGACCAGTCGTTATAGCAACCTGTATGCCAACGGTGTTAGTGCAAGTGCTAATAACAATGCGATTACGGCAAATAACAATAGCAATACTCAGAGTCAAAATGCTCAAGTGATTGCGCAGTCAGAGAGTTACACTGCCAGTAGTCATCAAGTGGCGGCAAACAAACGCCCACAACGTCAAATTATTATGGCTGCCGATGGTCGCTTTACCGATGCACCTGCAGGTTCTTACGCGACAGGGAATGCCACGGCTTCGGCACGTATTTTTATTTCAGAATAAAAGCTACAGCACTTCATTTGAGCTTGCGTTGCCGCAAGCTCAAATGAAGTGCCGATTGCAGTATCAGCTCAAAATATTTTTAGTACAGTTTTATTATTTTTCTTGAATTTTTAATACATACACCGCATATTTACGGCATGGTTTATTAATAAATCAGATTACATTTTTAATATAAGAGGATTTACTCAATGATGCGGATTGGTTTGTTCTTGCTAACCAACCTCGCGGTACTGGTTGTAGCTGGCATAATTTTGTCACTCTTCGGTGTCGGTAGTTACCATGGCGCGGGTGGCTTAAACCTAGGCAACCTGTTGGTCATCTGTTTTGTCTTTGGTATGGTTGGCTCTTTAATTTCACTATTCATGTCTAAATGGATGGCGAAAAAAACAACTGGGACTGAATTAATTGACCCGAATGCCCCTCGTAACCAAGCTGAAGCGTGGTTATTAAATGAAGTTGCGCAGTTGTCGCAGCGTGCTGGTATCAAAATGCCAGAAGTGGGTATTTTCCCTTCTTACCAATCGAATGCTTTTGCAACAGGTTGGAATAAAAACGATGCTTTAGTGGCTGTATCTACAGGGCTGCTTGAGCGTATGAACAAAGATGAATTACGTGCAGTTTTGGCACACGAAATTGGTCACGTTGCCAATGGTGACATGGTGACCTTGGCACTGATTCAAGGTGTGGTCAACGCATTCGTCATGTTCTTTGCCCGTGTTGCAGGTGACTTCATTGACCGTAACGTATTTGGTCGTGAAGATGGCGAAGCACCAGGCTTGGCTTATTTTGCAATTACCATTGTACTGGATATCGTATTTGGTATTTTGGCCTCTTCAATCGTGATGTGGTTCTCGCGTCAACGTGAATACCGTGCCGATGAAGCAGGTGCACGTTTGGCAGGTAAACAAGCCATGATTTCTGCATTATTACGCTTACAAGCAGAATCTGAAATGCCAGATGCAATGCCAAAAGAAATGAAAGCTTTTGCGATTTCTGCAGGTAAAGAAGAAGGTTTTAGCTTGGCAGCGTTATTCCAAACTCACCCAAGCATTGAACAACGTGTTGCAGCTTTACAGCAATTAAATTTACCTTAATACTGCTAGCAAGATATTGTAACAGCGACACCAAAAAGCTTCCTCAGGGAAGCTTTTTTCATGTCTGTAAATTAGATCTGCCAGATGGTTTTGTACTTTAAACAGGTTCATTTAAACAGCAAAACTTTGTGACCAGTGCCACAACCAACTTGCACCGAGCCATGCTGCCCAAATAAAGAAAATAAGAAAAATCACACCAAGCAAATCAGGCAAATGTAGCCACAGCCATGCCACTACAGGATTACGCCAAAATGCTGACTGCTGCTGTTTACGTTCCAATCGCTCATGTAAAAAAGGATGTACCACATGATGCTCACTGTGAATCTGATATTCTTCACGGATATGCGTATGCACTACATCTAAAGCTTTACGGCTTGGACGAATAAATACATCAAATACTGTGCCGACAATTGGCACAAAACCAACTACTGCATCCATCACAGCAAGTTTAATCACGGGAGTGAGTTTGGTTTGTGGTACACCAATTTGTTTGGCTTTATAAATCGCATAACAGGTCAGTGCAAAACCTGCGACATCCCCCGCGACAGGTACAGTGCCTAATGCGGCATCTGCTCCCACGCCCTGCTTGGTAAATGGAATACGCACCACAGAATCCATCATATTGGCAAACTTGGCTAAATCGCGCTCTAAGCGAATCACCTCTTGCTGGCTAAGTTTTTTTGAAGATGCAGGTTCTGGCATAGAAAACGTATCGTTGGGTAAATGCAATCTACTTGAGAATAAAGCAGTTTTTTACTCAGGTCTGTTATGATTTTATAAACAGAATTTTGATCAATGCAAAAAGTTTAAGATGAGGTCTTGAATAAGTCATCATCACCGACAGTGTTTAAAGTAACAACTGTGAAGCAATAAATAAGTACACCACCACGCCCGTTGCATCACAAATCGAGGTTACCAAAGGCGCAGAGGCACTGGCAGGGTCTAGTTTCAGGCGATGCAAAATAAAAGGCAAACTCATGCCAATTAAACAGCCCATCAGCACAATGCCCAGCATACTCAGTGCCAATACCACAGACACCATCATATCGCCACGGTAATAGCCTAAAATTGAAACCGCAAAAGCCATAGTTCCACCCAAACATAGCGCCACCAAACTTTCACGTCCGAGTAAATGCAGCCAATCTTTAAATTGCACATCACCTGTAGCCAGTGCCCGTACCATTAAGGTCGCAGACTGAGAACCCGCATTACCACCACTACCGACCAAAAGCGGCAAGAAAAAAACCAGTACAATATGTGCTGCAATAATGTCTTCATAATGCGCAATGCCAATTCCAGACAATAAACTGCCAAATACCAAAATCACCAACCAAAACACACGTTTGCGATATAAAAATAAAATTGGCGCAGTTTTTATACTCATGCCAGGTGAAGACGCTACCGCACTGGATTTTAAAAAGTCTTCTGTAGTTTCTGCCTGTACCACGTCCATCGCATCATCATAGGTGACAATCCCCAGTAAATGCTGTGCATCATCTACAATCGGTAAGGCCAAAAAATCATAATGGCTGAGTTTTTGCGCAATACTTTCCTGATCTTCTGTCACTAAACCAGTGACTAAATCTGTGCGCATCACATTTTTAATTTTCTGTTCAGGCGGGTTTTGAATTATTTCTCTTAAAGAAATCACCCCCAATAGTTTCATCAGTTCATCGACAATATAAATCAGGTACAAAGTTTCCCGATCTGTGGTCATTCTGCGCAATTCATCTATGGCTTGCTGCATGTTCAGTTCTGGTGAGAGCACCACGAAATCCGAACTCATAATCGCGCCCGCAGATTCTTCAGGATATCGCGCTAAAGTCTGAATCTGTGCGCGTTTTTCTTCCGTAATGTGTAAGCTGACAAAACGCTGTAAATGCGGAGAAAGTAACTTAAATAAGTCGGTGCGGTCATCTGAATGCATGGCTGAAATCAGTTTGACCAATTGCTGCGGTGCCATCGCCTCTGCAATTTGATGTTGCGAATGCAGTGGTAAAAACTCCATCACCAAGGCAGCACTGTCAATTTGTTCAATTAAACTCAGCTGTGCTTTCAGACTCAAGTGCTGCATTAAGTCGGCTAAATCGGCAGGGTTGATACCATCGATCAAGCTGCGCACTGTACTTGACTGATGTAATTGCAAGGCTTGTTCTAACTGTTCAGCGTGCAGATTGGTCATTAATCTCACCCACTCCATCATTCCAAAACGTAAAATGAAGAATGGGCAAAGTTTCTCAGCCCAAACCAACCCTTAAAAACCCGAAAATCTGTAGATTTATACAAGATTTTTAGCGTTTCATATCATAGCCTATAATTTTGCTAAGTGCCTAATAAAAAACATCTTTAGTTTATGGGTGATGAACGATTCACTTGAAATATAGAACGAACCAGCACATACATAAACGGAATAAAAACAAGCACTAAAATTGTGCCAAAAATAACTCCACCTAAAACACTCACCCCAATTTCCTGACGGCTTGCTGCACCTGCACCAAAGGCAAATACTAGCGGCAAAATACCTGCACCAAATGCCAATGAGGTCATTAAAATAGGTCTGAGCCGTAAGCTTGCACCTTCTAAAGCGGCTTGAATCACCTGTTTGCCTTGTTGCTGCGCAGCCGAAGCAAACTCCACAATTAAAATGGCATTTTTACATGACAAACCAATGGTGGTAAGCAAGGCAATTTGGAAATAAATGTCGTTCGGGAAACCTGCCAAATAGCTGAAAATAATATTTCCACCAATTCCTAAAGGAATGGCACTCATCACGGCTGTTGGAATACTCCAACTTTCATACAAGGCAGCAAGGCATAAGAAAATAAACCCGATGGAAACCAAATACAGTAACAAAGCCTGATTGCTGGACTGATTTTCTTCAAAAGACAACCCACTCCATGCCAAGTCAATGCCCTGCTGCTGTGCCACCATCTGTTCTAAATCACGCATCGCCTGCCCTGAGCTATATCCTTCAGCAGTATCGGCTTCCATTTGCACGGCGCTATACCCCATAAAACGATTGACCACTTCAGGCCCACCGCTCCAACTGAGTTGAGCAAACTGGCTAAAAGGTACCATTTGATTTTGCTGACTGCGTACCGACCATTGGTTCAAATCTTCAGGTTTACCACGAAATTCGGCATCACCCTGCATAATTACGCGTTTAATTCGACCACGGTCAATAAAATCGTTGATATAACTGCCGCCCCAAGCTGCCGCTAAGGTACTGTTAATCGCCGTTTGATTTAAACCTGCTGCCATCGCCTGTTTCTGATCAATCGTGACGTTTAGCTCTGCTTTTTCCGGATTAGCACGTTGATCTAAATTCTTAAAGCTTTGATATTGAGTGGCTTGCTGCTGCAAATTTTGAAATTGCTGGGTTAAAAAATCACGTCCTGTACCATTCACATCTCGCATCCAAAACTCTAAGCCATCGGTTTGTCCCAAACCACGGACTGCCGCGGGCATACCAATGGTAATTTGTGCATTGGGGTGCTGTCGAAAATGCTGCATGGCACGTTCACGAATGGCTTGTGCAGTATGTTGCTGCCCTTGACGCTCATCCCAATGTTTTAGCGCAATAAAACCCTGACCTAAATTCTGCCCTGTTCCCGAAAAATTACGTCCATAACGAATCATCACCAAATCAACATTGTGGGCTTCATGCTGCATAAAGTATTCGCGTATGCTTTCGCCCACTTCACGACTTTTAGACAACGGCGCACCTTCCTGTAATTTAAATTGCACCGACAACATGCCCTGATCTTCATTCGGGATAAAACTGGTAGGTAGGGCACGGTAAAACAAAGCAAAAACCGTCAGTAAGCCTGCAAAAATAACCAGACACACCGCTTTATGCTGAATCGTCCAGCCTGATAATTTGAGATAGTGTTGTTTTAAGCTTTCCAGTTTTTGATTAAACCAGATGGCCCATTGGGCTGGTTGTGGATTGGGTTTTAAAATCAAGGCACACAAAGCAGGCGTTAAAATTAAGGCCACACCTAAAGACAGCACCATCGCAGTGACTAAGGTGATAGAAAACTGGCGATAAATTACTCCAGTCGAACCACCAAAAAATGCCATTGGAATAAATACTGCGGTCAAAACCAAGGTAATGCCGACCAAAGCACCGCTAATTTCCTGCATAGATGCGATAGATGCCTGTTTAGCCGAGAGCTGCTGTTCGTGCATTAAACGCTCGACGTTTTCCACCACGACAATCGCATCATCCACCAATAAACCAATGGCTAAGACCAAAGCGAATAAGGTCAGCGTGTTAATACTCATCCCAAAGAGTTGCAACACGGCCATGGTGCCTAAAATCACTACAGGCACGGTTACGGTAGGAATGAGCGTCGCGCGCCAGTTTTGTAAAAACAAGAACATCACAATGACGACTAAAATTACCGCTTCAATTAAAGTTTTCACCACTTCTTTAATTGATTCCTGCACGAAAGGTGTGTTATCGCGTGGATAGACAATTTGGTAACCTTCGGGCAATTGTTGTTTTAAATGCTCAATTTGTTTTTGAATTAAGGCTGAAGTTTGTAACGCATTGGCACCAGAAGATAATGAAATCCCCATCCCTGCCGATGGAAAACCATTAATGGTATTAAAGCTTTGATAATTTTCTGCACCAAGTTCAATACGTGCCACATCTTTTAAATAAACAAAGCCACCTGCCTGATCTGCTTTTAAAATAATATTTTCAAATTCTTCTACCGTTTTTAAGCGTGAACCTGAGGTGACTTTGGCATTGAGATATTGTTCTTGTGCTGTGGGTAATTCACCAATTGCCCCTGCTGCAACTTGAGTATTTTGTGCCAATACCGCAGCACGTACATCACTTGGCATCAGCACATATTGTTTTAACTTTATCGGATTCAGCCAAATCCGCATTGCATATTGCGCACCAAAAACATCGACCTCACCCACACCTTCAATGCGTGCCAACTCTTGCTCTAAATGACTCATCATATAGTCAGACAATGCAATATTGCTGCTTTTGCCTGTGGCATCGTACAGCCCAATGACCATGTGGGTATCACCCAATGATTTAAAGACATTTACCCCCTGACGCTGCACATCTTCAGGTAAGCGGTTAATTGCGCCATTAATCGCATTTTGTACCTGGACTTGTGCGGTATCGGGGTTGGTACCATTTTCAAAGCTAATGCTGATGCGACTTCGTCCTGAAGAATCACTGCTAGAACTGAAATACAGTAAGTGATCTAAGCCTTTAATTTGCTGTTCCAAAACCTGTGTGACGCTTTCTTCAACAGTTTCTGCCGAAGCTCCTGTATACGTTGCGCTGACGGTGATACGAGGTGGTGCAATGTCTGGGTAGCGTTCTACAGGTAAATTTAATACTGAAAAAATCCCCAGTGCCATCACAATAATTGCGAGCACACCAGCGAAAATCGGACGTTCAATAAAAAATTTAGACAGCATAAAACAGGGTCACTTTTAGGTGGCAGTGTTGAATTTCAAATCGCGGAATCATCAAGTTTTTGCATGCAACAAAACTTTTTAAACCGTAGTTCAAATTAACACAGCTCAATACAACTTCTGTGACTACATATTAAAAAATGTGCTTTTGACACAAAAATGTTGATTGGTCTTCATTTTTTCTCACAGATTTTTGTGTATACCCTCCCAATTTTGGGATAGCACCTAAACTCATCTGATTTCTATACTGCAGACATCACAATTTGAATAACAAGGAATTCATGATGAAAAAAACTTTATTATGCTTAACTTTAGCAGGCTTACTCAGTGCATGTGGCGGTTCCGACAATGATTCTGATAGCAATCCGAATCCACCGCCATCAAATCAAACCACTGAGAATTACGGTACTTTTTTAAATAGTTCTGTCGATAATGTAAGCTATGAAACCAGTTCTGGTATAAGTGGCACACTTACAGAAGAGAATAAAACTTTTAAATACCAATCTGGAGATAAAGTTCAATTCAGTATTAGTGGTGTACAAATTGGTGGACTAGTTACAGCTCAGGATAATATTTCTCCTGCAGATTTATTCACAGATGAAACTGCCCAAAAGAATCTACTCAGCTTTATTGATGCTTTAGATTCAGATCCTAATACTAATGGAGTGCAAATTAGTGATGAAATACTTGAGAAGTTAAAAAATATTCCTAGCATTACTTTCGATCAACCCTTTGAGAATTTCTCTACTCAAATTTCAGAAACTAACCTCTTAAATGATCAAGTCTTAGTAAGCCCTGATGAAATCGTTATTAAACAACAACAAGTTTTTTATAAAGATATCGCAGGCACATGGCAATTGCATGAAAATAATAGTGTAGTAGTGATACACATATTAACGAATGGTAATTATATACTCGGACAAGCTTCTCCAAAAGATGCTGAAAGTCAAGCAGGGATTGAATTAGGCTCGCTTCTATGGAACCCTTTAAACAACAGCTTTGAGCCAACTATTACTCACGATACAAATGGTACAGCAGGTCTGTCTCATGCTAGTGATGGTAAACCCTACACTCTAAGCTCGGATGGCACTTATTTAATTCTGCATGAACCTGGTGCAAATAGTACATATAAACTGACACGTGTAAAACAATCATCTGGTTTAGTCGGCACTTGGAAGTTCTCAGAAACTCAACTCTTTGCTTTCTTTAACAATAATTACTACTTCTTCCTAGATGGAGAAGGTGGTGACGATTGCGGTTGGGCTGGAATTGAATATGGTAAGTTATCCATTACAGCAAATACGCTTACACCAACAGAAGTCTTATATGACACCAATGAATGTGGTGGATTCCATGATAGCTTTGACAATTCCAAATCAATTGTAAACTATACTATTTCAGGCACAAGTCTGACCATAGGCACAGAAGGCGAACCCTCTGTTACCCTACAACGCAGTAACTAAAAACTCTTATAAGCTGTCTAAGCTAGACTTAGGCAGCTTTAACCAATATGCTCAAAATGAATGGTACAACCCATTAATAAATGCATAAGTTCAATTTGCGATTTGCATTGGGTTTTTTCATAAATATTTTTAAAATAAGTGCGCACCGAACTGAGCGTAACTCCACAATGTTCCGCGATTTCTTCTAACTTACAACCATTCAACAACAACTCACACAGCTCAAACTCACGTTTAGACAATTGATAAGCTTGCTGCAAATAGGCTTTTGACAAGGCATAGTGCTGATGCTTATCGGTCAGAAATACCGCAATTTGATGTTGTCCTGCATTTTGATGCTGCATATTTTTTAATTTAGAACAAGGTACGATAGTCAGCATTAATTGTTGTCCTTTCGCATCTGACAAAGACAATACACCGCCTACATCTGCGTTTAATGCCGACTGTCCCAACAACGCTGAATGTAATAATTGATCTAAACGACTTTGATCATAAGCATGGGTTTTTAAACGATTATACAAGTCCAAATCTAAACATGAATCGTGTTCCAGCATGCTTTGAGCTAAAGGGTTTGAATAAGTCAAACTCAGCTGATGATCAAGCAAAATTACACCTGTTTTTAAATGATCGAGCACGCTATACAAACTTAAATTTTCTTGTTTAACCAAACTAAACTGACGATGGATTTGTAAAGCACGGCGTAAATGCACACCCAAATGCTTTAAAAAATCCAATTCTTTTTGTTGATACGGCGCTACATCTGGCGCACGGTGTAGTCCCAAAACCGCCCAGCGATGTGAACCCTGATCGAGCAAAACAGCCGAGATATAACTAATTCCCGTCGGATTCAAACAGCGTTCATAAAAGATATATTCATCACTTTCAGGGTTTTCCCCATAATGCGATAAATCTGAGCTCGCTACTTGCCCCACACCTAAATTTTCCCACAATACTCTGTGTAACTGCATGTCAATCACGCGAATCCGCTCATCACGATAGGCATGCAAAGCTTCATCTGGAATATTGTGACTAAATAAAAAATCGTAACTTGGACTAAATTGATCTAAGGCAGTAAAAATGGCGGTTTTACTGTCTGTATATTGAACAATTTTTTCAATTACTTGCGGCCATAAATTCACATCTACAGCGGCATCATAAATACTGCCTATAATTTCGTGTTCTCGGTTATCCATTTTTATCCCCTTTATGCCTACTCCAATCTGCATTACACTTATTTAATCATTTGTTTTTCTTATTATTCCAAGTAGCATAGTGGGTTTTATTCACAAAAAAAAGCAGTTTAAATACATATCACGCATTTAATAAATGAAAATGGCTAGGCAGTTTTGCTTTTTCATGTGTGCAAACTCTGAATTATAAAAACCACGCAATAAAAAAACCCCGTATCTGACGATACGAGGTTTTTGAAGTTTGGGTACGCTGAGGTTTACATCATACCGCCCATACCACCCATGCCACCCATATCTGGCATTGCTGGCTTGTCTTCTGGAATTTCAGTAATCATACATTCTGTTGTTAACATCAGGCCAGCAACAGACGCTGCATGCTCAAGTGCAGAACGAGTTACTTTTGCAGGGTCAAGAATACCCATTTCCAACATGTCGCCATATTCACCAGTCGCAGCGTTATAACCATAGTTACCTTCACCGTTCTTCACAGCATTGATTACTACAGATGGCTCATCACCAGCATTGGCTACGATTTGACGAAGCGGAGCTTCAATTGCACGACGAAGAATGTTGATACCTACGTTTTGGTCATCGTTAGCACCAGTCAGACCATCAAGTGCAGATGCAGCACGCACCAGTGCAACACCACCACCTGCAACAACACCTTCTTCAACCGCAGCGCGAGTTGCGTGAAGCGCATCATCCACACGGTCTTTCTTCTCTTTCATTTCAACTTCAGTTGCAGCACCAATTTTGATGACTGCTACACCGCCTGCTAATTTAGCAACACGTTCTTGAAGTTTTTCTTTGTCATATTCAGAAGTAGATTCTTCGATTTGCGCACGGATTTGCTGAACACGCTCAGAAATCTGATTTGCATCACCAGCACCATCCACAATCACAGTGTTTTCTTTAGATACCGTTACTTTATGTGCAGTACCTAAGTGTTCAAGTGAAGTTTGATCTAACTGCATACCAATTTCTTCAGAAATCACAGTACCGCCAGTCAGGATCGCGATATCTTGAAGCATTGCTTTACGACGGTCACCGAAGCCAGGAGCTTTAACAGCACATACTTTGATAATGCCGCGCATGTTGTTTACAACAAGAGTTGCTAGTGCTTCGCCTTCAACATCTTCAGCGATGATAAGAAGAGGCTTACCAGTTTTCGCAACAGCTTCCAAAACAGTAATCAATTCACGGATATTGCTAATTTTCTTGTCAACCAATAGGATGTACGGGTTTTCAAGTTCAGCAGTCAACGTATCTTGTTTATTTGCAAAGTATGGAGAGATATAACCGCGGTCAAACTGCATACCTTCTACAACATCAAGCGAATCTTCGAAGCCTGAACCTTCTTCAACAGTGATTACGCCTTCTTTGCCCACTTTTTCCATCGCTTGTGCAATCAGAGAACCTACAGTGGTGTCAGAGTTTGCAGAGATTGAACCGACTTGCTCAATCGCTTTAGAATCAGAAGCTGGTTTTGCAGTTTGTTTAATGTTTTCAACAACAGTTTTTACTGCAAGGTCGATACCGCGTTTCAGATCCATTGGGTTCATACCCGCAGTTACTGACTTGATCCCTTCATTTAAAATAGCTTGTGCAAGTACTGTTGCAGTTGTTGTACCGTCACCTGCGATGTCATTGGTTTTACTCGACACTTCACGAACCAATTGCGCACCCATGTTTTCAAATTTGTCTTTCAGGGTGATTTCTTTCGCAACAGATACACCGTCTTTAGTGATGTGCGGTGCACCAAAAGAACGGTCAATCACTACGTTACGGCCTTTAGGGCCTAAAGTTACTTTCACAGCATCTGCAAGTACGTTCACGCCTGCAATCATTTTTGTGCGAGCTGAATCACCAAATTTTACGTCTTTAGCTGACATGTCTAACTCCAAATATTTTTAAATAATGTTCAAATTTGCTTTGAATATGAGTTCTGAAATTAGCCTTCAAGTACCGCTAAAATGTCAGACTCTTTCATAATTAGAAGTTCTTCACCGTCTACTTTAACTGTTGTGCCTGCATAAGTACCAAACAAGACTTTGTCGCCCACTTTTACGTCTAAAGCGCGTACGCCATTGTCTGTAATTTGACCATTACCTACTGCAATCACTTCACCTTGGGCTGGTTTTTCTGCTGCAGAACCTGGAAGCAAGATACCGCCAGCTGTTTTTGTTTCTTCTTCAACACGACGAATAACTACGCGGTCATGTAATGGACGAATGTTGCTCATAAATAACTCCATTAGACTAAGTCAATGTATAGATTCCTGATGACGACTTAATTATTCCTTTGGTCATCATCAAAATAAATTTTAGATGACACAGTTGTGGGGATGGAAAAAAACGCTTCAAGGGGAAAAGCTAAAAATTTTTCAATTTTTGTTGTTTTTTTAGACAAGTTGGCTAGATCGGTGATTTATTCTGCATTTTGTTGCCACAACACAAATTGCTTTTTTTCAGCATCAAAAATGTAATGCTGCACATCACCATTGTTACACAATACATTTAAGCTATTCGGCATACCTTGATGCAAACGATATGAAATTGCAGTACCCGCATGAATATCCAGCACAGGACGCGCTGCGCCTAAGGCATAAATTTGATTTAAGTCATATACTGCGGGTTGATGTAAATGCCCATGCAGCAAGGCATATAAACCATTTTTACTCCACTGCTCTAAGGCAATTCGCCCCAACACTGGGCAATCTTTAATGCTGTGGCGATCATCTGGTGGTGTATAAAATGGTTGATGCGCCACCAAAATTTTAAACTTATTACTTGGCGCAACTTGTAGCAAAGCTTCAACTTCCTGAATTTGACTTAAAGAAATATGCCCGCGAGTATGAAAACGGCGTCGAATACTATTTACGCCTATCAGATAAAAATGTTGCGTTTCCAACACACTTTCCATGCGCCCAAAAAACAACTGATAACGGGCGAATGGACTCAAAAACCTTTTCCAGAGATGATACAGTGGAATATCGTGATTACCTGGTACTACCAAATACGGCACATCTAAACTGTCTAAAAAATGCTTACAAGCATAAAACTGTGCATAGCGTGCACGTTGGGTTAAATCACCACTGACCACAACCGCTTCCGGTCGCATACTTGCACACAGTTGTTGTACTGCCTGCATACAAGCCACATTTTCAGTGCCAAAGTGCAAATCAGACAGATGCAGCAGCATGCGGCACCTTAATCTTCAATGCATTTTTCAATACAGAAATACGCAGTGGTGGGCGCATTTTGACAATTTCTCCATCAAGCGCCACGGTCAGTTGTTGGCGTTTACTATGAATGACCACCTGCTCTGCTGCAAAACTGTACATATCATTGGCTTGCTCAGCCTTCCCCTGAATTAATTGCCACAGAATTTTAAATAAAGTCAATTTATCGGACTTTGCCACTGCAACACCTGCGACTTTGCCTGCTGCAGCAGCTTTGGCAATACGTAAATTCATTTCAGACAGTTGTAATTGATTATTCCCAAAGAAAATGAGCGGCGTTTTCAGCGGATAGCGCTTTGTATCGACCTCTATTTCTAATTTTAATTCTTTACGGTCACGCAGCAGTACATCTAAAGCCGAGGTATAGGCATGTAAAGGAAAGCGTCCTAAATAACGGTTATAACGCTCACGTTTTTGAATAAATAAAGGGTATAAACCCAAACTGGCATTATTTAAATAGATGTGTTGATTGATTTGTGCCACATGCACAGCTCGCGTCGTGCCTGTGGCAATGACCTGTGCGGCTTCAATTAAATCCAGTGGAATATTCAATAAACGCGCCACGTAATTAAACGTGCCTAAAGGCAAAATACCCATCGGAATGTGAGTGCCTTTCAGTTTAGCCGCCACTGCATTTAAAGTACCATCACCACCTGCTGCAACCACTACACCGCTTAAATGCGCTGCTTGATGCCGTGCTAATACCTGTTGCATCAGTTGATCAAAATTGGCGATATCGCCCATTTCAAACAATTGGATTTCAAAACCATGCTGTGACAAAACATGCAGCAACTCTTCATAGACACCTTCTTGCTGTGTGGCATGAAATCCAGATTTTTGATTATAAATAAGCGATAAAGGCTGTAATGTTGTCGACATTTTCTTCAATCATTTTAAAGCTTTTGCTCTAATTTCGACCAATTGATGCAGAATGAAAAGCAGCTTTATGTAAAAATCGAATGATGACCATTCATTAAATCAATAATCATTCTTTATAAAATTTAAGCTATAAATATATGTTTTAATTAAAAATAATTAAAATAAATAATGCCCATATTTTTTTTAAATAATGATAAATAGAACACAAAAAAGTTGTAAGCCCATGTTTCATATATGTTATTCATTATTTATATGGGTATTTTTTACATAAAGCTAAATCAAGCCTATGTCTTATTTTTTTTATGTTTTTGTGCTTTAATACAGCCACTTTTTTTTCATATTTCATCTGAACCATGTACCCCATCGTTCAGATTGTACTTTGTACACGACTTGTACACATTTAAGATAGGCCTCACCATGACCCAAGTGAACGCACCAGAATTCGTTCGTCACCCTAAGCTTATTGCATGGGTTGAAGAAATTGCAAAGTTAACAAAACCAGCAAAAATTGAATGGTGTGACGGTAGCGCAGAAGAATATCAACGTCTAATCGACTTGATGATCGCTAACGGCACCATGCAAGCATTAAACCAAGAAAAACACCCTGGTTCGTACCTTGCAAATTCTGATCCTTCTGACGTTGCTCGTGTTGAAGACCGTACTTACATCTGCTCTGAAAACAAAGAAGATGCTGGTGCGACAAACAACTGGGAAGCGCCAGCTGAAATGCGCGCTAAATTAAACGGTTTATTCGACGGCTCAATGGCTGGTCGTACCATGTATGTGGTTCCATTCTCTATGGGTCCATTAGGTAGCCACATTGCGCACATCGGTATTGAATTAACTGACTCTCCTTATGTTGCTGTCAGCATGTCTAAAATGGCTCGTATGGGTAAAGCTGTTTATGACGTATTGGGCACAGATGGCGAATTTGTTCCTTGCGTACACACTGTGGGCGCACCATTGGCTGAAGGCGAGAAAGACGTTGCTTGGCCATGTAACAAAGAAAAATACATCGTACATTATCCAGAAACTCGTGAAATCTGGTCATATGGTTCTGGTTACGGCGGTAACGCATTATTGGGTAAAAAATGCTTAGCGCTTCGTATTGCTTCTGCAATGGGTCGTGAACAAGGCTGGTTAGCTGAACACATGCTTATTTTAGGCGTGACCAACCCACAAGGCGAAAAACACTACATCGCAGCAGCATTCCCTTCTGCATGTGGTAAAACCAACTTTGCGATGTTAATTCCACCTGCAGGTTATGAAGGCTGGAAAATTGAAACTGTAGGTGACGATATTGCTTGGATCAAACCAGGTGAAGATGGTCGCTTATATGCAATTAACCCTGAAGCTGGTTTCTTCGGTGTTGCTCCTGGTACAAACACCAAGACTAACCCGAACTGTATGGCAACTCTGCACAAAGACGTGATTTATACCAACGTTGCTGTGACTGACAACGGCGAAGTATGGTGGGAAGGTCTATCTAAAGAAGTTCCTGCAAACTTAACCAACTGGAAAGGTCAACCACATACTGGCGCAGAAAAAGCAGCTCATCCAAATGCGCGCTTCACTGTTGCAGCGGGTCAATGTCCTTCTATTGATGCTGACTGGGAAAATCCAGCAGGTGTTCCAATTTCAGCGTTCATCTTCGGTGGTCGTCGTGCAGACACAGTGCCTCTAATTTCAGAAGCATTTGACTGGGTAGATGGCGTATATAAAGCTGCAACTATGGGTTCTGAAACTACTGCAGCAGCCGTTGGTCAACAAGGTATTGTACGCCGCGACCCATTTGCAATGCTTCCATTTGCTGGTTACAACATGGCAGACTACTTCTCTCACTGGTTAGAAATGGGTGAGAAAGTTGGCGAAAAAGCAAAAGCTGCAGGCAACAAATTACCAGGTATCTACAACGTAAACTGGTTCCGTCGTGATGCAGAAGGCAACTTCGTATGGCCTGGTTTTGGTCAAAACATGCGTGTACTTGAGTGGATCATTGATCGTTGCGAAGGTCGTGCAGAAGCTGTTGAAACTCCAATTGGTTTTGTTCCAACGTATGAGCAATTGAACTGGACTGGTTTAGATTTCTCTAAAGAGCAATTTGAAACTGTAACAGCGCAAGACAAAGAACAATGGATCAAAGAGTTAGAAAGCCACACTGAGTTATTCAACAAACTTGGTGAGCGCCTACCTGCTGCATTGAAAGCACGTCAAGCTGCTTTACTTGAAGCGGTTAAATCTGCGTAATTCAACGCTGATTGCTAAGAAAAGGTCACTTCGGTGACCTTTTTTATTGCCCTAATATTTTAGTTGCTAAAAACATCAACATTCCAGCTTCAACATCCCCCGCTGATGTGTAAATACTAAATAATACGAAGATTCAAGGTAAAAACATGACATCATCAAAACACACTTATCACCCCCAATATAGACAGCCTACCACATCACCAACAAAGCCATGCTTTGTCCACTCAGCTATGGCATACTTAAAACAAGAATGAAATGACATCAAAACATGAGACATGATCATGAATAAAACCATGAAGAATACAATGATTATTTTGGCTATGACGGGACTTGGGTTAGGTTTATCCGCTTGTCAAAGTTTGCCTGAGCAAAACGAGAATAGTTTTATTGGCTATAAAGTCGAAAGCAAAACTGATCGCAACGCAGTATTAGCCTACACTCTTGCAGGACGTCAAAACCAACAGCGCGATGAAAGTAAATTACAGCGTGCCTGCCAAAAAGAACTTGGTGCGCATAAAACTTATCAATTGCGGATTTTAAGTATTAATGAAGTGGTGAATCCTGCAGCCAACCAACAAGACCCGTATGGTCGCCAACTTGGGCAAAGCCGCACCTCTATTGGCTTATCGAACACACCTGAGCTACATAGCAGTGAAAACTATGCTACACGTCAGGCCTTAAATGCTCGCCCAAGCACACTGCGCATTGTGCGTTATAGCTGCAATTAATTCGCGCCACAAAACTAGCTTCCTATAAGACGTGATGAGTTATCGCGTCTTATAAAAACTCACATTACGGAACTCTTTGGCTTCATCCAAATCTGGCCATGTGGTCGCGCTGCGTTCATCTATTTTTATATATTGTGGATGACTAAAGTTTTTCACTCGGCTGTCTGCCACCCAAACTTCTGGGGCGAACTTTAAGAACTCATCTAAAAAGAAGCGATTGCATTGATCATAAAGTACATCGGCAGCCAGCAATATATCCACTTGTTCTGCTTTGTATAGATCATCTAAATATTCAAGCGCTACATCATTCAATTCAGCATTGGCTCGACAGGCTGCAAGGCTAATGGGGTCAATATCACAACAAATTACCCGTTTGGCACCTGCCATTTTTGCAGCAATCGCCACCACGCCCGAACCTGCACCAAAGTCTAAAACGACTTTATTTTTTACTTGCTGCGGTTCTGCCAATAACCATTGCGCCATTGCAAGTCCTGAAGCCCAACAGAAAATCCAGTACGGCGTATCATTCCAAATACGACGAATCACTTCATCATCTAGCTTGTCGGTAGGAAATACTGGTGGAATAAGCCAAAGTGAAATAGGCGTTTCAGGCAATTGCTGTGCCAGTAATTCACAATTTGGAATTACATCATGCAAAGCATCTAAGAGATGTTCAGGGGCTTTAGGAAATTGAAAGGTACAGCTCATTGGATTTTTATTCGTTCTAATTTAAAAAGTTCCCTCTGCTTTTTTAAAGGAGAGGGAGCATTCATTATTTTTACAATGAATTCCCCACTCTTTTTTAGGAGAGTTAGGGAGAGAATTTTTAAGCCCTCATCCCAGCCTTCTCCCTGAGCCGTATACGGCGCAAGAGAAGGAGCATCCATTATTTTCACAATGAATTCCCCCTCTCCTGAGCAAAATTTAAAGCACTGCTTTTAAATTGAAGCGCAAGAGAGGGTTAGGGAGAGGTCTTCATCAACCTAACGCTTTCTCAGCCGCTTCAACCGTTTGACGAATCAAAGTTGTAATGGTCATTGGGCCAACGCCACCTGGTACAGGCGTATATGCAGAAGCAATCTCTTCAATGCCTTGCAATTGGATATCACCAACACCACCGCCATCACGTGGATGGAAGCCTGCATCAACAACCACAGCGCCTGGTTTGATCCAGTCTTTTTGAATCAATTCAGCTTTACCAACCGCACCAACAATAATGTCCGCTTGTTTCACAAAACTTGCAAGATCTTGGGTACGTGAATGGCAAATGGTTACTGTTGCATTGGCTTCAAGAAGCATCGCAGCCATTGGTTTACCTAAAATTGCCGAACGCCCCACAACAACGGCATGTTTGCCTGCAATTTCAATGTTTTTTTCTTTAAGAATGGTCATAATGCCTGCAGGTGTTGCAGAACCATATGCAGCTTCGCCCATTGCCATACGACCATAACCTAAACAGGTCACACCATCTACGTCTTTTGCAAGTGAAATCGCATCAAAACAAGCACGCTCATCAATTTGCGCAGGAACTGGGTGTTGCAACAAAATACCATGCACATCAGGATTGGCATTCAATTTTTCAATTTCTGCCAATAATTGTTCTGTGGTGGTTTCTGTTGGCAATTCTACTTTTAAAGAATCCATGCCCACACGACGGCAAGCATTGCCCTTCATGCGTACATAAGTTGCAGATGCACCGTCATCACCGACCAAAATAGTCGCTAGAATTGGGGTACGACCTGATTTTGCTTTTAACGCTTCTACACGTGTTAACAGATCAGCTTCAATTTGTTTTGCCAATGCACGACCGTCTAAAATTAATGCCACGGCACATCTCCAAATGTTGATATGAATCAATTTTGCAAATAATACATGATTATTTAGACTATTTTATTCTATATGTCGAATTAATGTGCATCTGCTCATTTAATAGTATTGTTTTTTTTTCAGAGCTTGCTAATATACGCATCACAAGACGCGGCGGGGTGGCAGAGTGGTCATGCAGCGGACTGCAACTCCGTGGACGCCGGTTCGATTCCGACCTCCGCCTCCAATCTTGTAAAACTATGCCCGAGTGGTGAAATCGGTAGACACAGGGGATTTAAAATCCCCCGCCCTCAAAGCGTGCCAGTTCGAGTCTGGCCTCGGGCACCATTTTAAAATAGATTAAAATGGTGCAAATAAAGAACCCAGCATTAAGCTGGTTTTTTTATGCCTAAATTTTAGGTTTTCCCCTCTTTATTCAATATTCAATGATGCCTCTATGAACCCTAAACAAGCGCTTCTTGATTTGCAGCAATTGCAACAACAATACCCTGCTGCATTTAAAAGAAATATTTTGTTTTATGGTTTTATTCAAAGCAAAGGCATGCTGGATGATTGGAAAGAAATGATTCCATGGGTCTTGGCCTGCCTGATTTTTATTCCTATTTCAATCAGTCTGGCGCACGGGATTCAAAACTTTGTAACGCAGTACGATGCCTTTCAAGCCAAGGCATTGGCGATTTTAGCCATCATGTTAGGTTTTATGCTGCTTCTACCTTATGTGTTGTATCAAATTAAACACAGTTCGGCATCGTGGTATCAACTACAGCAACATGCCACCATAAAAATAGCAGTATTGATTCTGCTACAAGCGGTAAATTTCGCCTATTTTCAGAGTGCAATTCTGCAAGGGATTTTATTCTTTTTCTGCATCAGTTTTGGTTTTGTACGTTTCTATAAAGAGAATATGTTCCGTGACCACATAAGCCTTGAACAAAAATATTGCTTAACGCAATTTCGCCGTGCTGCGTATTGGTCATATCGTCAAGCTGCTAAAATTCAATATCGGATGTATTTTTCCAATAAAAATAGCCCTCGTTTTGCCCAATTGAATCAGCAATATCAACATGCAATTCAGTTACATCAACAACTGATGCAGGTTGAACACAATTTATGTAAAAGCATTAAATACATAGATTTAGACAGTTATATTCAAGATAAACTCGATTAAAAACCTCCGCTTAATCATCAAAAAAAACCGAGCAACTTAGACTCGGTTTTCTGTAAATATCACACCAATTTTAAGCAGTTTTAGCGACATCAATGATTGGTTTTAAGTCTACACCATACTTCTGTTGATGACCACGCGTATCATCGAGTTTGTATTCACGTGCCTTAACCGTATCTATAAACTTCCAATCTGCAACCACTTGCGCACGATCAAAAGTCACCGTTAAATAACCACGTTGATTTAAGTTGCAATAATCCAGTTCATCAATCAGTTCTTGAAAGGCATATTCCAACGCTGCCATTTCGTCTGCAGGCACATTTAAGTAATACTCAATTCCGGGCGATGATACCGAGCTGGTCGCGAATTCCAACCCAACCTCATGATTTGTTTCATGTGTACGCAAGGTTGCAGCCCAAGCATTGTGAGTATCACCTGCCAACACCACTGCTTTTTTCCCAAGTTGCTGCAATGTCCCATACACAACTTCTCGCTCGTAGGCATAACCATCCCAAGCATCGAGGTTATAAGGTGCAACCGCATACAAACGTGCCTTATCTACTGCTGTCAAAGTTGGATCATTCGCTTTTAAACGCAATTTCAGCGTGACCAATTCTGTAATTTTCTGCTTCATTTGTGCAAGTGTTTCAGGTTGCTGATCACCATTGGTGATTTTCGCTAAAGGCAATAACAGTTCTTGTGGAATCAGCATTTTCGCCATCAACACTTGTTGAGCCAAAACATTCCAAGTAGCCTTAGACTGCCCCAACTGCTTTTGCAACCATTCTCGTTGAACTCCACCCATCAATGTGCGTTGATCACTAAATAAATCTGCCTGAAATTTAGCAGCATCAATACCTTCTGCCGTCATATAGTTAGCATAATCTAATTGCTTATGACGCGCCAAAATACGCGTATCCAGCATCATCAAATTCACCAAACCACCAAAATCAAACTGGCGATAAATATTCAAATGATCATTTTCTGCAACTGGACGAATTGGCATCCACTCGAAATAAGCCTGTAATGCCGCAATTTTACGTTCTATAAAGCTGCCTTCACCTTCTTGATGATTATCTGCACCCGCTTCCCAAGTATCATTACTGAGTTCATGGTCATCCCAAATGACAATAAATGGATGGCGTTGGTGAGCAGTCTGCAAATCAGCATCGGTACGATATAAAGCATAACGTTTACGATAATCATCTAACTTGATAATTTCTTTATCATTGTCTGCAGCAAAGGTACGTCCTAACTGTTTTGCATCGTCAGTCGCGTAGCCACCTTGTCCATATTCATAAATATAATCACCCAACTGAATAATCACATCCAGATTGTTTTCCTGTGCCATTTCTTTATACACATGAAAATAACCTGCGGGATAGTTCGAGCAAGAACAGACCGCAAATTTCACTTGATCGCTGCGTTGTGGCAAGGTTTTGGTCTGTCCTATAGCAGAAACCGTATTACCAAAGCGGAAACGGTAATAATATTTAGTCCCTGCCTGTAAACGATCTGCGTCCACTTTAACAGTAAAATCTTGCGCTGCGCTGGTTTGTACTTTGCCAGTATTTACCAATTGCTTAAACGCCTCATCGCTGGCAATTTCCCAAACCACTTCAATGCATGCTGCCATGTCACTTGGCGTTACACGTGTCCATAAAATGATACGATCATGCAGCGGATCACCACTGGCGACACCATGCAAAAACTGCACCTTTAATGCATTTTCTGCTGTATTTTCATTGTCATCACCACATGCAGTTAATGCGACTGGCAATGACAACGCCCCAAAACCAGCCAAACTTTTTTGAATCAGCTCTCGGCGAGTTAAGCGAATGTTCATGAATATTCCTTTTATTTTTCTTGAGCGCTCAACATAGAAATTTATGATTTCGCTTTGATCTCAAATTCATGAAATATTGATGACAAACAGCAGAAATATACTGCAAACCGAACTTTTTTCAAGCTAATAAGTTGAATTGATTGAAAAGAAAGCAATTGTAAATAAATTTACTTGCCAAGATTTATTTCGTCCTCTATTATTGCGCACATGCCCGAGTGGTGAAATCGGTAGACACAGGGGATTTAAAATCCCCCGCCCTCAAAGCGTGCCAGTTCGAGTCTGGCCTCGGGCACCATTTTAATGAATCAAATCATTCAAATGGTGCAAATAAAGAACTCCAGCATTAAGCTGGTTTTTTTATGCCTAAAAAATATAATATTGAAAACGATAACACTTATGTGCCGATGATTTGAAATGTCTCTACAACGCTTTATCTTCTCTTTCAAATGGGTGATCTGTTTATGCTGCTTGCTCAGTTTTGCAAGCCATGCACAAAATCCCAGCCTTGAGTCAGCAACCGAATCCGTAAACCCAATTGAAACTGATGCAGAATTTTATGATGTTTTTGCAGGAACATTGCAATATAAAAATCAAGAATTACAATTACGTCGTTGCAGCTTAGGCAACAATTTATATTTATTAAATTTCCAAAATCCTGAAGAAGAAAAGCAACTCAAAACTTTGCTGCAACAAAATACAAAGTTTTGGGTCAATTTAATTGCACAGCCGAATGAACATAATGGGCTATATACGTTGAATGTTCGGGAAATTGCAGAACTACATACACAGCAAAGTTGCCATTTGGATGATGTTTTAGATGATTTATTGAATCACCCATAAATTAAAGCTGAAAGAGAGTGACCAATCACCACTCTCTCGTTGCAATCAACTCTTCCATTTCAATCTCGAAATAGCCTTGATCTTGCAGCACCATCATCATCGCCTCAGCAATATAATCTGCTGCGGTATCGTCCAAATCTGAATCCAGATCTTCAAATTGTGGTTTCATTTTATTAATGGCTTGCACGGTCTGATCTGCAAAATGATAAATATCCGTTTCAGATAAATTGGATTTAGACACGTGTTTTGCAAACTGTTGAATCAGTTGTTTTAACTCAGCAACTAAAATATCAGGATAAAACTCATCATCAAACATCGGGAGAAGTAAATCTGCAAACATACAAGCACTCAAAAATACAGAGATTCAAGCGTGCCTATATAGCATAAGCAAGGCTTTAATTCTAGCTTCGCCCCAATTTGCATACTGCGATTAATTTGCCAACTGCATTGCTTGCCAGACTTTAATGGCGTCAGACATGGCTTTCACATCATGCGCACGCACCATACAAGCACCTTGCTGAATACTGAGTAAATGTGCCGCTACAGAACCAACTGCACGCTGTGTTGGCTCTGCCCCACCCAAAGCTTCACCAATAAAGCGTTTACGGGACAATGCCGATAAAATTGGATACCCCATACCATTAAGTTGATGCAACTCATTTAACAATTTCAGATTCTGTTGTGCATTTTTCGCAAAACCAAAACCTGGATCAATCATGATATTTTCAGGCTTGACCCCTACCGCCAAAGCATCAGCGACACGTTGCTGCAATTCTGCAATCACATCTGCAGTGACATCATCATATTGATCTAAATTGTTCATGGTGGTCGGTTCACCACGCATGTGCATAATAATCACGGGGATATTTAACTCAGCAGCTGTTTGCAACGCATTTGGACGGGTCAGCGCACGTACATCATTCCAGATATGCGCCCCCGCAGCTACGGCAGCACGAATCACTTCAGGCTGTGACGTATCAATCGAGATGATCACATCATGCTTGGCCAGTTCTTCAACTACAGGCACAACACGACGGATTTCTTCTTCAACTTCCACGACTGATGCACCTGGACGTGTAGATTCACCACCCACATCAATTACGGTGGCACCATCAGCAATCATTTTCAGGGCTTTTACTACTGCCTGATCTTTCTGATTGTGCAGCCCCCCATCGCTAAAGGAATCCGGAGTCACATTTAAAATTCCCATTACATGCGGCTGAGACAAATCCAGTTTCAAATGACCGAAAGTCCAGATCTGTGGTCGTAGTGGCTTCAGCTGCATGGTTCAATCCTAGTTCACAATAACCCCGGTATTGTCTTATGGAAAGATCAATAAAGCAAAGCTCAATCTATTCAATAGCTAGATTTCAAAATAGTTCTTATTGGAATATTGCATCAGCTTGGATTGCAGTAACGCTTTTACATCAACCCATTCGCTTTTTAAAATACTATAGATATAACTATCTCTGAGTGTCATGCCATCTTTACGCAGCATATGACATCTAATGATGCCATCCTGTTTGGCACCCAGAGCTTCAATAGCTTTTTGACTTTTAAGATTCAGATGATCAGTCCGAAAGCCTACCACTTGAGCATTCAGCTCTTCAAATGCATGCTGCAGCAAAAGATATTTACAGACCCGGTTTACATAGGTTCGTTGATAAGGTTTGGCATACCAGGTAAAGCCAATTTCAACACGTGGAATTTCCGGCTTGATATCATGATAACTGGTAGTACCAATAGCGCGACCCGAATTCAGATCAATCACAGCAAAAGCCATTCTTTCACCTTTGGACTGCTGTTCAAAAGCTTGGGTAAAGTAGTGTTTAAGTTTATGTAGGTAAGGTACCGAATTATATAACACTTCCCCCAAGTCCCCTTCGGCACATGCATTTTCTAAGTCTGCAAAATGTTCCCAGCTCAGTGGCTCCAAACGTAGCTGATAAATACTGGATTCCAGAACAGGTAAATTCATTCTTATTTTTACTCATTGATTTTTATAAATTGACTATAGCATTCAACTAGATATGATAAAACAATAGCCATAAAAAAACCACCCGAAGGTGGTTTTAATTGTTAACTTAGTTCGCTGGTAATGGCGGAGGAGTCATTGGACCATCGGTTGGTGTTACATCAATCACAGGATTGTCTGCAATATACACCTTCGGTGGCTGTGGCTCACGACCTTCCATAATGTCACGGATTTGGTCACGATCAATGGTTTCCCATTCCAACAATGCTTTTACCATTGCGTGGGCAATGTCTTGGTTATTTTCCAAAATATCGCGGGCAACTTTATATTGCTCATCAATAATACGACGAACTTCAGCATCCACTTGTTGCTGGGTGGCTTCAGAAATGGTACGGCTGCCTAAACTACCCATGAATGATTGTTGTGTATCGTCTTCATAGACCATTACGCCTAACTTGTCAGACATACCGTATTTGGTCACCATCGCACGTGCTAATTTAGTCGCACGCTCAAAGTCATTCGATGCACCTGTCGACATTTGATTAATAAAGACTTCTTCTGCAATACGACCACCAAATAAAATGGACAAGTCATTTAGCATTTTGTCTTTATAATGGCTAGTTTGGTCATGTTCAGGCAATTGCCATGTCACACCCAATGCCCAGCCACGCGGCATAATCGTTACTTTATGCACAGGGTCTGTACCCGGCAGCATTTCAGCAACAATCGCATGACCTGCTTCATGATAAGCCGTTGCACGACGTTCTTCTTCACGCAGCACCATCGACTTACGTTCAGGGCCCATATACAACTTATCTTTAGCATCTTCAAAGTCGTGCATATCCACCGTATTTTTATTACGACGGGCAGCAAACAATGCAGCTTCATTCACAAGGTTCGCCAATTGCGCACCAGAGAAGCCTGGTGTACCACGTGCCAAGACTTTGACATCTACACCTGTAACTGAAGGCAGTTTTTTCAAGTGAACATTCAGAATTTGCTCACGACCTTTAATGTCTGGCAAGCCAACCATGACTTGACGGTCAAAACGACCTGGACGCAATAAAGCTTTATCCAGTACATCGGCACGGTTTGTCGCAGCGATAACAATAATGCCTTCATTGCCTTCAAAACCGTCCATTTCAACAAGCATTTGGTTAAGTGTTTGCTCACGTTCATCGTGACCACCACCTGTACCTGAACCACGGTGACGACCTACCGCATCAATCTCATCAATAAAGATGATACATGGTGCATGGCGTTTAGCTTGCTCAAACATATCACGAACACGAGAAGCACCTACACCCACGAACATTTCAACGAAGTCAGAACCAGAAATGCTGAAGAATGGAACTTTGGCTTCGCCTGCAATGGCTTTGGCCAATAAGGTTTTACCTGTACCCGGTGGACCCACCATCAACACACCTTTAGGAATAGTTGCACCTAAACGCTTGAATTTAGCAGGGTCTTTTAAGAAATCTACAATTTCAACCACTTCTTGTTTTGCTTCGTCACAACCTGCTACATCGGCAAATGTGACTTTAATTTGGTCTTCAGACAACATTTTGGCTTTAGATTTACCAAAGCTCATCGGGCCGTTTTTACCACCTGCACCGCCACCCATGTTGCGCATAAAGAACATGAATAACAAAATGATTAAAAGTACAGGGAAACTTGCGATCAATAGTTGCATTAACAAACCTTGACGTTGAGGTGCAGTACCTTCAACAACAACGTTGTTTTTAATCAGATTCGGCATCAGTTCAGGGTCTTGAACTGCTGGACGAATGCTTTCAAAGGACGAGCCGTTGACTTTTTCGCCACTAATTCTTTCGCCATCAATTGTGACTTGCTTAATTTGACCAGCATTCACCGCTGTAACGAACTCTGAATAGTTCATTGCAGTTGGCTTTTCACTGTTATTGATGTTGCTGAAAATTAGAATCAGCACACCAAGTATAATCAGCCACAATACGGCATTCTTGAAGAGATCGCTCAAAGCTTTATTCCCATATCAATCTAATTTGATCATGCCCGTTACTGGGTGACCTTTCATTCAAAAAGCTGAAGATCAGCTAGACAATTCATTAAAAACGTACAAAATGCACAATTTTTAACGGCTTGGCAAGTAAACTTTATTTAGACGCTTTTTTACGTCCTTGTCCAATAAGGAATACTTCTTTGGAACGCGCGCGTGAAGCAGCGGGTTTTGCTGTCTTTAACACATCAAAACTGTCCACGACCTGTTTACGAAATTCGTCAAATCCCGAACCTTGGAACACTTTGACCACAAACTGACCATTAGGTCCCAATACGCGATTGGCAAAATCGAGAGCCAACTCACATAAGTAAATTTGACGCGGTTGATCTACAGCTTTATTACCTGATGTATTGGGGGCCATATCGGAAATTACAACGTCTACCGTGCGTCCGTTTAAAATATTTAACAATTTTTCGAAAACTTCTTCTTCGCGGAAGTCACCTTGTAAAAAGGTCACATCTGGTAGTGCGTCCATTTCCAAAATATCGGAAGCGATCACCAAACCTTTGTCGCCGACAAGTTTCCCTGCGATTTGCGACCAACTACCCGGTGCTGCACCTAAGTCCACCACCGTCATGCCCGGTTTGATCAGTTTATATTTTTCTTGAATCTCAAGTAGTTTGTATGCAGCACGTGCACGATACCCTTCTTTTTGCGCTCTTTTCACAAAGGGATCATCTAAGTGCTCTCTCATCCACGCACGACTACTTTTGGATAACTTTTGGTTGGTAATGCGTGTTGCCATAACTCTCTTAATAATGAATAGACATCTAAATTGCGATTGTACGTGAAAATTCACCCGCTTGCAGTAGACATCTGTATCTAAATACCAAGAACTGACCTATTTTTTCTATTAAATCCATCGCTTATTTCTGTACTGAGGCTTAAAAAAGTCACTTTGACTGTTACAGAGAAATATCACCAAGTATTCAGTTTCAATATTTCTACATGGCAGTAAGATCACAGATTATTTGCATAGAATTTACAGCGTTTCAAACTGGCTTTTGTTATACTAAGCCGTTTTTAAAATTAGGTTATCTTTATGGCGGCTCTATCTATTCAGGAACGCAAGCGTTTACGTCAAATTGGTCATGCACTCAACCCTGTAGTGATGATTGGCGGGCAAGGTTTGACTGAAAATGTGATTGAAGAAACCAACCGTGCTTTAAATGATCACGAATTGATTAAAGTCAAAATTGGCGGTGAAGACCGTGAGGTACGTGCAGCTGTGATTACTGAAATTGCAGCAGCAACAGGTTCTGAAGTGGTACAAAGCATTGGTAAAATTGTCTTACTCTACAAAAAAGCAGCCAAACAAAATGCTAAATTATCTAATTTAGTTCGCCACGCTCACTTGTCTAACTAATCTCCCTCAATGGCAAGTTACGAACTCAGTGCTTTTAATCGTCAATTTCAGGCCATTTCTTTGGTCGGTGCAATTGAACAACAAAGCCCATTTACGTTAAATGTAGGCTTTTGGCTGCGCGATCCAAATCAGTGGGTCGAATGGCCTGCTTTGGTAGCGTCACATCCACGTCAGGATTTTTTGTGGGAACACACCTGCTTTGAAATTTTCATTGGGGTTCAGGGCGAAGATTTTTATCGTGAAATCAATCTCTCCCCTTCTCAAGCTTGGCAAGCCTATGCCTTTGAAGAATATCGTTATCCTGAGCAAATTCCACCTGTGGCCGCTTATGATATTGAGTTGAATCAGCTAAAACGTACGCATTACGGTTTAAATGTCAGTTTGGATTTAACCGAATTTATGCTGAAACATAAACTGAAATGGACAGATTTATTTATTGGGCTCACGGCTGTGCTCAAAACCAGTCAAGGTGAACAATTTTATGCCATGCAACACAGCAGCCCTGCCGCCGATTTTCACAATAAGCGGGATTGGCTACATCAGTTCTAACTGTGATTAATGATCATTTAGATTGAAACAATCAGCTTTTGGTTTGTGCAGCAAAAAGTTTAATTAAAAAAAGTGAGGCGTATGACCTCACTTTTTTATGGCTAAATCCGCAACATTTAAACTGGATTATATTTGATCAGCTTCATCTTTCGTTTCAGTTTTTGATGGATTTACTTTTTTCCACGCTTCTAAAGTGTGCTCTTTAGAACGCTGAAACGTTTCAACCAATTGATCTTTATGTTTCACTGAAATACTGCTGACATCTTCTTTCAACTCTTTACCTAGTTTAGAAAGGTCATCAATAATTGCGCTAAATTCAGTTTTCACAAATTCTTTTAACTCACCTAAGTCTTTAGGTGAACCACCAAACTGTGCTTTCAATGCTTCAATTTTTTGCAATACATCTTGCTTTAATTGACCCAATTGCTCTTGCACACTGGCATTTAATTGCTTTGCTTCGTTTTGCAGTTTTTCCTGCGTTTCAGCGACAACTTCAAGCACCTGTTCTTTGGCATCATGAGTGACTTTTTCAAGCTTTTCAGCACCCTCATGCACCGCATCTTTGATTGCTTTATTGTCAGCTACTGATTTTTCTTGTTCAGTCATTTTGCTTCACCCAAGGTCGTTGTTGTTTATAAATTAAGCATAAGGCAATTTAGACTAAAATGGGTTTTGGATTGTCTAACAATCGTAGATTGCTTACATTTGGACTACACGCTAAAACATAAACCTAGCAAAAAAAGCAAGTCTTTTATCTTACATATTCGTCAGATTCACAATGGACTTTTGGCGAGCTCATGCGTATAATGCAATGTTAAGTTCAAGCGAGCAGACATAGGAGGGTAGGTTTAAATATTGACCTTCCTTTTTTTTCGTCTACTCGCTTTTTTACAGCCCTATTTTTGTGGTTTTAGTTCAGGAGCTTTGGTTTGAGCACCCCCGCCATTTTAGCCCTCGCCGACGGTACAATCTTTAAAGGTACGTCTATCGGTGCAACGGGAAGCACGACTGGTGAAGTCGTTTTTAACACTGCCATGACTGGCTATCAAGAAATTTTGACCGACCCGAGTTATGCACAACAACTTGTGACTTTAACTTACCCACATATTGGGAACACTGGTTGCAATGATGAAGATGTTGAGTCAGGTCGAATTCATAAAGTATGGGCAAACGGTTTAATTATCCGTGATTTGCCTTTATTACACAGTAACTTCCGTTCTACTCAATCTTTAGGCGAATACTTACAACAACACAATGTTGTTGCAATTGCCGATATTGATACCCGTAAATTGACCCGTATTTTACGTTCCAAAGGTGCGCAAAACGGTTGTATTCTTGCTGGTGAAAATATCACTGAAGAAGAAGCAATTGCAAAAGCACGTGCATTTGGCGGCTTAAACGGCTTAGATCTTGCAAAAGTATGCTGCGACCCTGAAGGTTTTGAATGGACTGAAGGTTCATGGGAACTTGGCAAAGGCTTTACTCAACCTGAACTTAAATATCATGTGGTTGCATACGATTACGGTGTCAAAACCAACATCCTGCGTATGCTCGCAGACCGCGGTTGCAAATTAACCGTTGTTCCTGCACAAACCCCTGCTGAAAAAGTCCTTGCGTTAAACCCAGATGGCATTTTCTTGTCAAATGGCCCTGGCGATCCTGCTGCATGTGACTACGCAATTGAAGCTGTAAAAACAATTGTAGAAACCACGAATATTCCTGTATTTGGTATCTGTTTAGGTCACCAAATTCTTGCACTTGCATCAGGTGCAAAAACAATGAAAATGCCGCACGGTCACCACGGCGCAAACCATCCTGTACAGAACTTAGAAACTGGTACAGTGATGATTACTTCTCAGAACCACGGCTTCGCGGTAGATGAAAGCACCTTACCAAGCAATGTATGTTCAACGCATCGTTCATTGTTCGATGGCACAAACCAAGGTATTCATCGTACAGACAAGCCTGCATTTAGCTTCCAAGGTCACCCAGAAGCAAGTTCAGGTCCACATGACTGCGCACTCTTGTTCGATCATTTCATCGAACTTATTGAAGCCGCTAAGAAGTAATTAAGGAGCGAAATAATGCCTAAACGTACGGATATTAAAAGCATCTTAATTATTGGTGCTGGTCCTATTGTTATTGGTCAGGCTTGTGAGTTTGACTATTCTGGTGCTCAAGCATGTAAAGCGCTGCGTGAAGAAGGTTACCGCGTTATTTTGGTAAACTCGAACCCTGCGACCATCATGACTGACCCTGCAATGGCAGATGCAACTTATATCGAGCCAATCACTTGGCAGACTGTTGCAGCAATCATTGAAAAAGAACGTCCAGATGCAGTACTTCCGACCATGGGTGGTCAAACTGCATTGAACTGTGCGCTTGCATTAGATGCCAACGGTATTTTAGCCAAATACAATGTTGAATTAATTGGTGCAACCAAAGACGCGATTGAAAAAGCCGAAGACCGTAAATTGTTTGATGAAGCAATGCGCAAAATTGGTCTTGAGTGTCCAAAAGCAGCAATTGCTGAATCTATGGAAGAAGCACTTGAGATTCAATCTCGCTTTGGCTTCCCTGTGATTATTCGTCCATCATTCACCATGGGTGGTTCTGGTGGCGGTATCGCATATAACAAAGAAGAATTCCTTGAAATCTGTGAACGCGGTTTCGATCTTTCTCCAACCAAACAATTATTGATTGATGAATCACTTATTGGTTGGAAAGAATATGAGATGGAAGTTGTACGTGATAAAAACGACAACTGTATCATCGTATGTTCAATCGAAAACTTTGACCCAATGGGCGTGCACACTGGTGACTCAATCACCGTTGCTCCTGCGCAAACTTTGACGGACAAAGAATACCAATTGATGCGTAATGCATCTTTAGCAGTACTGCGTGAAATTGGTGTAGAAACAGGTGGTTCTAACGTTCAGTTCGGTATTTGCCCGAATACTGGTCGTATGGTTGTGATTGAGATGAATCCACGTGTATCTCGTTCATCTGCACTTGCATCTAAAGCCACTGGTTTCCCAATTGCAAAAGTTGCAGCGAAATTGGCTGTGGGTTATACCCTTGATGAACTGAAAAATGACATCACAGGCGGTACCACTCCTGCGGCATTTGAACCATCAATTGACTACGTTGTCACTAAAGTTCCACGTTTCAACTTTGAAAAGTTCCCTCAAGCAGACGCGACTTTAACCACGCAGATGAAATCTGTAGGTGAAGTCATGGCGATTGGTCGTAACTTCCAAGAATCTGTAAACAAAGCCCTTCGTGGTTTAGAAACTGGCGCTTGTGGTTTTGACGAACAAATTGAAGTGGGTGCTGAAGGCGCACGCGACAAGATTTTAGTTGAATTGAAAGTTCCAGGTCCTGAGCGTATTTGGTACGTGGCAGACGCATTCCGTCACGGCTTTAGCTTGGACGAAGTTTTTGAAGCGACCAAAATTGACCGTTGGTTCTTAATTCAAATTCAAGACATCGTTAACACTGAAAATGAAATCAAAACTTTAGGTTTTGGCGATCTAAACGCTGACAACATCCGTTCGTTCAAACGTAAAGGTTTATCTGACTTGCGTATTGCGAACTTGATGGGAATTTCACAAAAGCAATTCCGTAAACACCGTTGGAACTTGGGCGTAACCCCAGTTTACAAACGTGTGGATACCTGTGCTGCAGAGTTTGAATCTGACACAGCATATATGTATTCAACTTACGATGAAGAGTGTGAATCAAATCCTTCAGCGAAAGACAAGATCATGGTGATTGGCGGTGGTCCAAACCGTATTGGTCAAGGTATCGAATTCGATTACTGCTGTGTACACGCTGCGCTTGCAATGCGTGAAGATGGTTTTGAGACCATCATGGTGAACTGTAACCCTGAAACAGTATCTACCGATTACGACACTTCAGACCGTTTGTACTTTGAACCAATTACTTTGGAAGATGTACTTGAAATCGTACGTACTGAAAAGCCAAAAGGCATTATCGTACAGTACGGTGGTCAAACTCCATTGAAATTGGCACGCGCTTTAGAAGAGGCAGGTGCGCCAATTATTGGTACATCACCAGATGCAATTGACCGTGCAGAAGACCGTGAGCGTTTCCAGCAAATGATTCAACGTCTGCAATTGCGTCAGCCTAACAACAGCATTGTAAAATCTGCTGAAGAAGGTATCGCAGAAGCAGCGAAAGTGGGTTACCCGCTCGTTGTTCGTCCATCTTATGTATTGGGTGGTCGTGCAATGGAAATCGTGTATAACGAAGAAGAATTGAAACGCTACTTGCGTGATGCAGTTCAAGCATCTAACGATGCACCTGTACTGTTAGACCGTTTCTTGGATGATGCGATTGAAGTTGACGTAGACTGCGTATCTGACGGTAAAGATGTGGTGATTGGCGGTATTATGCAGCACATCGAACAAGCAGGTATTCACTCTGGCGACTCAGCATGTTCAATTCCACCTTATTCATTGTCAGATGAAGTACAGGACGAAATGCGTCGTCAAACTGTTGCAATGGCAAAAGAGTTGGGCGTTATTGGTCTAATGAACGTACAGTTTGCAGTGAAAGGCAATGACGTTTATATCTTGGAAGTGAACCCACGTGCATCACGTACTGTTCCGTTCGTTTCTAAGTGTATTGGCGAATCATTGGCTAAAGTTGCAGCACGTTGTATGGCAGGTCAATCTTTAGAAGCACAAGGCTTTACTAAAGAAATTATTCCGCAACACTTCTCTGTGAAAGAAGCTGTGTTCCCATTCAACAAGTTCCCTGGTGTAGACCCTGTGCTTGGGCCTGAGATGAAATCTACAGGTGAAGTGATGGGTGTGGGCAAAACTTTTGGTGAAGCATTCTATAAAGCTGTGTTAGGCTCGAATGATCGCTTACCAGGAATCCCAACTGAAGGCGAAGTAAAACATGCATTCTTATCTGTACGTGAGTCAGATAAACCGCATGTGGCGCGTATTGCAAAACAATTGGCTGATTTTGGCTTCAAACTTGTTGCAACGGGTGGTACGCATAAAGTCATCACCGATGCAGGTATTGAGTGTGAACGTGTGAATAAAGTGACTGAAGGTCGCCCACACATTGTAGACCGCTTGAAAAATGGTGAGATTCACCTCATCATCAATACTTCTGAAGGCAAACAAGCTCAGCAGGATTCATTCTCAATCCGTCGTTCTGCATTGCAAGGTAAAGTGTATTACACCACGACCTTGAATGGCGCAGATGCTGTATGCCAAGCCTTAGCGATTAAATTACCAATGGATGTATATCGCCTGCAAGATCTTACTGTAGGTTAATACATTTCAATAAAGTCCCGTCACCTTTCGGGTGGCGGGCTTTTTTCATTTATAGACTTCAATATTTTTAAAGAGGGACAACATGCAACGTTATCCTATGACGCCTGAAGGTAAACACGCTTTAGAGCAAGAATTACAACAACTTAAATCGGTTGAACGTCCACGTATTACTGCAGCGATTGCAGAAGCGCGTGAACATGGCGATTTAAAAGAAAATGCTGAATACCATGCCGCACGTGAACAGCAAGGTTTCTGCGAAGGTCGTATCCAAGACATCGAAGGTAAATTAGGCGCTTGCCAAGTAATTGATGTTAAAGAATTGGAACAAAACGGACGTGTGGTTTTTGGTGTGACTGTGACCATTGAAAACCTAGACACCGAAGAGCAAAAAACCTACAAAATTGTAGGTGATGATGAAGCTGATTTTAAAATCAATAAAATTTCAGTGAATTCGCCTATTGCACGCGGTTTGTTGGGCAAAAATGAAGGCGATGAAGCCAAAATTGTCACTCCGCAAGGCGAAGTGGAATATGAAATTGTGAATGTAGAATATCTTTAAGTTTTAATAAAGATGACTACACGCGATGCCCCTCTTTGAGGGGTTTTTTATTGCCTATAAATCATACAGCCGAGCTTATAGATTATACTGCGATAAAAATAGAGGAAAATAAGATGGAAAATCGCATCATTCATGCATTTGTTTATGCGCTTTCTGGGGCTGTGTTAGGACTGATTTTAATTCCAGTCTGGGGACTCTTTATCAATACACAAACCAGTCCTGTCAGTATCGTATTGGCATCATCACTCTTTTTTGCTATTTGGGGATTCTTATTTCCAAACAGTGTTAAAAATGTTTTTATGTATTTGTGGAATTTTTTAAGATAGATACTTTAAGCTTTCAAATCACTAAAGTGTAGTGGTCAACTAATATTTTGAACATTCCCTCTCCTTCTAGGAAAGGGCTAGGGAGAGGTTCAAAATTTCAGATATAATCCCCTCATCTCTCCACACGAAAAAACGATGTCCGAAACGCTGATTAATTCCCCTGTTAAACACTGGTGCGAATTTGAGTTCATCTCCAAAACTGTGAAAAACCCCAACATCCACATCAAAGGCAATTACTCTTATTATTCAGCCTATTGGGATCAGGGTTTTGAACGTTGTGTGGTGCGTTATTTACATGACAAACCTGCAACAGCAGACAAGCCAATTGATCAATTACATATTGGCAATTTTGTCTGTTTTGGTGCGGAATGCGTGATTATGATGGGTGGCAATCAATTGCATCGCAGTGACTGGGTTTCGGCTTTTCCGTTTGATACTCGCAGTTTTGTTGCGGCAGGTGATACCACAATTGGCGATGGCTGCTGGATTGGCAGTCGCGCCATGATTATGCAAGGTGTTGAACTAGGCGAAGGTGCAATTGTGGCGACAGGTGCAGTGGTTACGCAAGATGTACCGCCTTACGCTATTGTGGCAGGTGTGCCTGCCAAAGTAATTAAATACCGCTTTAGTGAAACAGAGATTGCTCAACTTTTGGCGCTAAAACTGTATGATTTTGATGAAAAATATTTACTGAAAATCCGCGAACAATTGCAGAGTAATGATGTCAATCAACTGATCGATTTTTTGACAAACACGCAAACAAAAAATGACTAAAACTTTAGTTGAATTGAAAGCACAGCTTCATAATTTCATGCTAAATTAAGGTGAAATAAGGACTTACAGCACTCAATTATCTTTATGAAATTACTGGGTTTTATTCTATATGAATTCAGCGTAAGATAAGACAGGACTCAGAGCGAATATTTTATTAAAGTATTGAAATTACAATAAGGAGAAACACTCATGGCTTACCAAAACATCCTCGTACCAGTGGACGGTTCTGAAACTTCTTTTGCCGCTGTTGCAAAAGCTGCTGAACTTGCAAAAGCATTTGGTAGTAAAATCACTGTGGTACAAGTACTTACACTTGACCCGTATATTGCTGCAGAATACATCACTGCAAACCAAACCAATGACTTGATTGAACGCGCTCGCGCTTCTATCGTAAAAACTTTAGAAGAAGCAAAGCAAAAATTCACTGAACAAGGTGTTGAAGCTGAAACTAAACTACTTGAAGGTCAAGTCATTGCACGCGAAATTACCAATGCTGCAAAAGAGTTAAATGCTGACCTTATCGTGATTGGTTCACATGGCCGCACTGGCTTGAAAAAATTATTCTTAGGTAGCGTTGCGCAAAGCATCCTAAGTGAAGGTACAACACCTGTATTGGTTGTACGTCAATAAGATTGCGTGTTCCTCATTTCTACGGAAGTGAGGAACTTCCCCTCTCATTTAGATTTCTTTGTTTGTTCTAAAATTTTTATTTGCAGCACTCTATTCAGCAAATTTTCTCAGTATCACCATATCTCAATATTAAACGCTCGATTTAGCAGCTCAGTTTAATTCTGCCATTGGTATTGTTTTAAATTCACCTTTTCTGCAATTACCACAATCCCTTCTTCCTGTAATTTTAAAGTTTGTATATTTTCTCCTTGGGCGTTTAGTTTGCTTAGGCTAATTTTTCCTTGCGCATTAATCACCCGATGCCACGGCACAGTATGTTCTGCCGATAAATGCCTGAGGACATAACCGACCAAACGTGCATGTTTGGGCAGACCCGCTAGGCGTGCCACTTGCCCATAGGTCGCAACCTGACCTGCTGGAATCAAACACACCACGTTCAAAATCATGTGTGCTAATTCATCACTCGGTTTACGGCTTAACGTTGTTTGCATCTATCCACTCGCATTCATTTAGCCTATAAAAAAGGAGCGACTGGCAGCACTCCTTTTGTTTATAAAACTTGATTTTTAAGTCAGTTAAATTGCGGCATTGAATGTATCACAATCACTGATCAAGCCTGATTTTAAGCCAGTCTGGAACCATTGTACGCGCTGTGCACTGGTACCATGCGTAAAGCTATCAGGCACGACTTGCCCACGTGCACGTTTTTGTAAATAGTCATCGCCAATTTTATGTGCCGCATCCATTGCTTCTTCAATATCACCTTGTTCGAGGAATTGAGTACGTTGATGGTTATGATGCGCCCACACTCCCGATAAACAGTCCGCTTGTAATTCCTGACGTACCGAAAGCTGATTACCCTGTACTTCGCTGACTTGCTGACGTGCTTTATGCACTTGTTCTGAAATCCCTAAAATGGTCTGAATATGATGACCAACTTCATGCGCCACCACATAGGCTTGAGCAAAATCGCCCGCCTGATCATTTCGGCTTAATTCAGTCTGATTTTGTTCACCACCAATGCCCATTTGCTGACGCATGGCTTGGAAGAATGAAGTATCAATATATACTTTTTGATCGGCAGGACAATAAAATGGCCCCATTGCCGATTGTGCCGTACCACAGCCAGAATTGACCACACCTGTAAATAACACCAGTTTAGGTGGTATATATTGGCTATTTAACTGCTGCTGAAACACTTGTGACCACGTATCTTCTGTATCGGCCAAAACAGTGCCCACAAACTCCATCGCCTCTTGTTGTTCAGGAGTTGGATTATCTAAACCTTTAGTTTCAGCACTTTGCGCATGTGAGGTGACTTGCTTGGTCGCTTGATAAGCCGATTGCGGATCGATGCCAAAGAACTTCCATGCAACAAAGGCCACCACTAAGCCCAAAATACTGATACCGCCCGCTTTTGCTCCACCGCCACCACGGCGGTCTTCTACATTCGTGCTAACTCGACGACCTTTCCAACGCATTATTCTTATCCTTCTCTTAAACTCTGATAATAGATTAAGCCGATTTAGACTTTGACCACACTTTTTGAACAAGTGCGACCACAATCACCACCAAGATGCCTGCCAAAATACCCACGACAAGGTTCATCAACATTGGCGTGACTGAACCTACAATACTGCCCATCGTTGGGATGTCTTGTACATACTCTACCGTATCTTCTGTGAAATGGTGCACAAAAGGAATAGCATGATTGATAATTCCTCCACCAACCAAGAACATCGCTGCAGTACCCACCACAGATAAAGTCTTCATTAAAATTGGAGCAAATGCCAGTAAACCACTCCCAATACGTTGTTTAAAATTGGCAGCTTGTTCTGTGAGGTATAAACCAATGTCATCAATTTTGACAATTAACGCAACGAACCCATAGACACCCACCGTCATGGCAATCGCAATTAAACTTAATACTGTCACTTTGGTTAGAAAGCCTGCCGCAGCCACAGTCCCCAAAGAAATCACCACAATTTCCGCCGATAAAATAAAGTCAGTACGCACAGCACCTTTAATTTTTTCGGTTTCATAAGCCGCAAGGTCTTGCTCAGTTTGAATTAGCTCAAGTTGCGCTTCTTTAGCCGTTTGGGCTTTTTTGTGTTGTAAGGTGTGCATGATTTTTTCCACACCTTCATAACTTAAAAATAGACCACCAACCACCAATAAAGGATTGATTAACCACGGCGCAACGACACTAATTAATAACGCGAGCGGTACTAAAATTAGCTTATTGATGAATGAACCTTTAGCCACACGCCATACCACAGGCAACTCACGCTCTGCACGTACACCACTGACTTGCTGCGCATTCAACGCCAAATCATCGCCCAAAACCCCTGCGGTTTTTTTTGCAGCCATTTTGCTCATAACTGCCACATCATCTAAAACTGTTGCAATGTCATCTAATAAAAGTAATAAGCTGCTCGCCATTGCGTTGTTATCCTTATATGATTTTCAAGTTATTTTAAAACTGAATTTATATAGGGTCTGTATTTACTTCATTAATTTTTACAGCAAAATTTTTTACAGTAAATTCTATTCAACTCACTTAAGGAAGTGACATTGAAAAATGTTATGCCTTACAATGTAGCAATTCATCGGTACATAGATGTCGTAGATACGACTTGGAATAAAAAATGAGTAATCAAGATAATCGTCCTGTGATTTTGACAGGCGATCGTCCAACTGGACAACTACATTTAGGTCACTTTGTGGGTTCTTTACGTTCACGTGTAGGTTTACAAGACTCACATCATCAACACCTGTTACTTGCCGATGCTCAAGCCTTAACTGACAATGCCGATAACTTTGAAAAAGTCCGTCGTAATATTATTGAGGTAGCAACCGATTATTTAGCGGTGGGGATTGATCCAACAAAAACCACCATTTGCGTGCAATCTTGCCTGCCTGCATTAAACGAACTCACCATGTTGTATTTAAACTTCGTGACTGTGGCACGTTTGGAGCGTAACCCAACCATTAAATCTGAAATTCAGATGCGTGGTTTTGAGCGTGATATTCCTGCAGGTTTCCTGTGCTACCCTGTAGCTCAAGCAGCCGATATTACTGCATTTAAAGCAACGGTCGTTCCTGTAGGTGAAGACCAAATTCCAATGATTGAACAGACCAATGAAATTGTGCGTCGGGTGAATCGTCAAATTGGTCATGACTTGCTACCTGAATGTCAGGCATTGTTGTCAAATGTCGGACGTTTACCTGGTTTTGATGGTAAAGCGAAAATGTCAAAATCACTGGGCAATACCATTGTGTTAGATGCCACAGACAAAGACATTAAAAAAGCTGTCAATGCAATGTACACCGACCCAAATCACCTGCGTATCGAAGACCCAGGTCAGGTTGAAGGCAACGTAGTATTTACTTATTTAGATGCCTTCGATACCAACAAAGAAGAACTTGAAGAACTGAAAGCGCATTATCGTCGTGGTGGTTTGGGCGATGGTACGGTGAAAAAGCGTTTGGAAGGCATTCTAAAAGAATTGATTGGGCCGATCCGTGAACGTCGTATCGAACTTGCTAAAGATCCTGACTACATTATGGATATTTTGAAAACAGGCACCGACAAATGCCGTGATATTACCCAGCAAACTTTAGATGAAGTGAAAGCTGGCTTGGGTGTATTCCGCTTCTAAGCATTTTGTAGATACAAATATTTTAAAGCCTCTTATTCACATGAATAAGAGACTTTTTATTTGAGTGAAAAATCAACACAAGCTGACTCGACTCACAAAAAACACTTATTACTTACGTGATTTAACATCACGTAACCTGAATACTGCGGAATAGTATTCATTCTCAGTTTAGTATACTTACATGCTTTAGGAGCAATCCTAATTTCATAACATTTCTCCGTTATCGAAGCTGTGAAAGCAGATTCGTTTTTCATACGCAATGATCACCCCAATCATTGCGTATTTTTTTTATTTGAATCAGCTGTTTATACAGCTTGTACAACAATAAAAATAATTTCCCGAGATGCAAAAACTACTTGAACGGCTTTGTCGCACAAAGATTTCATAACTATATGATTTAAAAGTTTTGATTATTTTTTGATACAAAATTAAATTTATTTAAATCAGATGCTTACATATTTATGCAACAAAGCAATACCAAATTAACTCTTATCATATACTTTATCTCTCAAATGTGGCTAATTTTTCAACATAAAAAATCCCCAAAATTGGGGATTGAGTACTGAATAAAATCAAGATCTTCAAAATTTGTTATTTAAGCAAACCTTGATCTTTTAATACTTGCCACATGGTAGAACCCAATTCAGCAGGGCTACGCGTATAAGCAATTCCAGCACGCTCAAAGGCTGCAAATTTTTCTTCCGCAGTGCCTTTACCGCCTGAAATAATTGCACCCGCATGTCCCATACGCTTACCTTTAGGTGCTGTCACTCCTGCAATATAACCCACCACAGGTTTGCTAACATTCGACTGGATATATTCCGCAGCTTCTTCTTCTGCCGTACCACCAATTTCACCAATCATAACAATCGCATCGGTGTCTGGGTCGTCTTGGAACAATTTTAAAGCATCAATTTGGTTCATACCTGGAATTGGGTCACCACCAATCCCGATACAGGTCGATTGCCCTAAGCCTAATTTGGTGGTTTGTGCCACAGCTTCATAGGTCAAAGTACCTGAACGTGAAATAATGCCAATTCGTCCTGGTTGATGAATATGCCCTGGCATGATGCCAATTTTACATTCACCTGGTGTAATCACACCTGGGCAGTTTGGTCCCACCAAACGTGTACCATTGCCATTGGTTTCTAAATAACGCTTGGCTTTGAGCATGTCGATGGTTGGCACACCTTCCGTAATCACCACAATCAAACCCACGCCTGAATCGACTGCTTCTACAATCGAATCTAAAACAAACGGTGCAGGCACATAAATCACCGATGCATCTGCACCTGTTTCACGTACAGCTTCTTTCATGGTGTTAAATACAGGTAATTCCAAATGGGTTTGACCACCTTTTCCTGGCGTTACCCCACCCACCACTTTAGTTCCATAATCAAGTGCTTGTGCTGAGTGAAAAGTACCATTTTTACCAGTGAAACCTTGTACCAATACTTTGGTGTCTTTATTAATTAATACGCTCATCCTGATTCTCCTTAAGCTTTCACTGCAGCAACAATTTTTTCTGCGGCATCAGACAAGCCGTTTGCAGAAATAAGTTTTAATCCTGATTCATCGAGTAATTTTGCACCAAGTTCCGAGTTGTTCCCTTCTAGGCGAACCACTACAGGTACCGTCACATTTACTTCCTGAACCGCTGCAATAATTGCTTCCGCAATCATGTCACAACGTACAATTCCACCAAAAATATTAATCAGTACGCCTTTAACCGAGTGATCTGCCAAAATAATTTTAAAGGCTTCAATTACGCGTTCTTTGGTTGCACCACCACCTACATCCAAGAAGTTCGCAGGCTGACCACCATAGAGTTTAATAATATCCATAGTCGCCATCGCTAAACCTGCACCATTCACCATACAACCGATATTACCTTCTAAAGCAACATAGTTCAGGTCAAATTCTGATGCACGCAATTCACGTTCGTTTTCTTGTGTTTTATCGCGCAGTGCCAAGACTTCTGGCAAACGATACAGCGCATTGGAATCAATACCGACTTTGGCATCGACACATAAAATCTCACCATTTTCACGTACAGACAATGGGTTAATTTCAAATAAGGCAAAATCATTGTCGATAAATGCCTGATAAGCCGCTGTCATAATCTTCACAAACTGCGTGATTTGACTGTCTTTGAGTTTTAATGCAAAAGCCACTTCACGTGCCTGAAATGGCAATAAACCCACTAAAGGATCAACTTCTACTTTAATAATTTTTTCTGGGGTTTCTTCTGCCACTTTCTCAATTTCAACACCACCTTCAGTAGATGCCATAAAAGTGACGCGACGGCTAGAACGATCTACCACTGCACCCAAATACAGTTCACGCTCTACAGGATAAACATCTTCAGCCACTAAAATACTGTTTACAGGCTGACCATAGGCATCGGTTTGATAGGTGACCAAACGTGTTCCTAGAATTTGGTTGGCATAGTCTGCTGCTTCTTGTGCAGATTTTACGACCTTCACGCCGCCCGCTTTACCGCGACCACCTGCATGCACCTGAGCTTTCATCACCGCAAATTTACCGCCCAGTTGCTCGAAAGCTTGCACGGCTTCTACGGCTGTAGTTGCCAAAATGCCTTCTTGTACTGGCATACCATATTTTTTTAATAGCGCTTTTGCTTGATACTCATGTAGATTCATTGACTAACCTTTTACTACTTCTTTTATTCAGTTCTCACCACCCGCATCAAATCTGGGTTTGATCTTGGTCTTCCATGGTGGTGCTATTTTCTATGCTCTTTATTTTTAGATGATTATTCCCACAAACACAACCATCAAATGTAAAAAGAGCGGCCTAAGCCGCTCTTTTTAGTGTTATTTGCGTTTACGCTGAATCGCGTGAATCGCACGCCCATCCACCGCTAAAGCAGCTTCATGCACTACTTCAGAGAAAGTTGGATGACCAAATGTCATTAATTGTAAATCTTCAACTGAAGATACAAATTCAAGGGCAATCATACCTTGGTGAACAATGTCAGACGCTGCAGGGCCAATTACATGCATGCCCAATAGACGATCTGTTTTTGCATCTGCTACAAACTTCACAAAGCCTGCACCTTCACCAGCAGCTAAAGCACGACCATTTACAGCGAAACCGAATTGACCAGTTTTCACTTCATGACCTTTTTCTTTGGCTTGCTCTTCAGTTAAACCTACCCACGCCGCTTCAGGGTGTGTGTAAATCACTGAAATGATGGTGTCGTAGTTCACTTGTGCAGCATGGCCATGAATACGCTCAACAGCCATCACGCCTTCTTCCATTGCTTTATGTGCAAGCATTGGACCACGCACCAAGTCACCAATTGCATATACACCTTCAACAGAAGTTGCACACCAATCGTTCACTTCAACTAAACCACGTTCAGTCAGTTTAATACCACAGTCATCAGCCAATAAGCCTTCTGCATAAGCACGACGACCTACACAAACGATTAACTTGTCAAAAGTTTGTTCTTTGTCTTCGCCGCCTTGGGTATATTTAACAGTCACTTCACGACCGTTAATTTCAGTACCTGCAACTTTTGCACCGATACGGATGTCCATACCTTGCTTAGTCAACAGTTTTTGGTAGTCTTTAGCCAATGCTTTGTCAGCCATTGGTAAGAATGCATCCATTGCTTCAAATACTACAACTTCTGCACCCAAACGACGCCATACTGAACCAAGCTCAAGACCAATGACACCTGCACCAATCACACCTAAACGCTTAGGTACTTCAGCGAACTCAAGTGCACCTGTTGAATCAACAATCAGGTCTTGATCTACTGGCGCTACAGGAATGTTAACTGGTACAGAACCTGTCGCAAGAATGACATATTTAGGCTCTAGAACCTGAGTTTCACCTTCGTGAGAAACGAACTCAACTTTCTTGCCAGCAAGTAATTTACCTGTACCTTTTAACCACTCAATACCGTTACCTTTTAATAACTGATCAATACCGCCAGTCAATTGGTCAACGATTTTGTCTTTTCGTGCTAAAAGTTTTGCAAGGTCAAACTGTACTTCGCCTGTGGTGATACCGTGATCAGCCAAGTGATGCACTGTATCTTCATAACGATGTGAAGAATCAAGCAATGCTTTAGATGGGATACAACCCACGTTTAAGCATGTACCACCTAAAGATGGTTTGCCTTTATGAATACGTTTTTCGATACACGCAACTTTAAAACCAAGTTGTGCAGCACGAATTGCCGCTTCATAACCACCTGGGCCACCGCCAATAACAACAAGATCAAATTGTTGAGACATTTTTATCTCCAAAAATGGGCTTAGAGGATCGCTCCAAGCCCACTGATTTATTCTTTAGAATTAAAGGTCAAGGATGAGTTTAGCTGGTTCTTCTAACAATTCTTTGATTGTTACAAGGAAACCTACAGCTTCTTTACCATCAATTAAACGGTGGTCATAAGAAAGCGCTAAGTACATCATTGGCAAGATTTCTACTTGGCCATTAACCGCCATAGGACGCTCTTGGATTTTGTGCATGCCCAAAATTGCAGTTTGTGGCGTGTTTAGAATTGGTGTAGATAACAATGAACCGAAAGTACCACCGTTAGTAATGGTGAATGTACCGCCAGTCATATCTTCAATACCTAGCTTACCGTCACGTGCTTTATAAGCATAGTCACGAATACCGTTTTCTACTTCAGCGTAGTTCATGCGGTCTGTATCACGTAATACAGGAACCACTAAACCACGGTCAGAAGAAACCGCAACACCGATGTCGTAGTAACCGTGATATACGATGTCTTCGCCATCAATAGAAGCGTTTACTGCTGGGTAACGTTTCAATGCTTCAGTTGCAGCTTTCACGAAGAAAGACATAAAGCCTAAACGTGCACCATGACGTTTTTCAAATGCGTCTTTGTATTGTGCACGCATTTCCATGATTGGCTTCATGTTCACTTCGTTGAATGTTGTCAACATTGCAGTTTCTTGAGTCGCTGCAAGTAAACGCTCTGCAACACGCTTACGTAAACGTGTCATAGGAACACGTTTCTCGATACGCTCACCTACCGCAACGCTTAATGGCGCAGCTGCAGCAGCAGGTTTAGCTTGATGATTTGCAACATCTTCTTTAGTGATACGACCACCACGACCTGTACCAGAAACGTCTGCAGCATTGATACCTGTTTCAGTCAACGCTTTACGTACTGCTGGTGCTTGGTCAGCAACTGGTTGTGCACGCTCAACAACTGGTGCAGCACCTGCTTCAGTTTTCGCCGCAGCTTGCTCTACTTGTGCTTCAGACTGAACTGCTTGAGTTTGAGCAGCGCCAGAAACAGCACCCGCTTCAAATTGAGCAATTACTTCGTCAGAAAGAACTGTATCGCCTTCGTTTTTGATGATTGCAGAGATTGTGCCATCAGCAGGAGCGACTACTTCCAAAACAACTTTATCGGTTTCAATATCACAGATCACCTCATCACGTGAAACTGCTTCACCTGGTTGTTTGTGCCAAGTTGCAATCGTACCGTCTGCAACTGACTCTGGAAATACCGGTGCTTTAATTTCGGTTGCCATTACTTCGAATCTCCTGTTATTCAGCTACGATCGCAAGCGCGTCATTGATGAGCTGAGCTTGTTGTTTTGCATGCAAATATGGTGAACCACACGCTGGTGCTGCAGATGCTTCACGACCCGCATAACTAATGCGAATCTGTTTACCAGTTTTCATTACGTCATCATATAAACGTGGCGCGATGAATAACCAAGCACCTTGGTTCTTCGGCTCTTCTTGAGTCCAAACTAATTCTTTTACGTTTGGATAAGAAGCAAGAACTTCAGCAAGACGTTGTTCTGGATATGGGTACAACTGTTCAATACGAACAATTGCAGTATTGTTCAATTCTAATTCACGACGCTTTTCAAGCAAGTCGTAATACACTTTACCACCACACAATACCAAACGCGTCACGTCTGATTTGTTGATGTTGTCAATTTCATCAATCACAGTCTGGAATGTACCAGTTGCAAGCTCATCAAGGTTAGACACTGCTAACTTGTGACGAAGTAAAGACTTCGGCGACATGATGATCATTGGCTTACGGATTGGACGAATCGCCTGACGACGTAAAGCGTGGAAAATCTGTGCAGGTGTTGTTGGTGTAATCACTTGCATGTTTTCTTCCGCACAAAGCTGTAAGAAACGCTCTAAACGTGCAGATGAGTGCTCAGGACCTTGACCTTCAAAACCGTGTGGAAGAAGCATCGTTAAACCACACACACGCTCCCACTTGGTTTCGCCAGATGAAATGAACTGGTCGATTACCACTTGAGCACAGTTGGCAAAGTCACCGAATTGTGCTTCCCAAATAATCAAGCTCTTTGGAAGGGTCGTCGCATAACCATATTCAAATGCCAATACTGCCATTTCAGACAATAATGAGTCGTAGATTGCAACGCGTGGTTGGTTCTCTTTGATGTGGCAAAGTGGAATATAAGTTTTACCATCGACTTGGTTATGCAGTTTTGCATGACGGTGCGAGAAAGTACCACGACCAACGTCTTCACCAGTCAAACGAACAAGGTAACCCTCATCCAACAAAGATGCGTAAGCTAAAGTTTCAGCTGCACCCCAGTTTAGTGGCATTTCACCTGTTTGCATTTTCAAGCGATCGTCAATCACTTTGGCAACTTGGCGCTGCATCACGAAACCTTCTGGAAGTTTACGCATGGTTTGACCAAGTTCTTTCAAACGCTCGATAGGGAAAGTTGTATCCCAAACGTCTGTATAGTCGTGACCCAAGTATGGCGACCAATCTACAAACATTTTAGTATTTGGCTCAAGTACCAATGCGTTCGCAACGTGATTACCCGCTTCTAAATCTGCGCGGTAATCTTCAATCATTTGATCTGCTGCTGCACGATCCAACACGCCTTCTTGCACCAATTGGTCAGCATACAAAGTACGTGTAGTGGTCTTTTTGTTGATCACTTGATACATCATTGGCTGAGTTGCTGCAGGTTCATCCGCTTCGTTGTGACCACGACGACGGTAGCAGAACAAATCAATCACAACGTCTTTACGGAATGTATGACGGAAATCGTGTGCCAATTGAGATACAAAAATCACCGCTTCAGGATCATCGCCATTCACGTGGAAAATTGGCGCCTGAATCATTTTTGCAATGTCAGTGCAGTATTCAGTAGAACGTGCGTCACGTGGGTCAGATGTTGTGAAACCAACTTGGTTGTTAATCACAATGTGAACTGTACCACCTACGGTATAACCGCGAGTTTGTGACATTTGGAAGGTTTCTTGGTTAACACCTTGACCTGCGAATGCGGCATCACCGTGAACGATTAATGGCAATACATCATCACCACCAATGTCTTTACGACGTACTTGGCGCGCACGTACAGAACCTTCAACCACAGGTCCAACAATTTCTAAGTGCGATGGGTTAAACGCAAGTGCCAAGTGCACTTCACCACCCGGAGTCATCACGTTAGATGAGAAACCTTGGTGATATTTTACGTCGCCAGAACCTTTTTTATGCAAGCTCTTACCTTCGAACTCACCAAATAGGTCTGCAGGGTTTTTACCCATGATGTTCACAAGCAGGTTCAAACGACCACGGTGTGGCATGCCAATCACGACTTCTTTACAGCCAACAGCACCCGCACGTTGAATGATTTCATTCACCATCGGGATAAATGATTCACCGCCTTCTACACCAAAGCGTTTCGCACCAACGTATTTATTACCTAGATATTTTTCTAGACCCTCAGCTGCTGTTAAGCGTTCAAGAACGTGTTTCTTTTGATCTGCAGTAAATGTGAACTTACCACGTGCGCTTTCTAAGCGTTGTTGAATCCAGCGTCTTTCTTTGGTATCAACAATGTGCATGTATTCTGCACCAATTGAACCGCAGTAGATCGCCTGCATGGCATCAACCATTTCGCCTAGTGTTGCTTCAGACTTACCAATTTCCAAATTACCTGTATGGAAAACAGTATCTAAATCAGACTTGGTTAAACCATGTGCAGCAAGATCAAGATCTGGCACGTCTTCACGTTTTGCCAAACCTAGTGGATCTAATTTTGCTTTTTGGTGACCACGGTTACGGTAAGCAGCAATCAGTTGCAACACGCCAATTTGACGTTGTTCATGTTCAGAACTCACTGAACCTTGAACAATGGCTTGAACGCGATTTGAATTACGACCTAATAAAAGGAATTGCTCACGTACATTACTGTGTGGTTGATCACCCTTCGGGAATTTATCGAAATATTCGCGCCAATCAGCACCGACTGATTCCGGTGACGTCAAATAATGCTCGTAAAGTTCTTCAATATACGCTGCACTATCAGCGGAAAGTTCAGTGTCAAGACGCAGTGCGTCAGCAACTTCTTGCATTTGTGGACCCATTTCCTATTGCAAAAACATTTTCCAGGATGCTTTTTAAGCAAAACCCATGATTGATAATGTCAAATTGGTAACATGACATTAGTCCCCAGTTGACATATGTCATGAGGCGTTATCACTACATTAGGAAAACCCAATGTCATTTATGAATCATAACGCCCTCATTGGCATCATCACTCATTTATATACTCGACCCAAGCCGAGCAATTTTTTGCAAAATCGTTTTAGAAAAAATAAGTGCTCAGTCTTAGCTTTTCTAATACGACTTTTCTGCAATAGTCCTGATTTAATAACACATCATTTGCACTTAAAATGTTGATAAAATGTACAAAAATTCAACATTTTTCAGATATAGTCATTTGTTAATCGTAACATGATCTCAGAAATGCAATTGATTTTTTTGACACATACCTCCTATAAATTGGCGAAATACACTGATTCTATTTTCATCTAACATATGGTGCTTTATTTAAAAAACAGATGCAATTTAGACCAAAGTCCAACACCGCTATTTCAGATAAAATAAAAGAGAGCACATCTCTCAATCTGCCCTCTCACTTACACGTTACATGATAACATCTAAAAATAAATATTGCAGCTAAACTTGGCATTTGCCCATGCTTTACAACAAAATAGCAGCACTGAATTACAATTGTGTGCAACTTTAGTCGGCTAAATGCTGTTTTTGTCTATTTATCCAACAGTTATACCTAAAAAATATCAAATACTCACTTTTTAATCACTTCTTTGCATGCAACATTTTTCATTTATGTACTCATCAAAAACAAGCAACTTATCACACGACTTTTATCGTAATTTTGGCACAAAAAAAAGCACACCTAGGTGTGCTTTTTTCAACTGATCACGCAGTCTATTAGCCAGCCATATCTAAAAGCATGTTACGGATGTGACCGATTGCTTTAGTTGGGTTCAAGCCTTTAGGACATACAGATACACAGTTCATAATACCTTTACAACGGAACAAAGAGAATGGATCGTCAAGACGAGCCAAACGCTCTTGAGTTGCAGTATCACGCGAATCGATAATGAAACGATATGCATTCAACAACGCTGAAGGACCCAAGAACTTGTCTGGGTTCCACCAGAATGATGGGCATGAAGTTGAACAACATGCACAAAGAATACATTCATACAAACCATCAAGATGCTCACGCTCTTCTTGAGATTGTAAACGCTCTTTTGGTGGCGCAGGTTGGTTGTTGATCAAGAACGGATGAATCTTGTTGTACTGATCGTAGAACTGATTCATGTCTACAACCAAGTCTTTAATTACAGGAAGACCTGGAAGCGGACGAATTGTGATCACTTCTGGTAAATCGTTTAGGTTCCAAAGGCACGCTAAACCGTTTTTACCATTGATGTTTACACCATCAGAACCACAAATACCTTCACGACATGAACGACGGAATGTCAAAGATTCGTCTTGTACTTTCAATTCAAGAAGTGCATCAAGCAACATACGGTGCTTATCAGTCAATTCAAGCTTAAAAGTTTGCATGTACGGTGCTTTATCCTTATCAGGATCGTAGCGGTAGATATTAAATGTACGAGTACCTCTACTCATCTTACTTCTCCCAATTAGAATGTACGTGGTTTAGGTGGAATAGCAGCTACAGTAAGCGGCTTGTAACGTACTGGTTTGTACTCAAGACGGTTATCTGTAGAGAACCATAAAGTATGCTTCATCCACTCATCATCACGACGACCATAAGAATAAGTTGGGTGATCTGGTGGTAACTCAAAGTCTACAACCGTATGCGCACCACGACATTCTTTACGTGCAGCAGCTGAGATTAGTGTCGCTTTAGCAACTTCATACAAGTTTTCAACTTCTAATGCTTCTACACGCGCAGTGTTGAATACTTTAGATTTGTCTTTCAAATGAATGTTGCGAACACGTGGCTCAAGCGCAAGAATTTGTTTCACACCTTCATCAAGCAATGCTGAAGTACGGAATACACCTGCGTGGTCTTGAACGATGTTACGAATTGCATCAGCAACTTCTTGAGCGTTTTCACCTGAAGTCGATTCGTCAAGTTTACGAATACGGTTCACAGTGTTTTCAAGTACAGTTGTTGGAAGTGGTTCGTACTCACCATCGTGTTGCTTAGTCACATACTCAATGATGTGTTGACCCGCAGCTTTACCAAATACAACCAAGTCAAGCAATGAGTTTGTACCTAAACGGTTTGCACCGTGTACAGATACACATGAACACTCACCAATTGCATAGAAACCTTTTACTGGTTTAGCAAAGTCACGGTCACCCGCGTTGGTTGTATATGTATCAGTTTCTGCGTTGTAGTTCGCAACCAACTCTTGAGTTTCACGGCTTTCTGGAACAACCACTTGACCATGAATATTGGTTGGAATACCACCCATTTGGTAATGGATTGTAGGAACAACAGGAATTGGCTCTTTAGTACAGTCAACGTTCGCGAATTTCTTACCAATCTCAAATACAGATGGAAGACGCTTCATGATTGTGTCTGCACCTAAGTGCGTCATATCAAGCAAGATGTAGTCTTTGTTTGGACCACAACCACGACCTTCTTTAATTTCTTGGTCCATAGAACGTGATACGAAGTCACGTGGCGCCAAGTCTTTCAAAGTTGGTGCATAACGCTCCATGAACGGCTCGCCTGAATCGTTACGAAGGATACCCCCCTCACCACGACAGCCTTCCGTTAACAATACGCCCGCGCCCGCAACACCTGTTGGGTGGAACTGCCAGAATTCCATATCTTGTAATGGAATACCTGCACGCGCAGCCATACCAAGACCGTCACCAGTATTGATATATGCGTTTGTAGATGCACGGTACACACGACCTGCACCACCTGTAGCAAACAATGTCGCTTTCGCTTGGAATACTGCAATTTTACCTGTTTCTTGGTCAATTGCAGTCACACCTAGTACATCGCCAGCTTCGTTACGGATCAAATCAAGAGCAATCCATTCTACGAAGAATTGAGTACCCATTTTCACGTTGCTTTGATAAAGCGTGTGAAGAAGTGCGTGACCTGTACGGTCAGCTGCAGCACATGCACGTGGAACCGCTTTTTCACCGTAGTTTGCAGAGTGACCACCGAATGGACGTTGGTAAATTGTACCGTCTGCGTTACGGTCAAATGGCATACCCAAGTGTTCTAATTCATAAACCACTTGTGGCGCTTCACGCGTCATGAATTCAATCGCGTCTTGGTCGCCCAACCAGTCAGAACCTTTTACTGTGTCGTAAAAGTGGTAGTGCCAGTTATCTTCTTGCATGTTACCAAGAGATGCACCAATACCACCCTGCGCTGCAACAGTGTGTGAACGTGTAGGGAATACTTTGGTCAATACCGCAACTTTCAAACCTGCTTGAGCAAGTTGGTAAGATGCACGCATACCTGAACCACCACCACCAACGATGACTGCGTCAAAGAATTGGTGTGGAATATTTGTATAATCTTCTTTAGGGTTAATCGCGCCCATGATATTTTCCTATCAATTCGCCCAGAAAATCTGGATTGCCCAGATTGCGTATGCAAAAACAGCAATAATCACTGCTGAAGTCAGCACTAGGCGTAAACCTGAAGCTGAAGGACCCATTTGACGAGTAGTCACATAGTCAGTGAATACTTGCCACATACCGATCCAAGCATGTGCAACAAGAGATAAGACTGCCAATAAAGACATAATCTTCATTGGTAATGTCATCATAAAGCCGTACCACTGTTCAAAGTTGAATCCACCGTTAAGAAGAATCCAACCAAATACCACAACGGTATAAACAGCAAGAACAACAGCACTAATACGTTGGATAAACCAATCGCGAGAACCTGAACCCGTTAAACCTGTAGCACTTTTCATTAGATTACAATCCATACAAATGCTGCAACGATACCGATAGCAGACAAGATCAATGAAATAGTAGCTGCAATGCGACCACTTTGCAGTTCTTCTGCAAAACCAAGGTCAGCAAGTAAGTGCTTAACACCAGCAATGAAGTGATAGATTAAGCCGGCTACAAATACCCATACGATAAAGCGCACAAAGAAACCGTTAAAAATTTCTTGAACTTGAGCAAAACCTTCAGGTGAAGACAAAGACTTGTCTAACAACCATAAAAGTACCGGTACGAGTAAAAATACGATGACACCAGAAAGACGGTGTAGAATTGATGCAATAGCCACGGGCGATTTTAAGTTTACTTCTAAAACTTGACCCATGGACAAATTGACAGGTCTGTTGCTTTTCACAGCGGGCATCCTGTAAGTAAAAACTCCATCCGGAGTTTGTTGGAATAAATTCGAAGGAAAGCTGGCATTGTCAGGCAAATTCATGCCTAACCTTAAAACGACACTGAATTATAAAACGTCAACTGTTAAAATACAAACAACTCTACTCGGCTTTTTGGCTAAAAATCCTTTAAATAAGAATCATTAACAATTATAAAAGCAAACCACTCGCCATCAATAACCACACAAGCAAACATAAATCCATGTTTTTTAAATAAATTATTAAAGTAAAAACTCTTGATGACACAATCAGTGGCTTTAGAATATTTAGACTAAAGATAAATTTGTACTTTGTTTTTCAGATGTTCTTCGGGTTTTCACATACTTATATATAAGTAGCAGCACTATATATGTGTGTACTCCACTGTTTGCAGCAATTTACAACCACAACACAAGACTCTTAGATCCAGACAGCCCATCACTTTGCTTTGGTCAAGGTACACCTGATCATGGATTAAACTTTAATGTCGGCACATACCTCAATCTATTTATACAACTTATATTTACTTTAAACACCACACCTAAATAAATATTAAAAATGATAATCATCATGCGAATGAATGACTTATCCAGTATTTTTTGTATCTGTATGGATAAATAACCGCGCTTTATTCACAAAGATTTCATCATTTCCCACTCAAAATATGATGGATCATGGCTATTTTCAGGAGTTTAATCAGTCATTTTTTGATCAATCAATATCGAATTTAAATACCAGACTTACTGCCTATTACAAACAATCTGACCACCCTACCATGTATGTAAAAACGTGTAAGTTATGAGAATTAGATAAATTTAAGTATTGGACTGAATCCTGCTAAAGAAATAGCACATCAAAACTAGTATTTAAAATTGCTTACAATTAATCCGTATTGATGATTTTTTTCTGCACATCCGACAAATTTTGACTTATGATACGGCGGCTGTGCTGTGATTTTATTGATTTTTTACTGGAATTTTTTCGACTTTTTCTATAAACAGTCGTCTGCTTAATCCATAAGTATAATTGACAAAATTTCAGTACTCTCTAATCTTAGAGCTAATTTTTAATCCGTCTGACTTGCGCATTAAAAGATTGATACTTCGAGTCAGATCAACATTCACCAGGACAGGAGATCTATTGAATGTCTGAAGCAACTGGCAAAAAAGCCGTATTACAGCTTGATGGAAAAGAAATTGAATTACCAATTTACAGCGGCACATTAGGCCCAGATGTAATTGACGTTAAGGATGTGTTGGCGGCAGGTCACTTTACTTTTGATCCTGGTTTTATGGCAACAGCGTCTTGCGAGTCTAAAATTACGTTCATTGATGGTAACAAAGGTATTCTTTTACACCGTGGTTACCCAATTGACCAATTAGCGACTAAAGCTGACTACTTAGAAACTTGCTACTTATTATTAAATGGCGAGCTTCCAACTGCAGAACAAAAAGCTGATTTTGACGCTAAAGTTCGTAACCACACTATGGTTCACGACCAAGTAAAACGTTTCTATAACGGTTTCCGTCGTGACGCTCACCCTATGGCAATCATGGTAGGTGTTGTTGGTGCGTTATCTGCGTTCTATCACAACAACTTAGACATCGAAGATGTTAACCACCGTGAAATCACAGCGATTCGTTTAATCGCGAAGATTCCTACTTTAGCGGCTTGGAGCTACAAGTACACTGTTGGTCAACCATTTGTTTACCCACGTAACGACTTAAGCTACGCAGAAAACTTCTTGTACATGATGTTTGCTACTCCAGCAGACCGTGATTACAAAGTAAACCCTGTTCACGCTCGCGCAATGGATCGTATCTTCACGCTTCACGCTGACCACGAACAAAACGCGTCTACTTCAACTGTACGTTTAGCTGGTTCTACTGGCGCTAACCCATACGCATGTATCTCTGCAGGTATTTCTGCACTTTGGGGTCCTGCTCACGGTGGTGCGAACGAAGCTGTTCTTAAGATGCTTGATGAAATCGGCTCTGTAGAACACGTTGCTGAGTTCATGGAAAAAGTGAAGACTAAAGAAGTTAAACTTATGGGCTTTGGTCACCGCGTTTATAAAAACCATGACCCACGTGCAACTGTAATGAAGCAAACTTGTGACGAAGTACTTAACGACTTAGGTATCAACGATCCACAACTCGCTCTTGCAATGGAACTTGAGCGTATTGCGTTATCTGATGAATACTTCATCAAGCGTAACTTATACCCTAACGTAGACTTCTACTCAGGTATCATCCTTAAAGCGATTGGTATCCCAACAGAAATGTTTACTGTAATTTTCGCACTTGCACGTACAGTTGGTTGGATCAGCCACTGGTTAGAAATGCACAGCGGTCCTTACAAAATCGGTCGTCCTCGTCAGCTTTACACTGGCCACACTCAACGCGACATCAACCGTTAATTCGGTCTGCGTTGTAGCGTGTAAAACGACACGACAAAAAAACCACCTTCGGGTGGTTTTTTTATTGCTTTTATTTAGCTCACCAAACTCATTTCTGTTTGGTTTGTCCTAAACCACAACCAAAACGTAAAATAAAATTTAGATTATTGCGGATTTAGGCTATATTTTTGATGTCTGCCACTTACGACTCATTTCCATGCTACAACTGCATTTATTCATTCTCAGCTTATTGATGCGACTGCTCAAACTAGATCAGTTTAGATGTCGAAGCCTAACTGCAATGGAAATACAGTTGTGCCAATCTGTGTTTGGCAATCTGATTGACTACAGCCAAGTCAAAGTCATGAACCATCCTTATTTGCCTTGGCAGCCACAGCACATTTTTATGGCCCCCTGTCGCTATATTCATATGCGTAATCGGCATTATCTAGCCGACTACAGCCAAGCACACCGTGGCTATCAAGCGATCTTTATTCATGAGATGGCGCACATTTTACAGCATCAACATCACATCAATGTCTTACTGCGTGGTGCGGTATTGCAAACCGCGTATTTTTTGAGTTTTAAGCGTTACAATCCATATCATTATCGCTTAATTGAAGCGAAACCTTTTTTTGCTTACAACATTGAGCAACAAGGTGAAATTGCCAAAGATATTTTTCTTAAAAAAATAGACAATATTATTTTAAACAGCCCGCACCGCTCGACTTAGCTCACTCATCTTGGTACATGCTTATTTCACGAAAAACACATGCATCATACAACCTAAAAATATAATGCTTTTCAAATAAATAGCATAAAAATTCTGTCACATTTCAATGATATTCTTGCAGACAAGACAATAAAGTGTATTCGATGCTAGCATCTATTCTAAATTAAGATAAAATAGCAAAAGTCTCCATTTTTGCACTGCAAAATAAGATCTTTATCTGTTAGGTAATAAATGGTTTTTATTTGTGCCTTTCGGCAGTCGTTTAATCCACAATACACTACGCTGAAATTTTTATAACAATAATCATCAGCCACTTACGTGTATTCTACACCTATAGGAATAGGACTTAATTTAAATGAAATCTTTTAAAATTGCCCTTGCACAGTTCTCTCCACACATTGGCAATCTCGAAGCAAACGCGCAAAAAATGCTTGAACAAGCAAATGAAGCGAAAAAACAACATGCAGATTTGATTATTTTTCCTGAACTTTCAATTTTGGGCTACCCTGCAGAAGATTTATTACTGCGCCCAAGCTTGAATCAACGCACACAACAAGCATTTGAACAATTACGTGAAATTAAAGATATTGTTTTAGTTTTCGGCTTTGTCAATGAAACTGAAGATGGTCAGCGCTTTAACTCGGCTGCCGTCATGAAAGATGGCAACATCTTAGGTATTTACAACAAGCAAAATTTACCAAATTATGCTGTATTTGATGAAAAACGCTATTTTGATGAAGGTCATCAACACTTAGTTTTTGAATACCTTGGTCATAAATTTGGCGTTTTGATTTGCGAAGATTTATGGTCTTTGCCAACCGTGCAGCAATTGGCACAGTTGAATGTAGAAACTGCATTGGTCTTGAACGCATCGCCTTATGAAGTGGGTAAACCGCAGCATCGTGTACAGACCATGACCGAACTGGCAAAACAATTACATCTCAATGTGGTGTATGTAAACCAAGTTGGCGGTCAAGATGATTTAATCTTCGATGGTACGAGCTTTGTGATTAACCAAGCAGGCAATGTTGCATTACAAGCCCCAACCTACCAAGAAGGTTTATTCTACGCAGAATATGACGCTGCACAGAAGCACTTTAAAACTGCCGAAATTAGCCCAGCTTTAGACACCCTTGCAGAAATCTATCAAGGTTTAGTATTAGCAACCCGTGACTATGTGCAACGCTCTGGCTTTCCAGGTGTAATTCTAGGCTTGTCGGGTGGAATTGATTCAGCACTTACCCTTGCCATTGCGGTTGATGCAATTGGTGCAGACAAGGTACAAGCGGTAATGATGCCGTACACTTATACTGCGCAAATTAGTGTGGAAGATGCTGCAGAACAAGCCAAAACTTTAGGCGTGACTTTTGGTATTGCTGAAATTCACCCGATCGTAAATAGCTTTATGCAAACGCTGTATCCTTTCTTTGGTAACAGCCCTAGCGACACCACAGAAGAAAATTTACAAGCTCGTGCACGCGGCACAATCTTAATGGGTCTATCGAATAAGTTTGGTAACCTCGTGCTTTCTACAGGTAACAAATCTGAGTTAGCAGTTGGTTACTGCACGCTTTATGGCGATATGGTCGGTGGTTATGCGGTACTCAAAGATGTGTACAAAACCATTGTGTTTGAATTGGCAAAATACCGTAACAGCATCGCTGATACTCCTGTGATTCCTGAACGTGTGATTACCCGCCCACCTTCAGCAGAATTACGTCCAGACCAAAAAGACCAAGATTCTTTACCACCATACGAAGTGCTCGATGCGATTTTGTATGCGTATATTGAAGAAGATCAGAGCCAAGAAGACATCATTAGCAAAGGCTTTGAACGCGCGATGGTCGAGAAAGTCATTCAATTGGTTGATCGCAACGAGTACAAGCGTCGCCAAGGTGCATTAGGACCACGTATTAGTTCACGCGCTTTTGGTCGTGAACGTCGCTATCCGCTCGTCAATGGTTGGAAAGCAGGGATTTAACGCTAAAGCATTGCTTAAACAAAGATATAAAAAACCAAGCTACGGCTTGGTTTTTTTGTACCTGCCATTAAACCAATGCTGCAAAAAGTAGCCTAAAATTTTGACATAAAAAAAGACCAAGCTGAGAGCTTAGTCTATAAAAATGGTGGCTATGACGGGACTTGAACCTGTGACCCCCGCATTATGAGTGCGGTGCTCTAACCAACTGAGCTACATAGCCATAAACTGTGTGCGCATTATCTAAACTTAGCCCTGCATCGTCAAGTATTTTAATTTACAAACGCTCACAGTTTAAGCAAAAACAGTGCAATTTGTTTAATTTTAATCAAATTACTATTTTCTTACGGAGATTCTTAAATATTTGCAGCAAAATCTATATCAAGTCACACAGAAAAAAGAGAATAAATTCAACCATGATCTTGAAGTCTATAATACTGAGTAGCCTTGTTGTTGGCTTAAGTTCCTGCGCTTTGGTTTCACCTATTTTTGTAGATTACAACGGTGTACGGCGTGATGTTGCGCAATTTATTAATTCTAAAATGAGTTATAGCATCGCAGACCGACGTGTCTTGGTTGCTTATGCCAAAGGGCAGCAAAAGATTTTAACGGCACATCAACTCAATGCTGCAGCGCAGCAACAACTGGCTTATGAGCGTGCTGTAGGGCGTTATTGTGCATCACAACACATTTCGCTAAAAAAATTAAATCAGGTCGATGCCAAAATTTTTGCTCACTCTGATCAACAAGCCAATTGGCAACAGATTCAAAACCAACAAATGCAGATTCAACTAGATACAGCTCAAATAGATTGCACAAATAAATTTTAAACAAAAAAAGACCACGTTAGTGAACGTGGTCTGAAAAATGGTGGCTATGACGGGACTTGAACCTGTGACCCCCGCATTATGAGTGCGGTGCTCTAACCAACTGAGCTACATAGCCAAAAACTGTGCGCGCATTATCTGCTGTAATCTAGGCAACGTCAAGCCTTATCACGCATCAATTGCTTAAAATTTGGTGAAGTGAACCGATAAGCCGGGTTCTGTCGAGAACGATCATTCCTCTAGGCGTACAATCACTCATACGCTCAAGCGACCTACCCGAATCCAGTACGGGCCGTACCTCAGGATTCCTATTTGGTCTTGCTTCTGGTGGGGTTTACCATGCCATGAACTGTTACCAGCCATGCGGTGCGCTCTTACCGCACCCTTTCACCCTTACCTTCAATTTCTTCCGAAAAAGAAACCATACGAAGGCGGTCTACTCTCTGCTGCACTTTCCGTCGGCTCACGCCGCCCAGGCGTTACCTGGCACCCTGCCCTATGAAGCCCGGACTTTCCTCCCCTGTTTCAGTCACGGAGACCTCCACAGCAGCGATCGTCTGGTTCACTTCGAAGGCGCATTTTAGCAAAATTATAAGTTAATTGCTTGCGCTTTTTTGAGCAATCAGTTTTTTATATTTTTCCAGCAATTGTTCCTGTGTTTCTACATGCTCTGGATCGAGCGGAATACAATCGACTGGGCAAAATAACTGACACTGCGGCTGCTCGTGATGTCCTACACATTCAGTACATAATGCTGGATTAATCTCATAAATCAGCTCACCCATATAAATTGCCTCATTTGGGCATACAGGTTCACAGACATCACAGTTAATACATTCATCGGTAATATATAAAGACACGCTACCAACCTTGTCGTAATTTACGCTCAAAGGCTTCGACCACAACAGGTGCAACAAATTTAGTCACATCACCTTTTAAGCGTGCAATTTCACGAACTAATGTAGAAGAAATAAATGAATATTGCTCTGAAGGAGTCAGAAATACCGCTTCATATTTCGCATCTAATTGACGGTTCATATTTGCCAACTGAAATTCGTATTCAAAATCTGAAACAGCACGCAAACCACGCAAAACTGCAGTCGCATTTTGCTCACGGAAAAAATTAACCAATAAACCATCAAATCCGACAAATTCAACATTAGGCAAATGCTTTAAAGATGCCTGTGCCAATTCCACACGTTCTTCCAAAGTAAAAATTGGATTTTTATGATGTCCAATGGCAATTGCGACCACGACTTCATCAAACATTTTTGCAGCACGTGTCACCAAGTCAATATGACCATTAGTAATCGGGTCAAAGGTGCCCGGATAAATTACGCGAGTTTTAGACATCCATTATGCTCTAGTTGGTTTTGTCAAAGTTAGTTTAACAAATACAAAAAATTTTAGTGAACTAAAGTCTACCAAATTATGAAATATCAAAGCAGTTTAGCCAACAGTTGTGATGATTTTGATTTGTCAGCAAGCCTTGGTTTGAGGCACAATAGTCATAAGTTTGGAAGTAATTGAATATGGCGAAGCTAACTGTAGTTAAAAAAAATACGGGCGGAACAATTGCACAGAATAAACGTGCACGCCACGATTATTTTATTGAAGAAAAATTTGAAGCAGGACTTTCTTTGCAAGGTTGGGAAGTCAAATCTTTGCGCGCAGGACGTATGACTATTACCGAAAGTTATATCCTGTTTCGTGACAATGAAGCCTTTTTATTTGGTGCACAAATTCAACCACTCTTGTCGGCTTCAACGCATGTAGTGCCTGAAGCGACCCGTACCCGCAAACTCTTACTTTCACGACGTGAAATTGAAAAGTTGATGGGTGCAGTCAATCAAAAAGGTTATTCTTGCGTACCTTTAGCATGTTATTGGAAAGGCCCTTTAGCGAAGCTTGAAATTGCTTTGGTGAAAGGTAAACAATTGCACGATAAACGCGCTTCTGAAAAAGACCGCGATTGGCAGCGTGATAAAGCACGTTTGATGCACAAATAATTTTGCACATTCCGCCCATAAAAAATGCTCGATGTTGATCTCGAGCATTTTTTATGGAAGTTTTAAAACTAAAAATGCTTAGTCTTTAAGTTTTAATTCCACCAAATATTTACCAAATTTGACTGCAGTTTCCAAATCACCTTCGGGTGGCGTAACTTCAACACTGGCATTATCAGACTGCGTCATTAAACCCAAAAAGCTCGACATGCGGTTAATATCGTGTGGACTACGCCCTGTCGGCATAAACGGTAAACCTGACCACAACATGCCATGCTGCATCGCAAATAAATTAATTTGTTGCAGCACCGCCAGTTTATCGCCACTTAAACCACCGCCATTGGTAAAACCTGCCGCCAGTTTGCCCTGCCAAGTTCTGGCCAACCAACGCTTAGACGATTGCTCCATAAACTGTTTTAAAGCCGAAGTAATGCTGCCCATATAAGTTGGACAGCCCATAATGATAATATCGGCTTGATCTAGGCTATCCCATTCAATTTCAGCCACATCCATCAAAGTCACCTGAGCATCCATTTGCGCAGCACCTTGTGCAATATGCTGTGCCACCTTAGCAGTATGACCATAAGGACTGTGATAAACCACCGCCACACGAATAGCAGCGCAAGAAGATGTTGAATGAGTCACTGACATGAGAATGTTTAAAACCAAATAATTAAGTCAAGTTTAACACTAAGCCTGCATAAACACGAATGTTGCCATACGTCCTGTACGTGCTTGACGGCGGTAAGAATAGTAATCATCGGCTTGTTGATACGAGCACTGATCACCGCCCAAGACCGTTGTAACACCATGCTGCTGCAAAATAAAACGCGCGATCGCATACAAGTCAGCAAGATATTTACCTTGCTGCTGCCCTGCAATAAAAGCCGTGTCTAATTCAGGATATTTATCGCAAAATGCCTGTTTCACCTCAGCCCCAACTTCAAAACACGGCTGACTAATAGCCGCACCCAACCACGCCCATGTTGGAGCACTTTGCATTTCGACGATGGTGTTTTCGATAATACCGTTGGCAAGACCACGCCAGCCTGCATGCAGATTCGCAACCTCAGTGCCTTCGGCATTGCCCAAAACCACAGGTAAACAGTCTGCGGTCATCATCATTAAAGCATGCGCTTTACGCTGAGTGACCAAACCATCGCCTTCTAAAGCTTCACAAGTGATTTGCTCATTAATGGTCTGACACAACACGCTATGTGTTTGCGTCATCCACGTCATTTTATCGACCCCATATTCAGCAAACTCTGCCAGTAAACTCATACGATGCTGCTGCACACGCCATGCATCATCCTGCACATGCAGCGCCAGATTAAAACCAGATACATCGGCACAGTCTGTCGCTAAAGCTTGCACATGTTGTATGCGGGTTTGCCCAACATACACACCTGCAGGTAATCCTTGAACAAATTGCATAAATCTATCCTTAGTCGTTTTCTGGCATTGCCGTATCTGAGTTGATCTTGTTAATGCTGTCTATGCAACAATTAATAGGCAGCATTTTCACTGCGTAACACGTCTACCAATTGTTTAAAGTCTTCAGGCCACGGCGCTTCAAACATCATTTCTTCTTGAGTACGTGGATGCACCAAACCGAGTTTGACGGCATGTAAGGCCTGACGTTTAAAGTTACGCAAGGTATCGTTTAATAATGCCGATGCGCCTGCTGGCACACGTACACGTGGCGTATAAACAGGATCGCCAACCAAACCATAACCAATATAACTTAGATGCACACGAATTTGATGAGTACGTCCAGTTTCCAAACGCGCCTGAACACGAGTGAAATGCTGAAAGCGTTCTTTAACATTGTAATGTGTGACGGCGTCTTTGCCGCCCGGCAAAACAGCCATTTTCACTCGATCTACAGGATGGCGTTTAATCGGCTCATCGACAGTGCCTCCCGCAATCATGTTGCCGTACACCACCAAGTCGTATAAACGATAAACTGACTTTTTCGCCAGTTGCTTGGTCAAGGCAAACTGTGCTTCCAGATTTTTGGCAACCACCAGCAAACCCGAAGTATCTTTATCAATACGATGCACCAAACCTGCACGAGTTAACTCTGCCGATTTTGGATAATGATGCAGCAAGGCATTTACCAGAGTTCCAGAGCTATTTCCCGCCCCCGGATGCACCACCATGCCCACAGGTTTATTAATCACCATGATGTCATCATCTTCATAAATAATATCCAGTGGAATATCTTCAGGCAGGCTGCGGGTTTGCGCTTCAAGCTCGACTTCTAGGGTAAGAAGCTCATCACCTTCACACTTATATTTAGGTTTGACCGTGTTACCATTTACCAACAAATGACCGTCTTTGAGCCACTGTTTTAGCTTTTCACGTGAAAATTCACTCCAAATGATGGCTGCAACTTGGTCGATGCGTAGTCCTAAGTGGCTGTCATCCAATTGAAATTGCAACGATAAACGTGTTGCAGTTGAGTCTGAAGTATGGTTATCTGCATCCTCAGCATCTTCAAGTAAATTGAACTCAGTTTCAGGTAAATTGGAATGGGTAGATTGTGCTTGACTCATTTGCTCATTCAGACAAAAGTGGTTTAATAGCGCAATTGTAGCTCATTGCCCGTATTAACAGAGGAATTTTTATGTCGCTACCACGTTATAAAATAACAATGCTTGCTCTTTCACTCGGCGTTGCGTCTGCAATTGTGGGCTGTAGCAGCAATCCAAAAAAAGAAGTGGTCGATACTGGTCCGCAATCTAGCGAACAGGTTTATATTGAAAAAGCAGAAAAAGCACTGGATCGTGGTCAATACACCGATGCCGTTAAGCATCTTGAAGCTTTAGAAACCTATTATCCAACGGGTGATTATGCGCAGCAAGCGCAGCTTGAATTGTTGTATGCAAAATTCCAGCAAAAAGATTATGAAGGCGCAATTGCTGTTGCAGATCGTTTTATCCGCATGAACCCGCAGCATCCTAAAGCCGATTATGCCTACTATGTACGTGGTGTGGCGAATATGGAACAAAACTATGATGGTTTGTTGCGTTATACCTCGCTCAAGCAATCACACCGTGATGTTAGCTATTTAAAACTGGCCTATCAAAACTTTGTCGATTTTATCCGTCGCTATCCATCAAGCACTTATGCGGTAGATGCTGCACAGCGCATGCAGTTTATTGGTCAGGAACTGGCGGAAGCCGAAATGAATGCGGCACGTTATAACATTAAACGTAAAGCATGGGTGGCTGCAGTAGAGCGTTCATTGTGGGTAGTTGAGCATTATCCGCAAACTCCGCAAATTCCAGAAGCGTTGGCAACGGTGGCTTATGGTTATGGCAAACTGGGCGATCAAGCCACAGCTCAGCAATATATTGATGTGTTGAAACTGAACTATCCAAATTTGGTTAAAGCAGATGGTAGCGTGAATTTACGTGCTGCCCGTCATGACGCAAGCTGGATTAACCGTGCAACTTTGGGTATTTTCGGACGTGAAGCGCAAAGCAGCACTGAAACACAACAGTCAGATACTAAAGCACAAGCAGAGCCATCACGCAGCCTCACCAACCGTTTGAGTTTTGGCTTGCTCGATCGTCCAAAATCTCAAAACGACAGCACTGAATAAAACCATTCCGACTGATTTTTCAGTTTTGAAAAATGCAAAGGGCAAGTTATGATACTTGCCCTTTGTTCTTTTATGGGCTTGTTTCCTGTCCTAGAAAAAGATACAAAAGAGAATACTCATTGAGTCAATCAGCACAGTCTGATGTATTCAACCTGTTCGGCGAACCTTTCACTACCAAGAGATAACAGACAAAACCGTATGGCCATTCCACAGCACACGATTGATCAAATTTTAGATCGCACTGATATTGTCGATCTGATTAGTCAGCGCGTGAAATTAAAAAAAACTGGTCGTACCTATTCGGGCTGCTGCCCGTTCCATCAGGAAAAAACCCCGTCTTTTCACGTTTACCGTGACAAGCAGTATTATCATTGCTTTGGCTGTCAGGCAAATGGTAACGCCATCCGTTTTTTAATGGATATTGATAACCGCAATTTTGTAGATGTCATGAAAGACTTGGCCAGTCAAACAGGCATCGAACTCCCAAAAGATCAGCACGACAATAAAAAACTCTCTTATAAACGTGAAGCCAAAAAGCCAACATCGATAGCTCAACCCAAGCCAACAGCAAAAGACCAGAATGAAACTTCTGCAGTTCAAACCACATCAAGCGAACATGCTTTTGATGCTACAGGCATCGACTTTGATCCTTTTACCGAGTTTCAAAGTACTGAATACGCAAACTCGGAATTTCAAAACAATGCCGACCCGTTTGCAGGTTTTGAGCAATGGGACACCATGCAGGACACACCTGCACAAGAAGGCAACTTATACGACTTGCTAGAAAATATAGCGCAATATTATGAGCAGCAATTGCCGCACAGCCCTGCCGCGCAACAGTATTTTCAAAAACGTGGTTTAACCGCACAAACCTTGCAGTTTTGGCGCTTGGGTTACGCACCCGAAGATTGGCAGCATTTAGAAAAAGCCTTTCCGCAAGACATTGCAGGTTTAAAACTGCTAGGCTTAATTCGTACCAGTGACAAGGGACGTGACTTCGATTTATTACGTGATCGGGTGATTTTTCCAATCCGTGACAGCAAAGGACGTGTGGTCGGCTTTGGTGGTCGCGCACTTAATGATGAAATCAAACCCAAATACATCAACTCGCCCGATTCGGAAGTGTTTCATAAAAACCAATTGCTCTATGGTTTATATGAAGGACGCAAACAAAAAGCCCAAGATTATTTAATGGTCGAAGGCTATATGGATGTGATTGCCTTGCAGCAATACGGCATTCATGGTGCTGTAGCGACACTCGGTACAGCCAGTAATACCGATCATTTAAACATTCTATTCCGCCAAAACAACCGCATTACCATCGCGTTTGATGGCGATGCCGCAGGTCAAAAAGCCGCACGTCGTACACTGGAAATTGCACTGCCTTTGCTCAATGATGGACGTGAACTGAAGTTCTTTGTTTTACCCAATGAGCACGACCCTGACTCACTTATTCGTCGTGAAGGCATCGAAAATTTCCGACGTTTATTAGATCAAGCACCTTTGCTATCAGATTTTGTCTTTGCGCATCTCACCCAAAACCATAATATCAGTACCCCTGAAGGCAAAAGTCAGGTCATGGGTGAACTGCGGCAGTTGACCGAACTTTTGCCCAAAACGGGTTCTTATCGCTATTTGCTGCAACAGTTTTTCCGTGAAAAGTTAGGCTTTAACCGTAAATGGCAGGCACAGACCAATAACGATGCATCTTTGAGTTTTAGCACCAAAGTCGATGCCGAAGAATATGTGATTGCGATTCTAATCAATCACCCGTATTTGTATATTCACTTTGAACCGTTACGTGCGCTGATTCCAAATGATCATCTGCTACACCAAATCTTAAATATTTTAAATACTATTTTTGATGATCTACCCGATGATCCTGAACAAGCCAAATATTATATTTTGGGTGCATGCTCAGCGTATCACTATGAATTACAGCGCATTTTACAACAAGCCAATGTCAGTGATTACACGACTTCTCCTGAACACGTCGATAAATTGGCGCAGGATTTTTCGACCAAATTGCAATACGACTGTTTACAGCAAAAAATTCGCTCCAAAAAATTCAGCAGTATTGAAGAAATGAAGCGATTGAAACATCAAATTTATGAAATTGATAAAAAAAGATCGCTGACCTTGTTAGAGGAATAAGCGATCTGATTAGATTAAGTTTGTATCATCAAAAATCTTTTTTGTGAATCACGTTAATCTTGCTTATTTGCGACGATGTTTGGCAGTCGCTGCTAAATTTTCCTGCATAAACTCAAAACATTCAGGCTCATCACCTTTGGCTGCTTCACGCAATAAAATAGAAGTTGGATGCAGCAGTTTTTGGGTTAAACGATAGGAAAATTCCTGCAGAACCTGTGCAGCATCTTCACCTTTGGCAATACGCGCCATCGCCAAATTTAATTCTTCCTGACGCAAGCTTTCGCCATGTTCACGGTAAGCATGAATGGTCGCACCTGCTTGCTGAACTTTTTGATGGGTCACCAACTCAGTCACAAGCTGATTGACCATTAGCTCTGCTTCCACAGCCGCCTGACGACGCTGCGCCAAGTTTTCATCAATCACGCTTTGCAGGTCATCGACCCCGTACAAATACACGCCATCCAAGTTTTCAATTTTAGGATCAATATCACGTGGTACGGCCAAATCGACCAACAACATTTGCTGATAGCGACGTTTCTTTAACGCTGCTTTTACTTCAGGATAAGCAATCACCTGATGCAAACTACCCGTACAGCTTGAAATTACATCAGCGCGGTGTAAATTGGCCGCTAACTGATCAAATTCAATAATTTCAACTTCAACCCGATGCGCAATTTCTTGTGCCAAAGCTTCGGCACGAGCGCGGGTACGGTTACAAATTAAAATTTTAGCGACGCCCATCTCGGCCAAATGCTTCGCCACAAGGCTATTCATTTCGCCTGCAGCCACCACCATCACTGTTAGTTTTTCAGGATGGCTAAATACTTGTAACGCCAGTTGCGCTACCGCATAACCCATAGACACGGCATGGCTGCCTACGGCAGTTTCTGAACGTACCCGTTTGGCAGCATAAAACGCATATTCAAAAATTCGGTTGAGTTGTTGCGAAACCGTATGTGAGTCTTTGGCTAAAGACAGCGCAGTTTTGACCTGACCTAAAATTTGCGGCTCACCCAACATGAGTGAATCTAGCCCACTGGCTACGCGCATTAAATGCGACACCGCCTGTGCATTTTCATAACGATAAACATGACGACTCAATTGCTTCGCATCAATACCATTGACGTGTGCAAGCCAATCCAACACCTGTTCTGGATGTTCAGACATGGCGTAGACTTCGGTACGGTTGCAGGTAGACACCACCACCAAATCATTCAGTTCGGGATGTTGGCTTTGCTCAGCAAGTAAGGCACTTAACTTTTCTGGGTTAAATGCAATTTGCTCGCGCAACTCTACAGAGGCGGTTTGATGGTTGACACCCAATGCAAAGAAAGACATATCAGATCATCATTTCGCTAAATTTATGCTATTGTGCAATAACGGTGTCATAAAAAGCATTACTTGGATCAAGAAAAATTGCGTCAAACAAATAGCCGACCATACGGCGCGACAATTAAGCAATATTCTACCACATTCTTACTGGTCGGTAGCATGGCTTCAGTTGCTCATCTTAGAGCATCTGAAGAAATTTATCATGCAAATTCAAATTATAATGCGGTAAAACAAACCATGGTGGCAGAATTTGCCTTGGCTTATGGCGATATTCCAACTGCATTACACAACTACACGGTCTTGGCAATTAAGAACAATTCGACTTCCATTAAACAACGCGCCCTGAATATTGCCATTGAACAAAATGACCTACGTGCCGCATTAGATATTGCAACACATTGGGTGGTACAAGAACCATCCGATGTCCCTGCACTGTTTTATTTGGCGCACATTGCACTCAAAGCGCATGAATATGACTTGGCTGCAGAAACCTTAGATAAAATTCTAAATATTGATGCCACGGCTGACTTAGAACAAATTTTGGCGGGAATTTCCCCTGAATCTGTAGAAGACCGTGAATTTCTGATTCAAGCCCTGCGCACCAGCAAAGCCAAAGACAATCCATCTATTTTGGTATTGATTGCAGGTTTAAAAGCGCAAAATGGACAATATCAAGCCGCGCTCGACACCATTAACAGAGCGTTGCGCAAACGCCCGAAAGTCACTGGCTATATTTTAATGAAAGCCAATTTGTTGAGCGTACTTGGCAATGAAGAAGAAACGGCAGCTTGGTATGCAAAATCCAGCCGTAAACACAAAAATAATTTTGAAGTCCGTTTAGCCGAAGCCAAATATTTGGTCAAAAAAAATGAAGCAACTTTGGCGCTAACAAAGCTAGAAGCTATTTTAAAAAAATGGCCTACGGAAGATGAAGCCTTATTTATTGCAGGTTTGACCAGTATTGACTTGAAACAATACGAAAAAGCCGAAAAATATTTAGTAGAGTTGCGCTATTCAGCCCAATATCAAAACGAAGCCTATTTCTATTTGGCAGTCAATGCCGAGCGTAAACAGCACTTTGAAACAGCCAAAGCCTATTATCGTTTGGTCGATGGTAGCCTTTATACGGTTTCACGTCGCAACATGATCAGTATTTTTGCCCAGCAAGATAAACTGAACGATGCCCTGCGCTTTTTAACGCAGGAACGGGTCAACTATCCGCAGCACGCCAGTTTTTTATATCAGGCACAGGCCGATATTTTAAAACGCATGGACAATAAAAAAGCAGCACTGCGTTTGTTAGATGAAGCCATCAAAAACCTGCCCGATGATCCTGACCTGATCTATTCAGAAGTCTTACTATTGGATGCACATCAGGAAAAAGACAAACTGGATCAACTGCTCACCAAGTTACTGGAAATTGAGCCGAACAGCCCAACCTATTTAAATGCCTACGCCTATACTCTTGCACTGCAAAATCGTCGTTTGGATGAAGCGCGTCGCTATGTAGAGCAAGCACTTGAGTTTGCACCTGAACAAGCCTCTATTTTAGATACTTTAGGTTATGTCAGCTATTTGCAAAATGACTACACTGCTTCGGCACAGGCTTTGGAAAAAGCCTACGCGCTGAGTCATAGTGCCGCGATTGGCTCACGTTATGCAAAATCGTTGTATATGCAAGGAGATATTCAAAAATTCAGCCAAGTGTTACAACAATTACAACAAAATCATCCGAATGATCCGCAATTGCAACAATTAAATTCGCTATTGTTAGCGCAGCCCGTTAAAAAGAGTTAAGTGATTTTATGCGTTTATTCTCAAAATTAGGTCTTACCCTGTTTGTCAGTACCAGTCTGTTCATCACAGGTTGTCAGCCTTTTGTGCAATCTCCTGCCCATGTTTCACAGCAAGTTGAAGCCGAAAATCAGTTTAACCTACAAGGCAAAATTGGTGTGCGCACTCCGCAGCAATCTGGCAGTGCCTTTTTTACTTGGGTACAGCAGCAACAGCAGTTTGATATTGAACTGAGCGGCATTTTGGGCGTTGGTAAAACGCAAATTAGCGGACAACCAGGACAAGTCACCCTCAACAGTGCCAAAACAGGGATAATTTATGCCGAAAGTCCTGAAGAACTGTTAGAACAAGCCACAGGTTGGCAAGCGCCCATCACCCACTTGGTCGATTGGGTACAAGCCCGACCTGCAACGGTCAATGCCCAAATTCAAAAAGACCCCCAACAGCGCCCGACTCAATTTATTGAAGATGGTTGGACGGTCGATTTGAGCTATAACGACAGTGCCAGTTTGCCAAACCGTCTGATTTTGAAACAAGCACTTGAATCAGGGCAAGAAAACCGTATTACAATGCTCATCCAAAATCGTTAATCACTTGCCAAGTTTCGCCATGATTCGTGTACCCTCACCTGCCAAATTAAATCTGTTTTTGCACATTACTGGGCGTCGTGACAACGGCTACCATGAATTGCAGACTATTTTTCAACTGATTGATTTATACGACTGGCTAGAATTTGAAGTCAATGATACTCAAAGCATTCAAATTCAGGGTTTAAACAGTGTCAATTTAGAGCAAAACCTGATTTACAAAGCCACGCAAATTTTAAAACCCTACGCGAAACAAGCCACAGGTTTAAATATTAAAATTGAGAAGCACATCCCTATGGGTGCAGGGCTTGGCGGAGGTTCATCCAATGCCGCAACCACCTTAATTGTAGTCAATCAACTTTGGCAATGTGGCTTGGATACTCAAAAACTAGCTGAACTTGGTTTACAGCTCGGAGCAGATGTACCGATCTTTGTGCATGGTCGTAATGCATGGGCAGAAGGCATTGGTGAACAGTTAACATTCATAGACTTAGCCCCAAAACAATATATTGTGTTAAAACCTGACTGTTTTATCAGCACTCAACTACTTTTTTCACAAAAAACATTGACAAGAAACACGAAGCCCACTAAATTCTGCGGCTATCAGATAAAGCCATCTGACTTTGGAAATAATTTTGAGCCTGTGGCACGAAATTTATACCCCGAAGTTGATGAAGCAATGCGTTATTTAGACCAATTTGGTCAAGCAAAGCTTACAGGTACAGGTGCTTGTGTCTTTACTGAAGTGACTGCAGAAATGAATGTAGACGACATTTTGGCACACTCACCATGTACTGCGTACGTTGTGAACAGCTTAGATGAATCTCCATTACGACATTTCACAGTACAATAGGGGTATCGCCAAGTGGTAAGGCACCGGTTTTTGATATCGGCATCCGTTGGTTCGAATCCAGCTACCCCTGCCATCTCTTTCACCTGTAGATTACTGTATTAGGGGTATCGCCAAGTGGTAAGGCACCGGTTTTTGATATCGGCATCCGTTGGTTCGAATCCAGCTACCCCTGCCATCTTACAGTGATCAAATCTAGGGGTATCGCCAAGTGGTAAGGCACCGGTTTTTGATATCGGCATCCGTTGGTTCGAATCCAGCTACCCCTGCCATTTTCTCGCATTAGACAGAACCCCCAATATTACCGCTATCCTGTTAATTTACCTTGACAGAACGCAGTAAAAATATTAAAGTTCTGCCGCATTAGGGGTATCGCCAAGTGGTAAGGCACCGGTTTTTGATATCGGCATCCGTTGGTTCGAATCCAGCTACCCCTGCCATCTATTCTTACATACACCAACCGCCAAGGGTGCTTCATGCCCAATCTTGTCGTTTTTAGTGGAACCGCGCATCCACAATTCGCTCAAAAAGTCGTAAGCCACTTGCACATTCCTTTAGGTGCTGCATCAGTTTCTACCTTCTCTGATGGTGAGATTGCTGTAGAGATTACCGAGAATGTCCGTGGTAAAGACGTATTTATCGTACAACCTACTTGTGCGCCAACCAATGACAACCTCATGGAAATCTTGGTGATGGCTGACGCGTTGCGTCGTGCAAGTGCAGGTCGTATTACTGCCGTTATTCCTTACTTCGGTTATGCCCGCCAAGACCGTCGTCCTCGTTCTACACGTGTTCCAATTACCGCTAAAGTGGTTGCAGATATGCTCACCACTGTAGGGATTGACCGTGTAGTGATGATTGACTTGCACGCAGACCAAATTCAAGGTTTCTTCGACATCCCTGTAGACAACATTTATGGTACGCCTGCGCTATTGGCTGACCTGCGTCAACAGTCACACGACAATCTCATGGTAGTTTCACCAGACGTTGGTGGTGTGGTTCGTGCGCGCGCTGTTGCAAAACAAATGGGTGATATCGATCTTGCAATTATCGATAAACGTCGTCAAAAAGCGAATGAATCACAAGTGATGCATTTGATTGGTGATGTAAAAGATCGTGACTGTGTCATTGTAGATGACATGGTGGATACTGCAGGTACATTATGCAAAGCTGCCGATGCACTTAAAACTTTTGGTGCTCGCCGCGTTGTTGCTTATGCTACCCACCCTGTACTTTCAGGCAAAGCGATTGAAAACCTGAAAAATTCTGTGATTGATGAACTGGTTGTTACAGACACCATTCCTCTTTCAGAAGAAGCTCAAGCACTTGGTAAAATTCGCCAAGTATCTGTAGCAAGTATGGTTGCAGAAACAATTCGCCGTATTAACAACGAAGAATCTATTAGCGCAATGTTCGATTCTTATCTATAATAGAGCGCTAAATTTTCAAAGCCCTGCCACTTGGCAGGGTTTTCTATCACTAGATTGGTCGCAGATCTAGTTTATTTAAACTCAAAATAAGGATGTCTATCATGGCAAACTTCGTATTAAACGCTCAAGCGCGTGAAGCAGCTAACCAAGGGAAAGGTGCGAGCCGCCGCCTTCGTCACGCTGCATTAGTTCCAGCTATCATTTATGGTGGCGACGCTGAGCCTGTAACAATCACTTTAGAACTTCGTGAGCTTGTAAAAGCTTTAGAAAGCAATGCTTTCTTTGAAGAAGTTGTAGAAATCAAAGTAGGCGACAAAGTTGAAAACGTGAAAATCCAAGCGTTACAACGTCACCCTGCTAAAAACACACCTATGCACGCTGACTTCAAACGCGCATAAGTGTTCATGGTATAATTAGTGGCTAATATTTCACTGATTGTTGGTTTGGGCAACCCTGGTAAAGAGTATGCCCAAACCCGCCATAATGCAGGCTTCTGGTTTGTAGAACGCCTTGCAGATCAATATGGCATTACATTAAAAGCCGATCCTAAATTTCACGGGATCAGCGGACGTGGTAATATCGAAGGTCAAGACATTCGTCTGTTATTACCCACAACCTTTATGAATCGTTCTGGTCAAAGTGTTGTTCCCTTCGCCAAATTCTATCAAATTGCACCTGAAGCAATGCTGATTGCTCATGATGAACTGGATATGAACCCAGGGATCATTCGCCTAAAAACGGGTGGTGGTCATGGTGGACATAATGGTTTACGTGACATCGTGCCGCACACAGGTCCAAACTTCCATCGTTTACGCATTGGTATTGGGCATCCGGGTTCAAAAGAACGCGTGTCTGGTCATGTACTGAGCAAAGCACCAAGTAGCGAGCAAACTTTAATGGATGATGCACTTGCACATGCATTAGGTCGTATCAAGTTACTGGTCAATGGCGAAGTACAACAAGCCATGAATCAAATCAATGCCTATAAACCGAACTGATGAATCCACAATTGTTGAACAATCACACTTGCCATGTCGCAATTTTCAGAGCAAAATGCGCTTTCTGCTCGGAACTGACATCCAGCAAGCAGTGTTTGAATTCAACCATAAGATAAAATCTTAGGTCCACTAAGGAGACGCTCACCATGCTATCTCGTTTATTAAAATGCAAAATCCACCGTGCTTTTGTAACTCATGCAGAACTTCACTACGAAGGTTCATGTGCAATTGACGGAACACTCATGGATTTGGCTGGCATTCGTGAATATGAAGAAATCCACGTATGGAACGTGACCAATGGTAAGCGCTTCACAACTTATGCAATTCGTGGTGAAGACAACTCAGGCATCATTTCAGTCAATGGTGGTGCTGCACACCAAGCCGATGTAGGCGATATTATTATTATTGCAACCTTTGGTGACTTCACTGAAGCAGAAGCCAATGCACACGAACCACGTTTGGTCTATGCAAACCCAGACAATACCGTGAGTCACACTGCAAACTGTATTCCTGTACAAGTGGCTTAAGCCATTCCTGTACAAAATAAAAAAAACTCGCAAATTTTGCGAGTTTTTTTATGGCTCAATAAAAGTCTTTCTAACCTTTAATCGCAAGAATTACAAATTAATCATCTTGCAAGCTATGCAATAAGCTATGGCTAATACCATCAGCCCTTAAAAATGCAAAATCATAACTTGCGGTTGCAAGCGCCAACACGCGACGTTCAAACTCCTGCCACAAAGGTCGCACTTCTTTGTAGTGAATGCCCAAGCCGCTTTCATCGGTAAAATGTCGATTTTTTTCACAAATTTTCAGTGCATGGTACAGCTTACGCCCTTTTGAAGCATCATCACGTAAACGCACCCGCTTAGAGCGGATAAACCCTTCGACATGACGCAGGTCAGCAAAAGGCAACATAGGCACTAAAATCTGATCGAGCTGTGCATCTAAACGACGCCAAACGGCAGTGTGTTGTTCAGACGTATAACTGTTCCATTGAATCACTTCATGGTTAAAGCGACGGCAACCTCGACAGACAGCATCACCAAACACCGTAGAACAACGACCTGCACACGGGGTTAAAGTGGCAATTTGACGATCCTTACTCAACACAACACTCCAATATTTAACAACACCTGTTGGCGCATCAACATGAACACAACATTCTTCTTTGAAACGAGTGGCATCATACCCCGTTCTGCTACATTTTTAAAATGTTGTGTCGTGCTTTAAAACCATGTACCGCACTCGGTTTTCTCGCATATTCACACAAAGCAGGTTAGAATATGCGCCTTAAATTTTTGTCTTTCATCTATTGGAGTACTCCATGAACGCTACTGTAGAACAGCTTGCACCTGTAGAACAGCCAGCGACCACGACTTGGGTTGTTGCCGCACTTTATCAATTCAAAGAAGTTGCAGATCCTGCCGATCTTCAACAACGCTTATTAGATTTGGTAAATTCAATCAACCTTTGCGGTACTCTTATTGTGGCAGGTGAAGGCATTAATGGAACTGTAGCGGGTGATCGTGCCGCGATTGATCAAGTTCACCAATTTCTGTTGAATGAAGGCTTTACTACAATGGAATACAAAGAGTCGCACAGCTCTGAAAAGCCATTCCGTAAAATGAAAATCAAGCTGAAAAAAGAAATTGTGACTTTGGGTGTAGAAGTAAAACCACGTGATTTAGTCGGTCACTACCTAGACCCGAAAGAATGGAATGAACTGATTGCCCGTGACGATGTCATTCTGATTGATACCCGTAATGACTATGAATACAAAGCAGGAACGTTTAAGGGCGCAATTGACCCGAAAACTGAAACGTTCCGTGAATTTCCAGAATATGTGAAACAAAACCTAGAACAGCATAAAGATAAAAAAATTGCGATGTTCTGCACAGGCGGGATTCGTTGTGAGAAATCGACCTCGTTATTGTTGCAAGAAGGTTTTACCGAGGTTTATCACTTAAAAGGTGGCGTACTTAAATACTTAGAAGAAACACCAGCAGATGAAAGCTTATGGGAAGGTGAATGTTTCGTATTTGATGGCCGTACTGCGGTGACACATGGTATGCAAGAAGGTCAAAACACCAAATGTCATGCTTGCGGTTGGCCATTACTGCCTGAAGAAGTTGAATTACCAAGCTATGAACACGGTGTATCTTGTGTGTACTGTATTGATAAAACCAGTGAGAAACAAAAAGAAGGTTTCCGTATGCGCCAATCACAAATTGCCGCAGCTAAACGTAAACGTCTGTAATCCGTACAGGCTCATACACATCAACAAGGTCTAACAAAAGCCATGTTGATGTTGTATCGACCACTCTAATCATATTGAAAAAGTCCTCATCCAGTATGGGGATTTTTTATGTCTACATATATGCTTCACGCAAGATTACATAGAACATAAAAATACAACGCTTGTTTACCAAGCATTGCGCAATATCCCCAGATTGGGTGATAGCATTCAATCAAAATAAGCCACAAAATCTGTGGCTATATTGGTGCAGATGTTCAGCACAAACTCAACATCTCCCATAACCCAAAATTCAAGGATCGTTATGTATTCCTAAATTTATATGCCGCAATCAGGAGTGACGCTATGCCTAAAACAACAATTTCAAATTCAATGCACACACTACGTTTTACGCCTGTAAAATCTGTGACTGCTACGCATAGCGCAACAATGCAAGATGGTTTGGAACATGAATCTCATACTTTTATTGTGGCTTTAGGTGCAATTTTAGGCGGTATTATTGCGGCATTTGTTGGCTATCATCTACAAGCGCATTTCTTGAATTACGCCCTGCTCTGTGCCATTCCTATACTTGTGGCATATAGCTTAAGACGTGTATATATCTATACCCTGACCCATGCAGAGCTTGATTAAGTCTAAATTGCGCAAGACTTTACTGTTCGTCCAATACTGCTTAGGATAGAAGCACTTTTCTAAAGCACAACCTGCATGAACTTAACTGAATGGATTATTTCCATTATGGAACAACTGGGCTACCTTGGTATTGCCCTGTTAATGTTTCTGGATAATGTTTTTCCACCCGTTCCTTCTGAAATTATTATGCCCTCTGCAGGCTATTCTGCATCGCAAGGGCAATTACTGCTATTGGGTGTCATCATTGCAGGCTGTATCGGCTCGTTGTTCGCAGCGGCAGTGTTATATTGGGTAGGTTATCGCTGCAAACATGAAAGTATTTACCACTGGGTCAATCGCTACGGTAAATATCTATGGATTAAAGAACAAGACGTCCGAAACTCCCTGCATTGGTTTGAACAATATGGACATCGGATTGTATTTTTTGGGCGCATGATTCCCGCTATTCGTTCTCTCATCAGTATTCCTGCAGGCATGAGCCACATGCCATTTTGGAAATTTATGTTTTATAGTGGTTTAGGCACAATTATTTGGACCACTTTTTTAGCTTGCGTGGGTTATTATTTTGGTGAAAACCAACAATTGATGCAGCAAATTTTCAGTCAGGTCAGCCATGTCATTATAGGCTTGGTGCTCTTAGTCATCGCAATTATTTTATACCATAGGCATCGCCGTAAAATGCGTGACTAATGCTTGTGTTGCTGCGCAATTGAATCAATTTTTTGGGGAAAATCAGACATGAAACCATATTTATTATTTTTTGCTGCGGTTTACAGTATTACGCTGGTCTTACTCATTACCGTATTGATTTTTGGTCTGAACTTAGGTGGCTTGACCTTGCTCCCTGCATTAATTGCCGCAGCATTCATTAGCGCAGGACATTTTGTCAAAAAAGAACAACGCTTACCGAGCAGTGATGAAAAAATTCAACTGGTTTGGGGCTCAAGTGCGGTGGCAATTATTATTGGTAGCTTCTTTGTGTTTTTCTTGGTGCTGATGAATCCGAATGCAGAAGCCATTTTAAAAGCTGCAGATAAAGCAGGACTAGCACTGGCTGCGGTGGTGATGCTGTGTTTGATTGCGATTCATGGTGCAGTTTTTCATGTTGCCTATGGTTGGTATGCGAACCGTTATTATCAAAAAAAGTACTTATAAGCTTACCTAAAGTACGTATTTCACACTGAACCGCAACATCAAACACTTAAAATCAACATCAGGCTGATATATCACACATAAATTTACGTCTGACATGCGCTGTAACTGAAATGCATTCTGAATAGGCTATAAGCCTACATTGTAGCAGCGTAGATTAAGCCTATTCATAGCGATTTATGAATATAGGAACGCTATAACGCATACAAAGATAAAAAGGTGATTCGAATGTCAGATTTTGAACGCAATGAAAAAATTGACCGTGATGTGGTTAAGAACTTACCAAAAGAAGAACGTGATCGCTTAAATGCCGATCCAATTACAGGAGAACCTGGTGCACACCCTGTCGGTACTGGTTTAGGTGCTGTTGGCGGTGCGGCTACTGGTGCAACAGTAGGTGCGCTGGGTGGTCCAGTAGGTGCTGTGGTCGGTGGTGCTGTAGGCGCTGTAGTGGGTGGTTTGGCAGGTAAAGGTGCAGCAGAAGTTGTGAACCCTACCGAAGAAGAAGCTTACTGGCGTACCAATAGCTTAAATACAACCTACTTTACAGAAACACGCAACCATTATCATGATTTAGATTATGATCGTGACTATCAAAATGCCTATCGCATTGGTTATGAAAACCGCCCACATTATGATACGCACACACGTTTCGAAGATGTTGAGCCCGATCTAAGAAGCAAATGGGAGCAAATTAAAGGCAGTTCACGCTTAACGTGGGAACAAGCTAAATTTGCTGTCAAAGATGCTTGGGATCGTGCGACACGCTAATTGGTAACATGATCATTGAAGCGCCATAATAAAAAACGCACTGCGATTTGCGCAGTGCGTTTTTTTTATGAGGATTACATATTACACAATATGTAAACCAAGCCATTAATCAGGCGTGTGGTACATCAAATATAATTCATTCAGGTTTTCAGGAATTTCTTCTGCAATTTCGTCCATTAACTGACCATTGCGACGGAAAGATTCCATTTGTGGATCTTCTTCATCAATGCCGCTAAACACCATCATTGGCAAAGTTAAATCAACCAATTGCTCTTCAAATTCAGGCGTAAACCATGCTTCTTCGTTTAAGAACATCGCATCGACAAAGCCAACGCTCCAATCACCCAAACTTGAATCAACTTCTGCTTCTTCAATTTCAAATGGAAACTCAATGCCTTCTTCATTGGCTAAACTTTGGCGAATGCTTTCTAACCAAGCCTGAATTTGCGCAATAATTTCAGCAGGCACTTTCTTTTGGTTGCCTTCAAACAATTCATTTAACCATGGGTCAAATTGAGGTCCAACTGCAATGGCACACAAGAAACCATGCGTTGCAGCGAAGTCTAGACCATACTCGTTTTGGTCACCATCTAGATATTCACTTAACAGGTCTAAATCTAAAGCAGTCATTTCAAATCCATCGGTGTCAATTTAGGGGTGTAGCATAGCATTTTCAATGCCAGATACAGTACCTGATTTTAGTCATCTTCATCGTCAAAATCGTCGTCATCGTCAAAATCATAATCAAAATCTTTGAGCTCACGTTCCAAACGACGTTGTGCGAGTAAATCATCAATCAAACGGCGCTTTTCTAAAGATTCTTTCGCGCTTATTTTGTTTGATGCCTCATCGAAATTAACATCATCATCACCGTAGTTATCATCTAGTTCAAAATCTGTAGAAGACACTAAAACTACCTCAGAATGAAAAAATGTGAAGGGTCTAGCCGCTATTTATCTGCCTTTATAAATATTGTCAAGTTTTATTTATTTTTTTCAAAAAACTGCAACATAGACAGCTTGCAACATTGCGGCAAATTTGTGTATTTATGAACAAGTTAGTATCATTATTTGAGATTCGCCCCAATCATAAAAATATTTTGCGGGCAAAAAGGAAATTGACTTGAAAAACAGTAATGAAGCCCCATATTCCTATCACATTCTTCATTCAAACATCATTTTAAAATCATGCTTGATTGATCAATTCACCCCCTATTTAAAGCGAATTGTGCTATCATGCACGGTTTTTCACTGCCACAGATTCAACGAAGAGTAAGCAAAGATGAGCGATATGAATTCCCCTACTTCGCAAGTAGCGGCTCTGATTAGCCGAGGCAAAGAGCAAGGTTACCTAACTTACGCTGAGGTTAACGATCATCTCCCGGACTCAATCACAGAAAGCGAGCAGATTGAAGACATTATTCAAATGCTTCAAGACGTCGGTATTCCTGTGCATGAACGTGCGCCTGAATCTGATGATGCAATGTTCGAGGATAATGCGGAAGCTGCCGACGAAGTTGCTGAAGAAGAAGCTGCAGCGGTACTTGCCTCTGTAGAAAATGAGCCTGGTCGCACCACAGACCCTGTGCGTATGTATATGCGTGAAATGGGTACGGTTGAGCTGTTAACGCGTGAAGGTGAAATTAGCATTGCGAAACGTATTGAAGAAGGGATTCGCGATGTACTTCACTCGATTGCCTACTGGCCAAACGCAGTGCAAGTGGTACTGCAAGAATATAAAGATTATGAAGCAGGCGAACGTCGCCTTGCCGATATTTTATCAGGTTATTTAGACCCTGAAACCGATGAAGAAATTCCAGAAGTTTTAGAAGACGAAGCCGATTTAGACAAAGAAGAAGACACCAGCAACAAACCAACCAAAGACGTCAAACTTGATGATGACGATGAGGAAGAAGAAGCTGAAGCCGAAGAAGAATCTGAAGCAGATTCAGGTCCAGACCCAGAAATTGCAAGAATGCGTTTTGGTGAATTGGAACAGGCTTATCTTGCAAAAATTGCTGCCATTGAAAAACATGGTCGTGAAAGTGCCGAAGCTCAAGAGGCTTTAGAAGCTTTAGCGACTGTATTCATGATGTTTAAATTTACGCCACGTTTATTCGATATTATTTCGGAAATGATTCGTGGTACACATGAACAAATTCGTACTGCTGAACGTGAAGTGATGCGTTATGCGGTGCGTCGTGGTCGTATGGATCGTACTCAATTCCGTACCTCATTCCCAGGTCAGGAATCTAACTTTGCTTGGTTAGACGAGCACATTGCCAAAGCACCTGCCGACCAAAAAGGCTATTTGGAAAAAGTACGTCCAGATATTTTGGCGTTCCAACAAAAAATTGCCGACATTGAAAAAGAGTTAGGCTTAGATGTTAAAGGCATCAAAGAAATTTCTAAGCGTATGGCAGTAGGCGAAGCCAAAGCCCGTCGTGCGAAGAAAGAAATGGTTGAAGCCAACTTGCGTCTGGTTATTTCGATTGCAAAAAAATACACCAACCGTGGTTTACAATTCCTAGACTTGATTCAGGAAGGTAACATCGGCTTGATGAAAGCGGTAGACAAGTTCGAATACCGTCGTGGTTATAAGTTCTCGACTTATGCAACATGGTGGATTCGTCAGGCGATTACCCGTTCTATTGCCGACCAAGCGCGTACCATTCGTATTCCAGTACACATGATCGAAACCATTAACAAGATCAACCGTGTATCGCGTCAATTGCTTCAGGAAATGGGTCGTGAACCGACTCCAGAAGAATTAGGCGAACGCTTGGAAATGGATGAAGTTAAAGTTCGTAAAGTTCTGAAAATTGCCAAAGAGCCGATTTCTATGGAAACGCCAATTGGTGATGATGAAGATTCACATTTGGGTGACTTCATTGAGGACAGCAACATCACCTCACCTGTTGATGCGGCAACCTCTGAAGGCTTAAAAGAAGCGACCCGTGAAGTGCTTGAAAACTTGACTGAACGTGAAGCCAAAGTTCTGAAAATGCGTTTTGGTATTGATATGCCAACCGATCATACTTTGGAAGAAGTTGGGAAGCAGTTTGATGTGACCCGTGAACGTATCCGTCAGATTGAAGCCAAAGCCTTACGTAAACTTCGTCACCCTTCTCGTTCTGAACACTTACGCTCGTTCTTGGAAAATGACTAAGATTGCTGCATAAATGAGCTATTGAAATTTTTAAATTCAGCCTCATTTATTCAACAAGACAAAAAACGCCTGCCCTATGCAGGCGTTTGATATAGAGATAGAGACACACGCTTATGACGTTATTCAACCGTACCCCATCTCGTGAACTACAAGAGCATCTTTGGGTGTTTCCAATGGATTACCCAATTAAACTCATTGGTGACGCGGGTGATGAACTGCGTATTGCTGTGGTTGAAATTTTAGTGAAGCACTTCCCTGAGTTTGATGCACAAAGCATCAGCATTACCCCATCACGCACAGGCAAGTATCATTCAATTACAGCACAATTGCGTTTTGAAGAATTGGAACAAGTGCATGCCATTTATGCAGATTTGGCAGCTTGCCCACTGATTAAAACTGCATTGTAATTTTGTAGATTGATTTTCAAATAACACGCTTTCGGGCGTGTTTTTTGTTTCTGCGCTGCCAAAATCTTATTCAATCCACAAATCCCCTACAGCCGCCACATTTTCGTATAATAAAATCAATTTCTTGCTTTTATGGATAGGACTGCATCACTGTGGATACTGCACAACGGCCAAACCTGATTATTCGTCAATATCATGACCTGACTGACTATCAAGCTCGCTTTCAGGAAATGAAAGACTGGACTGAACAACGTGATGCAGACAGCCCTGACCAACTCTGGATTTTGCAACATCCGAATGTACTGACCCAAGGGCAAGCAGGCAAAGCCGAACATATTTTAATGGCGACAGATATTCCTGTGGTACAGACTGATCGTGGTGGTCAAGTCACATGGCATGGCCCAGGCCAATTGGTCGCCTACTTCATGTTTGACCTGAACCGTTTAGGCTGGAATGTCCGTACTTTGGTATCTTATGCTGAAAACTTGATGATTGAGCTGCTTAAAAAATACGGCATTGAAGCCTATGCCAAAGCAGATGCACCAGGGGTATATGTCAATGAACGAAAAATTGGCTCACTCGGTTTTAAAATTCGTAAAGGCCGTAGTTATCACGGTTTAGCCCTCAATATTGATTGTGACTTGACTGGTTTTCAAAGTATCAACCCTTGCGGCTATGCAGGTTTGGAAATGGTACGTGTGATGGATTTAGTCAATGACTATCCACATTTTGAAAACTTCTGCGCAGATATCATTGAAACTTTACAAAACAGCGGTTACTTTAATGACGTTCAAGTCATTCACGTATAAATGGCTTTCTTTTCAATAAGAAATAAAATAGAGTATTTACTCTAAATAATGATTTATAACACAGGGATTCAGCGCGTGATTTCAACTAAATCTGTGAAACCCGCTTTGCAACTGGCCTATGTCAAACTCATGATGGATGTGATTGGCAGAGGTTTAGTCATGGCAAGTCAGGTCGATGAAGAAATTAAACAAGAAGTTGCCAAATTTCCCAGCAACTTTGTGTTGTCTATGAAAGTTTTTCCGAATGGTCCAGCCTTTGTTGCCAAAGTCACTGCAGATCATCAATTAGAACTGTTACAGAATACGGCACAAAAACCCGATTTAACCATTACCTTTAAACACTTAAATCATGCATTTTTAGTGTTTTCATTTCAGGAAAGTACCGCACAGGCCTTTGCGCATGACCGCATGATTGCCGATGGTGATGTGTCTTATGCAATTCGCTTGGTACGTTGCCTGAACAAAATGGAAGCACTGATCTTGCCTAAATTACTGGCAGAACTGGCGGTAAAACAATATCCGACTGAACTCAGCTTAAAAGAAAAACTATCAGGTGCAGCCAATATCTATCTAAAAGTTGCCCAATCTTATTTCAAACGGAGTGCATAACATGGCGAAGCCTTATTACGAATTTTTTTGCCCAGTCAAAGTCATTGCAGGTCATGCAGCGCTTGAACATATTCCGTTTGAATTGGCGACACTCGGTTCGCAGCGCCCAATGATCATTACCGACAAAGGCGTGCGTTCCAACAATTTGCTTGCACCGATTGAAGCGGCTTTTGAATCTACCGATGCCGTGATTGGCTATGTTTTTGATGATGTCCCGCAAGATTCAAGTGTGGCGACAGTTCGCCGTGCTGCACAGTTGTACCGCGAAAACAACTGTGATGCCATTATCGCGGTGGGTGGCGGTTCAGTCATTGACACCTCTAAAGCCACCAATATTTTAGTCAGTGAAGGTGGTGATGACTTATTGCAATATTCAGGTGCGCATAACTTACCACGTCCACTGAAACCTTTTTTTGTGATTCCAACCACATCAGGCACAGGTTCAGAAGTGACTATGGTTGCGGTGGTATCCGACACAGAAAAGAACGTCAAAATGCCATTTGCATCGTATTACTTAATGCCACATGCAGCCATTTTAGACTCACGTATGACGCAAACTTTGCCACCACATTTAACGGCAATGACGGCTATGGATGCCATGACGCACGCCATTGAAGCTTATAGTTGCATGGCAGCCAACCCAATTTCTGATGCTTATGCTGCTGCAGCAATTAAAAAAATCAGCAATAACCTGTTCAATGTATTAGACAACCCAAGCGATGAACAAGGCCGTTTGGAATTGGCACAAGCATCTACTATGGCGGGGATTGCTTTTTCAAACTCTATGGTCGGGTTGGTGCATTCCTTAGGTCATGCCTTGGGTGCTGTGGCACATTTGCCACATGGACTGTGCATGAATTTATTCTTGCCATACGTGTTGGAATACAACAAAGACGTCAATGCCGATAAAATTGCCGAGCTACTATTACCTTTGGCTGGCGCAGACGTCTATGCACAAACCCCTGCACATTTACGTGCCGATAAAACCATTGCGACACTCTTAGCCATTCGTGACCGCTTATATGCACTGACTAAATTGCCACGCACTTTACAAGAAACTGGTAAAGTCAGCGAAGCACAATTAGATGAAGTCGCTGAAAAAGCCCTGAACGATGGTTCGATTATTTACAACCCGAAAGAAGCCAATTTAGAAGAACTCAAAGCCATCTTAAAAAAGGCTTGGTAATTCCTACAAAATAGGCGAACATAGCCGAAAATCTAGCCTGATGTTTTTCTAAACATCGGGCTTTTCATTGGTAGACTGCTGCGTCTGATGTTTTTTCATCAATATGGCGTTTTTTCTGCTAAAAAAGAAAGCAAAGATACTGACAAAGCGCGTCATTATGGAGTAGATTGGCGCGTTTTTACTTTTTATGTAGGGGGGATTGTTCGTCTCAAACAATCCTGAACAAACATGACTGATCCTTGATCAACGATTAAGAGGATAACGCCGTTGACAAATATCTCTGGGACTCAATCGGCAGCTAAACTGCAAAAAACGCTAGGACTCTGGCACATTATTATTATTGGTTTAGCCTACATTCAACCGATGACGTTATTCGACACTTTCGGCTTAGTATCGGAAGAAAGTCATTTTCACGTACCCACATCTTATATTTTTGCACTGGTTGCCATTCTTTTAACTTCTTTAAGTTATGGTCACATGATTCGTCGTTATCCTTCTTCTGGGTCGGCGTATACCTATGCACAAAAATCGATTCACCCCAACGTTGGTTTTATGGTGGGTTGGTCATCTTGGCTAGATTATTTACTCTCGCCAATGGTCAACATCATCTTGGCGGTGATTTATCTGGAAGCCTTATTCCCTGATGTGAATCACTGGATTTGGGTGGTGGTACTCACGGCATTTATGACGGGTGTCAACTTGCGTGGCGCGCGTTTTGTCGCCAACTTTAACAGTATGATCGTTTTGGTACAGTTGGTGGTCATTGGCGTATTTACATGGATGATGTACACCAAACTTCAGGCAGGCTTCAATGCCGATGGTCCAATTACTGCCGAGCAACGTTATCAGTTATGGAGCTTAGAACCTTTCTGGAATGAACTTACTTCGGTAGGCGCATTGATTACAGGTGCAACCCTACTCTGCTTCTCATTTACAGGTTTTGACTCACTCAGCTCACTTGCAGAAGAAACCAAAGACACTGAAAAAACCTTACCGAAGGCAATGTTCTTAACTGCGCTAATTGCGGGTGTAATTTTTATTGTCAGCACCTATTTCATGCAGATTTTCTTCCCAAATGAACCGGGCAGCTACTTTAAAAATATTGCAGAAACGCAGCCAGAAATTCTGCTCTTGGTCGGCGGCTCGCTGTTCCAGTCTTATGTGCTTGCCTTTGCTATTGTAACGGTAATGGCATCTGGTATTTCGGCTCATGCGGGCGTATCGCGTTTAATGTACGTGATGGGTCGTGATGGCGTGATCAACAAAAAAATCTTTGGTCATATCAGCCCACGCAGCTATACACCTTCATACAATATTTTAATTGTAGGTGCTGTAGCGTTAACTGCTGGTTTTATGGACTTGGATTTTGTCATTTCATTAATCAGTTTTGGTGCCCTCACCGCATTTAGCTTTGTGAATTTATCGGTGATTTCACGTTACGCGCTACGTGATGGTCGTACCAAAGGCTTTAAAGACCTTCTCAATTTTGTGATCGTACCGTTGTGCGGCTTTATTGCAGTCTTTGCTTTATGGCTCGAAGTCGATGAAACTTCATTGAAGTATGGCTTATGGTGGGCAATGTTTGGGGTTTTATACCTCGGTTATAAAACCAAAGGCTTTAAACACCCTGCTCCGCAGCACAATGAGTTTGATGATCGCTAAGACAAATAGCATCACAACTTTAAGATCAGGCGCTTTATGCGCCTTTTCTTATGCCTCAAATGGATTGCAGCGTTAAATCAGCAAAATAGCGAAAACAAAAAAGCTGAGTACAGTTTTGTCTCAGCTTTTTATCTATCAATTGTACGCATTGATGCTAAAGATCGCATTAAATTTGAAATGAATTGATGCTCAAATTAGAGCAATGCTTTAAAACCTTGCTGACGCCATGCCTCATACACAATCACAGCCGTTGCATTAGACAAGTTTAAACTGCGTGAGTTTTCTGCCATGGGTAAACGAATCCAGTGCTGCTGCGGAAACAACATGCGTACTGCTTCTGGCAAACCACGTGTTTCAGGCCCCATCAACAAGGCAACAGGTCGGTTTAAATCCGAAGTATGTGGTGTTTCTGTGCCTTTGGTGGTTAATGGATAAATCGCATCCAACCCCACGCCTTTGCTGTCTAAATTAGCCAAGCATTGCTCAAGATTGTCCCAAATTTGCATACGTGCCCATTCGTGATAATCCAAACCTGCACGTTTCAGCTTTTTATCATCCAGCTCAAAACCCAATGGCTTAATCAAATGCAATTGCGCACCTGTATTGGCACACAAACGAATGATATTGCCTGTATTGGCTGGAATTTCAGGCTCATATAAAACAACGTGGATCACAAATTTTCTCTACTTTTCACAATCCCTCCTCAGCTCCCTTTAGAAAATGTGGGAACTCCCCTCTTTTTAAAAGAGGGGTTGGGGGAGATTCATTACCATTTCAACTGTTCACGTAAATTGACCACTTCACCAATAATGGTCAAGGTAGGTGCCTGAATGTGATGCTGTGCGACTTTACTGGCAATATCCGCCAACGTCCCCACCACCACTTTTTGTTCAGGTGTCGTGCCTTTAGAAATTAAGGCGACAGGCATATCCGCCCGTTGTCCATGTGCAATCAGTTTTTCACAAATGCTTTCTAAGCCAACCAAGCCCATATACAGCACCAAAGTTTGCTGTTCATACACCAATTCTGACCACGGCAATTCAGGCGAACCTTCTTTTAAATGTCCAGTAAGAAAACGCACACTTTGCGCATAATCTCGATGAGTCAGTGGAATACCTGCATAAGCCGAACAGCCCGAGGCTGCGGTGATGCCCGGTACGACCTGAAATGACACACCTGCTTCATACAATTCTTGAATTTCTTCACCGCCACGCCCAAAAATAAACGGATCGCCACCTTTTAAACGGCAAACTCGCTTACCTGCTTGTGCATATTTCACCAATAATGCATTGATGCCTTCTTGCGGTACAGCATGGTTAGAACGTGCTTTTCCGACATAGACTTTTTCGGCATCACGGCGACACAATTCTAAAATAGGTGCAGACACCAAACGATCATAAATCACCACATCGGCTTGCTGCATTAAACGCAAGGCTTTTAAGGTCAGTAACTCAGGATCACCTGGCCCTGCACCAACCAAATACACCTCGCCTTTCGGTGTTTGCCATTCCGCTAAAGCCTGTTGGATACTTTGGTTTGCAGCGTCAAGATTGTCGTTGAACACCTGTTCTTTAAGAGGACTGGCATATAGCTCCTCCCAAAAAATACGGCGCTCATCTGGATTTACAATTTTCTGTTTTACTGCGGCACGCCACTGACCTGAAAACTCTGCCAGTTTGCCCATACCATGCGGAATGGTACTTTCCAGTTGTGTACGAATTTGACGTGACAATACAGGCGATGTGCCATTACTCGCGACTGAAATCACCAAAGGCGAACGGTCAATGATGGCAGGCACCATAAAACGGCAATGTGGTGGATCATCAACACTATTGACCAGCACATTTTCGGCTTCGCAAGCTGCAAAAACTTGCTGATTGACCAAATTGTTATCCGTTGCAGCAATCACCAAACGATAGTGACGTAACGCAGTAGATGGACTAAAAACATCCTGTACATACTGCCCCTGACTTTGTTGCACCAGTTGCAATAAATTGACATCAATTTCAGGGGCAAGCACATCAACTTTTGCGCCCGCTTTAGCCAGTAACACCGCTTTGCGATAAGCAATATGCCCACCGCCCACAATCAGACATGGTTGCTGCTGCAACTTTAACGAGATTGGAAAAATATCCACACTAAACCTCAATATTTAAATCTGATTGTAAGCAATTTCATCCTAAGTCGACCTGCACTCAACTTAGTCAATAAACTCTAAACCGCCCATGTACGGACGTAATACTGCAGGAATTTCAATCGAACCATCGGCACGTTGATAGTTTTCCATAACAGCCAATAAAGTACGTCCTACCGCCAAACCTGAACCGTTTAATGTATGCACAAATTCAGTTTTCTTTTGGTCGGCACGGTAGCGTGCTTTCATACGACGCGCTTGGAAATCCCCCATGTTTGAGCATGATGAAATTTCACGGTAAGTGTTTTGACTTGGCACCCAAACTTCTAAGTCATAGGTTTTGGTTGCGCCAAAGCCCATATCGCCACCACATAGAATAATTTTACGGTACGGTAAACCAAGTGCCTGCAAAATACCTTCTGCATGTCCAGTCAATTCTTCTAAAGCCTGCATTGAGGTTTCTGGTTTTACAATCTGCACCATTTCGACTTTATCAAATTGGTGTTGGCGGATTAAACCACGAGTATCGCGACCATAAGAACCTGCTTCGCTGCGGAAACAAGGGGTATGAGCGGCATATTTTAATGGCAAGCGTTCAGGATCAATGATTTCATCACGCACAAAGTTGGTTACTGGAACTTCGGCAGTTGGAATTAGATAGTATTCTTTTTCACCTTGTAATTTGAACAAATCTTCTTCAAATTTAGGCAGCTGACCTGTACCACGCAATGAATCTGCATTGACCAAATACGGCACATACGCTTCGGTATAACCATTTTGAACAGTATGTGTATCTAACATGAACTGTGTAATTGCACGTTGTAAACGTGCCAATGGCCCTTTTAAAACACTAAAACGAGAACCTGTTAATTTGGTTGCAGTTTCAAATTCCAAACCACCCATTATTTCGCCAAGGTCGGTATGATCTTTAATTTCAAAATCAAACTGGCGTGGTGTGCCCCATTTCAATACTTCTACATTATCAGCTTCGTCTTTACCTTCAGGCACAGACTCATCTGGCAAGTTTGGAATAGACAATGATTTAGCTTCTAACTCATCTTGCAACTCTGCCAAAGCCACTTCAGCGGCTTTGATTTCATCGCCAATAGCAGCCATACGCGCCATAATTTCAGAAGCATCACCACCTGCTTTTTTAATCTGACCGACTTGTTTTGCGCCCGAATTACGCTCTGCCTGTAATGCTTCGGTTTTAGATTGCAATTCTTTACGACGTGCTTCAAGTGCTGCCCACTCTGCCACATCTAATTGCACACCACGTTTTGCCAAGGCTAAATTTACAGCCTCAATATTATTTCTGAGTAATTTCGGGTCAATCATAGCCAATCTTGGAATAAGAAAAAAACTGGCTATAGTGTAAGCGCTTCGGGTTAAAAAATACAGTAACCCGATTCACGGCTGCACCTTATTACAGCAATCTCTGCGTATTTTTGTGCAATTTTATTGGCGAGGATACTGCGGCAAACTTGGCAAATATTCAGGCTTAATTAATTTTTCCGTCGCATAGTAAGGCAGAATCAACTCAGGCATACCTTCTGCATAAGATGCTAATTCATACAACGGATAGACAAAGACCAAACCATTAGCGCCATAATAAAAATTATCGCTCAATTTAAACTTTTCACGGGAAATATCATGTTCATTTAACCAATTATAATTATGGTTAAACAATTCTTCGGTCATTTTGGCTTCCGTATTGGGCAGCATAATATCTTGCAACGCCAAACGCTTTTTCTGTTTTAAATCAAAAGTCACAAATTCTTGGTGATGGATACCATGCGCCGCACCCGCAGGGTAACTGTAGCTTTGCAAACTAAACGTCGCTAAATTGGCATGTTGCCCGATATATCGCACATAGCTTGAACTCTGACTCAGCCGCATAGGATCAGTTTCTTCTACCTTTGGCGTTGCAGTTGATGCCGCAGCTTTTGAAAATGCAATTGGGTCTGCCTTTTGCAAGCGCTGCATAAAATATTCATCAATCCACGCCACATTGGTTTTTACCGTCTGAATATCGTAAGCAGTACAACCACCTTCATCACAAATTTGCTGTTGTGGCAATTTAAGCGCCACCACTTTAGCTTGAATCACAGGAATATCAGCTGCGATAGATGCAGGCGCAGCTTGCTCTGCTTCGGTTTTAGAAGTTGCCTCACTCTTTGGCTGACATGCAGTCAATAGCAATACTGAACTTAAAGCGACAGCACCCAAAAACACCTGTGATTTTAAATATTGCATTAAATTCCCCTCAGCCACGATTCACAAAGTCTAATGATTTGAAATGCAAGCCTGCACAAATCTTGCGATAAAATTGGTTCAATTGAATTAGTCAAGACTATAGATAACTCTTGCTGTTCAATCCTAGAGCAGTTGTGTAACGGAATAATCGGTGGATAAAACTGTTTAAAATTACTACTCAAATTTTTGCGTGATTATTTTTATTTTTTCATTATAAATCAAAATTTTGATAACAAATCCTTAATATAAAATAATGATCTGTGATGACTCAATCTATATCCCGCATACTGCAAAATATGAATTATCCCGAGATTTATCCACAGAAATTGTGGATTTCTCAGGAAGAATATTCAAATAAATTTCCGCTATGCTGAAGCTGAAAACCTTCTCCCTGTGGGAGAAGGCTAGAAAGGGATAGCAAATTATGCTTTTAAAAGAACGTATAAAACATTCAATTATTGATCAATAATGTCCGTGCCTTTTGGCGGCGTGAAATTAAAAGTCGATGCAGGAATTTTGGCATTGACTTTTACATTATTAAAGCGCACATGCGTGGTTTGTCCCAATGAGTCCTGTAAAATCATTAAGGTTGGCGCGTTACGCGCACCAAAACTAATGGTTAAACTCTGAAATACGCCATCATCACTTTTTGGGTATAAGGTGTAATAAGTCTTTGACTTATTCGGCTGGGTCACACGATACGACTGCATGATTTGATTGGTATTGCCCGAAAGCAACAACGCAGGCGTATTTGCCACTTGATCATCTAGGCTTTGGCGTACAGCTTGTTGTAAGTCTGGGTCATAAATCCATACGGTTTTACCCGTAGTCACAATTGTTTGTTTGGCTGGACTGGTGGTTTCCCAAAAGAATTTACCCGGACGCTCAACTTTCATAACCCCTTTAAAATTCTGGTTCATGTGCTGTGCCGATAAACCACGGTTTGGCAAAGCCTTGCCATTGTTGCTAACTTTTGTGGTTTGCTCAAAATTGGCGGTAAAACTTTTAATACCATTCAATTGTTTAACAAGGTTTGCTGTCGCTTGTTGCTCCGATGCTGCCACTGGCGCAGCAAACACTGTAGTACTCATGATTGGCGCTAAAGTGGTTGCACCCAATGCCACAGCACACATCGTTTTACGAAGCATATTCATAGATTCACCTTTTTATATTTGCTCAATCGCAATGTTTTGGATGTCCCATCTTAAACCAATTTCTGGCGCTAATATGATAGAAAATAAGAAGTTTTGTATGCTTATTAATATAAAATGTAGAAATTTATCCATCATGATGAAGAACTAAAAGTTATCCTTTGACCCTAATTTTCCATCATACAAGCATAAAAAAACCCACAATCACTTGTGGGTTTTTTCACTATTTCAGCTTACGCTTCAACAGATACGTAGCGACGGCCAAATTGACCTTTCACTTCGAATTTTACTACGCCGTCAGCAGTAGCAAATAAAGTATGGTCACGGCCCATACCTACGTTTGCACCAGCGTGGAATTCTGTACCACGTTGACGAACGATGATGTTACCAGCAGTTACAGTTTGACCACCGTAAACTTTAACACCTAACATCTTAGGATTCGAATCACGACCGTTCTTAGTCGATCCACCGGCTTTTTTAGTTGCCATGTCTATTTACTCCTAGTGATTAGCCTGCAATACCAGTAATTTTCAACTCGGTAAACCATTGACGGTGACCTTGTTGCTTACGGTAGTGTTTACGACGACGCATTTTAACAATACGGATTTTGTCGTGACGACCATGACCAACCACTTCTGCAGTTACTTTAGCGCCAGCAACAACTGGAGCACCGATTTGAACGTTGTCACCGTTTACAACCATTAATACGTCATCAAACGTAATAGTTGCGCCAGTTTCAGCTTTCAATAATTCAACTTTAAGGGTTTCACCCTCAACAACACGGTGCTGTTTACCACCGCTTTGGATTACTGCGTACATAATGTACTCCAAACATGCCCGTGTCGTCGTGCCGATAAAGGGATATATCGATCTTAAAACGAACGCCACTGGGGGTTATTCAAGGGCAAGGATTTTAAGCGATATTCGCACAAACAACAAGCCATTTACGGCAATTATTGCACAACAAGGTTGATTGTTTAATACCCAGCCGCGCAAATGACTTTTGTAGCCTTATCCATCTTCAATGGATCAATCAATATAGACAGATTGTGTTGGCGTAAACTGCTGTGCTTGTTAAAATCAGGCCCAACTTGAGCAAATAACTGAATTTACCCACAAAGTTATTGACTTCATTTTCTAGTAGAATTAACAATTACAGCATTTGGCAGTTGCCTAACTATTGCATTCATTGCGTTATTTTCGCAGACTTAAGCAGTTTTCTTGGCTGTAACATAAGTTACAACTGATTCAACTAAGTTGTCATTCAATATTATTGAGGTTTCTCTTCACATGACCATCGACTTTAAGCAAGACATTCTCGCCCCTGTTGCTTCTGATTTTGCCGCGATGGATACATTTATTAATGAAGGGATTACCTCTAAAGTCGCGTTAGTGATGGCGGTTAGTAAGCATGTGGTCGAAGCTGGCGGTAAGCGCATGCGTCCAATTATGTGCTTACTTGCTGCCAAAGCTTGTGGTGCAGAAGATTTAGAGCGTCAACGTAAACTGGCTGCAATTATTGAAATGCTGCATACCGCAACTTTGGTGCATGATGATGTGGTGGATGAGTCTGGTTTACGTCGTGGTCGACCTACTGCTAACGCCACTTGGAATAACCAAACAGCGGTTTTAGTCGGTGACTTTTTAATCTCCCGCGCCTTTGACTTATTGGTCGATTTAAACGATTTGGTGTTGCTAAAAGACTTTTCTACAGGGACTTGTGAAATTGCCGAAGGTGAAGTTTTACAATTACAGGCACAGCATCAACCTGACACTACAGAACAAATTTATTTAGACATTATTCACGGCAAAACTTCACGTTTATTTGAACTTGCCACTGAAGGTGCAGCAATTTTAACAGGCACGCCACAGTACCGTGAGCCGTTGCGTTTATTTGCAGGACACTTTGGCAATGCCTTCCAAATTATTGATGATATTTTAGATTACACATCAGACGCTGAAACATTAGGTAAAAATATTGGCGATGATTTAATGGAAGGCAAACCAACTTTGCCTTTAATCTCTGCATTAAGAAATACCACTGGCGAACAACATCAAATTATTCGTCGCAGTATTGCGACAGGTGGTACTTCTGACCTCGATCAGGTTATTGCCATTGTGCAGTCCTCTGGCGCTCTCGATTATTGCCGCCAACGTGCCACAGAAGAAACAGAAGCCGCTATTGCCGCTTTAGAAGCACTGCCAGACTCGGAGTATCGTCAGGCCTTAAAGAATTTAGCCTTATTGGCTTTACATCGCATTCAATAATTTAAGCAGCTTATGCATATAAAACTCAACGATTTATTTAGAAAAATGCAAGAACAGCTGGATACACCAAAAGCTGTTCTGGATGAAAATCTGCTGATTGAACTGGTCAATCGTATCCGTCCAAGTGACACTCAAGATTTAGAAGAAACTCATCAAAAGTTTCAAGCTTTCTTACAAGCCTTGCTGCTGACACCCGATGCCAGCTCAACCTTGCAACATTTTGTTTTACGTCTAATCAATCAATACAAACAAACCAGTTTATATGCCGACACGGGAATTTTATCACTCGATGGTTTTTGGAATCAGCTGTTTCAGCGTTTGGGCGCGCACTTTTTACCGCTGATTAATGATGAAAGCCAACTGCAAGATTTAGTCCGTCGAGTTTTTCCACTACGTAGTGATAAATACTGGCTCGACAATATTGAAGATACCGAATGGCAGCAATTATTTACTTTACTGAATCGCGGACATGGCGGACAAACACAAAAACGCCTGATTCGCAGTGAAATTATTAAAGCTCTAACAGTGCTGTCATATCGGGTCAGCGGCATTGGTTTATATCCTGAATTTATTAGTGCCTATCCTGAACTAAGTGAATATGATTCACCTTTTTTGGCACAAAACCGCGAAATCAACGAGTTTATTCAGCTTTATAAAGTTGCCGATCAACAACACGATCAAATCAGTGCCATTCAACCACCCGATGCCTCTCAAGCTTTGGTGATGATTGACCAATGTCATGATGTCAGCAGTAAAATTCGTCGTGCCACCAAACGAACTGGCGTCAGCATCAGTCTGACCTACTTATTGTCTTTACTTGAACAATGTTTAGAGCGGATTGAGCTGTTGCTAAATTTAATCGTGGCGCAAGACAATGTCGCTTATGTTTCCGCAGGACAGTTACTTGTAGATGTCACTGCGGCACTATATAGCGAACGCAGTGTACGTTCCTTGCTTGCAGAAAATAGTGAGTTAATTGCCTTACAAGTTACTGAAAATGCCAGTAAAACGGGTGAGCATTATGTAAGTACCGATAAAGACGGTTTTTGGAGCATGTATAAAGCTGCAGCAGGTGCAGGTGTTTTAATTGCCATGATGGCGACTTTAAAAACCCTCGCCTCGCGTTTAGTCCTTGCCCCGATGATGCAGGCTATCATCAACAGCATGATTTATTCATTTGGTTTTATGCTAATTCATGTCTTGCACTTTACCGTTGCCACTAAACAACCCGCAATGACAGCAGCAGCACTCGCCTCGACGGTTCAACACCGCAAAGGCTCTAAGATGGCGCAAATCGCCGAACTTGCAGCCTTAATTATTAATATTATCCGTACGCAATTCGTCGCTATTTTGGGCAATATTTCGATTGCGATTCCAGTTGCAGCCTTAATTGCGTTTAGTTGGGATGCCATATTGCATGAACCGTTGATGTCACACACCAAAGCATCCCATTTGCTACACGACTTGAATCCGTTTACGTCACTTGCCATTCCGCATGCCGCTATTGCCGGGGTATTTTTATTTCTGTCTGGTTTGATTGCAGGTTATTTCGATAACATGGCGGTGTATCGTAAAGTTGGGCCGCGCTTAAAAGCTCATCTGCATTTAAAGAAGTTACTCGGACAAGAACGTCTCAATATATTTGCCAATTATATAGAACGAAACTTAGGGGCTTTGGCAGGTAATTTCCTGTTCGGGATTATGCTCGGCAGTACCGCTACGCTGGGTTATATTTTGGGTTTACCGATTGATATTCGCCACATTGCCTTCGCTTCTGCCAACTTTATTCAGGGTTTAATGAATATTAATGGCTCACCTGAAATTGGCCTGATTATTGTGTCCTTTTTAGGCGTGCTGCTAATTGGTTTAACCAACTTATTTGTCAGCTTTACTTTAACCATTATTGTGGCATTGCGTGCGCGTCGGGTACGTTTTGAACAGTGGAAACCTTTGGCAAAATTGGTGCTTACTCACTTCTTAACCCGTCCAAGTGATTTCTTTTGGCCACCGAAACAACCAATTACAGTGGATGACGATTCATCCTCAAATACTGAACGAAATGCTAAAATTTAGTGCACATTTACATTGCGCACAAAGTAACAAAAAAAGAAATTCTTCTCATTTACATTGGCTTGAAATAAAGTGTACTGACTAGTACACTTTATTCCATTCATCAACCGTGCTCAAATCGGTTAAACTTACAGGGATTTTTAGCATGCCTAAAATACTGCTTTATCTCGGTAGTTTACTATTTATAATCAGTGTGTTAGTGCTAAACATTCCAAGTTGGCAACAATTTGATGTTGCCAGTGTGGAGTTTTTAAGTACCCAGCGCACCGCACATTTGAATCAATTGGCAATCACACTTTCTGTATTAGGTGGCATGCCATTTGTATTATTTTTAACCTGCCTATGGTGTTTCTATTTGGCATGGTATAAAAAATACACAAAAATTGTTTTTATCAGTGTAGGACTGGTCGTAAGTATTGCGCTTTCATGGCTGCTCAAATACCTATTCGCGCGACCTCGCCCGCCTGAAGCATTGCATTTGGTGGAAACTTTTGGCGCATCATTTCCAAGCGCTCATAGTTTTTATGCTGCAACTTTAGGTTGTTTGGTGATTTACCTGAGTTTGCAACATCCAGCGCATAAAATTTTGTCTGTGTGCGCGTGGTTATGGATGTTGCTGATGGGCATTTCCCGTGTGTATCTGGGAGTGCACTATCCTTCAGATGTCCTCTCTGGTTGGAGCATAAGTTTTATTTGGATCACATTGTGGTATCTGTTTTGCGCTCAATATCTGCAAGACAAACCAATACATAAGTTTAGATAAAAATCTAATAGAGGTGAAAGAATGATGTCTGCAAAGCTTTGGGCTCCTGCCCTGACTGCTTGCGCATTAGCCACAAGTTTAGCACTTGTGGGTTGTAGCAAAGATCCAAAAGATGCACAGCAAGCAGGTGCAGCTCAGCAAATGCCACCGACTGAGGTTGGCGTACTGGTGGCACAGCCACAAAGCGTGGAACAGTCTGTAGAACTGTCTGGACGTACCACAGCCTTTGAAATTTCAGAAGTTCGCCCACAAACCAGTGGTGTGGTTCTGAAACGTTTATTTACCGAAGGCAGCTACGTGCGTGAAGGTCAGGCGCTTTATGAAATTGACTCACGTACCAACCGTGCCAGTCTAGACAGTAGCCGTGCAGCACTTACCCGCCAGCAAGCACAATTGAATGTGTTACGCATTAAAGAAGGTCGTTACCGTCAGTTGGTGGGCAGCAATGCAATCTCTAAACAAGAATATGATGACATTGTGGCACAAGTAAAACTTGCCGAAGCCGATGTTGCTGCAACTCAAGCAGAAGTACGCAATGCCGAAATTAACTTAGGCTATTCAACTGTACGTGCACCTATTTCTGGGCAAACGAACCGTTCTACTGTGACGGCTGGTGCTTTAGTCACTGCCAGTCAAGCTGAGCCATTGGTTACCATTCAGCGTTTAGACCCAATTTATGTAGACATCAATCAGTCTAGTGCTGAACTGTTACGTTTACGTCAGCAACTCAGTCAGGGTAGCCTTAACAGCAGCAACAACACTAAAGTTAAATTAAAACTTGAAGATGGTAGCTATTACCCGATTGAAGGCCGTTTAGCTTTCTCTGATGCCAGTGTGAATCCTGAAACAGGCACTGTGACCTTACGTGCGGTTTTCCCAAATGCCAACCACTTATTGTTGCCGGGTATGTTCGCCACTGCACAAATTGTGCAAGGTGTTATTCCTAATGCGATTTTAATTCCACAAGCCGCACTTAGCCGCACCCCAACAGGTCAGGCGATGGTGATGCTCGTGAATGCAAAAGGAGTGGTTGAGCCTCGTCCTGTGACCACTGTAGGCTCACAAGGCAACAACTGGATTGTGACTGAAGGTTTGCAAACTGGCGATAAAGTCATTGTTGAAGGGATTGCCAAAGTAAAACCTGAACAGCAAGTTGTGGCTAAACCGTATCAACCTCAAGGCACTGCCCCGCAAGGTGCACCTGCTGCACCAGCAAAATCAGATGATGCAAAACAAGCACCAGCATCAGAAGCTAAAGCGACTGAACAAAAAGCTACTTCAAATGCATAAGGGGTAGACTTCAATGGCACACTTTTTTATTCATCGCCCCATTTTTGCGTGGGTGATTTCATTGGTGATCATGCTGGCGGGGATTATTACCCTCACCAACATGCCAATTGCCCAATATCCGACCATTGCACCGCCAACGGTCACCATTGCTGCGACTTATCCGGGTGCATCTGCTGAAACTGTTGAAAATACAGTGACTCAAATTATTGAGCAGCAAATGAATGGTTTGGATGGTTTACGCTACATTTCATCGAACAGTGCGGGGAATGGTTCTGCATCAATTACCTTGAACTTTGAACAAGGGATTGACCCTGATATTGCACAGGTTCAAGTACAGAACAAGCTACAATCTGCAACAGCTTTATTGCCAGATGACGTACAACGTCAAGGGGTGAAAGTCACCAAATCAGGAGCGAGCTTCTTACAGGTTCTCGCTTTTTATTCACCTGATGAAAGCCTGTCTGCCGATGATATTAAAGACTATGTTAACTCTAACATTTCTGAACCGCTGAGCCGTGTTGCAGGTGTGGGTGAAGTACAAGTCTTTGGTGGCTCATACGCAATGCGTATTTGGATGGATCCTGCCAAAATGGCAAGCTTGCAAGTCACACCAAGTGATATTGCTCAAGCGATTCGTACCCAAAACGCACAGGTTGCGGTAGGTCAATTGGGCGGTGCGCCTGCAATTCAAGGTCAGGCTTTGAATGCTACGGTAACTGCACAAAGCTTGCTGCAAACACCTGAACAATTCAGCAATATTTTTCTAAAAAATACCGCTTCGGGCGCTCAAGTGCGCTTGGGTGATGTGGCACGAATTGAACTTGGTGCAGACAACTATCAGTTTATTTCTAAATACAACGGCAAGCCTGCGGGCGGTGTCGCAATTAAATTATCTACAGGTGCTAACGCCCTAGATACCGCTGCTGCTGTAGAAGAACGCCTTAAGCAATTACGTCCTAACTACCCTGCGGGTTTAAAGGATGAGTTGGCTTTTGATACCACGCCATTTATTGAACTTTCAATTAAGAGTGTTGTTAAAACCTTAATTGAAGCGATCATTTTGGTCTTTATTGTGATGTTCCTGTTCTTGCAGAACTGGCGTGCCACAATTATTCCAACCATGGCCGTGCCTGTAGTGGTACTGGGTACCTTTGCCGTGATCAACATGTTTGGCTTCTCGATTAACACCCTGACCATGTTTGCCATGGTACTGGCGATTGGTCTATTGGTCGATGACGCAATTGTCGTGGTGGAAAACGTAGAACGTGTCATGGTCGAAGAACATCTTGACCCTGTGGCGGCGACTGAAAAGTCGATGAAACAGATTTCAGGCGCACTGATCGGGATTACCTCGGTATTGTCTGCGGTATTCGTACCTATGGCATTCTTTGGTGGGACTACAGGCGTTATTTATCGTCAATTCTCAATTACGCTTGTGACTGCAATGGTGTTGTCACTGGTCGTAGCGTTGACCTTTACCCCTGCCCTATGTGCCACGATTCTTAAACAACACGATCCAAACAAGCCTGAAAGCAACGGTATTTTTGCGCGTTTCTTCCGCTGGTTTAACCGCAGTTTCGATAAGCTCTCGGTTAAATATCAAGGTGGTGTTAACCGCATGACGCATCATAAAATCTTCTCGGGGGTTTTATATGCAGTGGTACTGGGCATTATTGTGCTAGTGTTCCAAAAACTACCATCATCATTCTTGCCTGATGAAGATCAGGGCGTGGTGATGACATTGGTACAACTCCCACCAAATGCAACTTTGGAACGTACTGACGCCACCATGACCAGCATGACCAACTTTTTCAGAGAAAATGAAAAAGAGCATGTGCAGTCGGTATTTAGTGTTTCAGGCTTCTCTTTCTCAGGCGTTGGTCAAAACGCAGGTATGGCGTTCATTAAGTTAAAAGACTGGAGTGAGCGTACAAGCCCTGAATCTCAAGTTGGTGCAATTATCCAGCGTGGTATGGCACTGAACATGATTGTGAAAGATGCCACTTACATCATGCCATTACAGCTTCCTGCGATGCCAGAATTAGGTGTCAGCTCAGGCTTTAACTTGCAACTGAAAGATGCTGCGGGCAATGGTCATGAAAAACTCACCATGGCACGTAATATTGTGTTGGGTGAAGCGTCTAAAGACCCTCGCTTAATGGGCGTACGTCCAAATGGTCAAGAAGATACACCACAGTACCGTATTATTATTGACCAAGCGCAAGCAGGTGCGGCAGGTGTCAGCATTGCTGAAATCAACAGCACCATGGGCATGGCTTGGGGTGGTTCGTACATCAATGACTTTATTGACCGTGGTCGCGTGAAAAAAGTCTATGTGCAAGCCGAATCTGATTCACGCATGATGCCTGAAGACCTGAACAAGTGGTATGTCCGCAACAACCGTGGTGAAATGGTGCCATTCTCAGCCTTTGCAACAGGCGAATGGACTTATGGTTCACCTCGTTTGGAACGCTATAACGGCGTATCTGCCAAGAACATTCAGGGTGCGCCTGCGCCAGGTGTCAGCTCTGGTGAAGCCATGCAAGCGATGGAAGAAATTGTCGCAAAACTACCATCTATGGGCTTAAACGGCTTTGACTATGAATGGACAGGTTTATCACTTGAAGAGCGTGAATCTGGCGATCAGGCACCATTCCTCTATGCACTGTCATTACTGATTGTATTCTTGTGTTTGGCAGCCTTGTATGAAAGCTGGTCTATTCCATTCTCGGTGCTGTTGGTGGTACCGTTGGGTATTGTCGGAGCATTATTGCTTACCTTCGGGGGCATGATCTTGTTCAAAAACCCGAACCTATCCAACAACATTTACTTCCAAGTGGCGATTATTGCCGTGATTGGTTTATCTGCCAAAAACGCGATTTTGATTGTGGAGTTTGCCAAAGAGCTACAAGAAAAAGGTGAAGACCTGTTTGAAGCGACCTTGCATGCTGCAAAAATGCGTTTACGTCCAATCATTATGACCACTTTGGCCTTTGGTTTTGGTGTATTGCCGCTTGCACTTTCATCAGGTGCGGGTGCAGGTAGCCAACACTCGGTCGGTTATGGTGTGTTAGGTGGTGTGATTAGCTCAACCTTGTTAGGGATCTTCTTTATTCCTGTATTCTATGTCTGGATTAGAAGTATCTTTAAATACAAACCAAAACAACAAAATAATCAGGAGCATGTATCGTGATGCAAAACTTATGGTCGCATACAGGCCGTGGTATTGCGGTTTCTGCCCTCGCGCTTGCTTTGACAGCTTGTCAAAGTATGCGTGGGCCAGAGCCCGTCGCTCAGGCAAGTATTCCAAGCAGCTATACTGCTGCTGCATCGGGTACTTCAGTGGCTGAACAAGGTTATAAAGATTTCTTTGCCGATCAACGCTTATTACAAGTTTTGGATATGGCATTGAACAATAACCGTGATTTACGCACAGCGACGCTGAATATCCAACGTGCCCAACAAGCCTATCAAATTACCGAAAACAACCAGTTACCTACCATTGGTGCTAGCGGTGGCGTACTGCGTCAAGACCAAGGTACTGCTTTAGGCACACACACACGCTATAACGTTGGTTTAGGTGTAACTGCCTACGAACTAGATTTTTGGGGTCGTGTACGCAGCTTAAAAGACAATGCATTAGATAACTTCTTGGCAACTCAAAGCTCGCGTGATGCCACACAAATTGCCTTGATTGGTCAGGTGGCGCAAGCATGGCTCAACTATTCTTTTGCCAATGCCAATTTAAAACTGGCAGACCAAACCTTAAAAACACAGCTTGAGTCTTATAACCTCAACAAAAAGCGTTTTGATGTCGGCATTGATAGTGAATTACCTGTCCGTCAGGCACAAATTTCAGTTGAAACTGCACGTAATGATGTCGCCAACTACAAAACCCAAGTCGCGCAAGCACAAAACTTGCTGAACTTGTTGGTGGGCGAACAAGTTCCAAGTGCGTTATTGCCAACGCAGCGTGTGACGCACATTACCAAAACTACCGCAATTGGCGCTGGCTTACCAAGTGACTTGCTGAATAACCGTCCTGATATTCGTACTGCAGAGTATCGACTATCGGCTGCGGGTGCCAATATTGGTGCAGCAAAAGCACGTTTATTCCCAAGCATTAGCCTCACGGGCAATGCAGGCTATGCATCAACTGACTTGAGTGATTTGTTTAAATCAGGCAGTTTTGTTTGGGCAGTGGGCCCGAGCATCGACTTGCCAATTTTTGATTGGGGCACACGCCAAGCCAACATCAAAATTTCAGAAACGGATCAACAAATTGCTTTGGCTGACTATGAAAAATCAATTCAGTCTGCATTCCGTGAAGTGAGTGATGCTTTGGCAGTTCGTCAAAATATTGGTGATCGTTTAGCGGCACAAAAACGCTTGGTTGATGCGACCAATACCACTTATAAATTATCTAATGCACGCTTCCGCGCAGGCATTGACAACTATTTAACCGTGTTGGATGCACAGCGTACGTCTTATGCAGCAGAACAAGGTTTATTGTTGTTGGAACAAGCCAATTTGAACAATCAGGTGGAGTTGTATAAATCTTTGGGTGGCGGTGTGAAAGCCAATACTTCAGATGCCACATCACAACCTGCATCATCGGCAGAACGTAAAGCGCAATAAGTCTTTGCGTCTACCCTAAATTTGCTGCTTAACAGCTCAGATATAAAGACTAAATCAGCTCACTTCGGTGGGCTTTTTTATTGCTTTTTGCAAGCACATTTCATATCTTCAATACGTCTTGTTTTTAAATATTAGAATCTTATGTTGCTTAGTAATCTTGAATCTGTACCAGGTCATCGTATTTCACGGCAAATTGATGTGGTCTATGGCAGCACCGTACGCAGTAAGCATGTGGGGCGTGACTTCTTGGCAGGACTCAAAAATATTGTCGGTGGTGAATTAACGGCTTATACCGAATTACTAGAAGAATCACGCCAAGAAGCGATGGATCGTATGATTGCTAAAGCACGTGGTTTAGGTGCCAATGCTATTGTTGGGATTCGCTTTTCTACTTCAAATATCGCTCAAGGTGCTTCGGAATTGTTTGTTTATGGTACAGCAGTGGTGGTCGAGGCAGATATTCCTAAACTTCCAGACCCATTTCCAGCATCACACTAAAGCAAAGATTATTGAACAGGAATAACATCACATGGATAATTTAATTCTGCAAATTGTTGTCTTTGCGATTTTATTTGCCGTAGGCTTTGGTTTTGGGCGACACAACGAACGCAAACATTTCAAATATTTAGCCGAGCAAGAACTGCGTTTAAGTTATATTCAGCTTGATAATAACCGCTTCCAGACCAGTCCCAATTTTGGGCAATTGATACACAGCAATGTGGTCATTTCTCATGATTATTTTAAGTTTGTGATTGCCAATATTCAGAACTTCTTTGGCGGGCGCTTGACCAGTTATGAAAGTATTGTCGAGCGGGCGCGTCGTGAAGCCATCGTCCGTTTAAAATTAGAAGCTGAAAAAATGGGCGCAAATCATATTATGGGGCTGCGTTTAAGCACCACAGAATTGGGGATGCAAGGCGGCATGGTCGAAGTCTTTGCTTATGGAACGGCGGTTCAAAATAGCGTTAGTCAATTCTCTGCAAAACGCTGAGTACATCTTTCAGCGTTTGTAAAGAATTTAGTATAAATACTGATCTCGATAAGGCTGAGGAATTTGATATTGCCGACCATCAAATTTTAAAGTGAAACGCTGTTGAGTAGACACTCGTTTAGTTTCTTTGCAATTTTCTAAATCGCCCGACATTTCATAATGTTGAATACGATCACGTAATTGCATATCAAAATATTGTCGAGTTGTATTTCGCAAGATCATTAAAATAGCTTTGCTTTCTATTACTTTGGCATTACAACGTGTATCGGTTTCTGCCTGATAGCGCGCTACGATTAAGCCGTTTAAAATTTTCTTGTTATGTTGTAAATCATATAAATCGAGTACTTGCGCCGAAAAAGGATTGGCACTTGAACGTCCTGCATAATTCCTTCTTAAACCAATTGCCCTTAAGCTTTCAGAAACTTGATACGGCGCCAAATCTAAATGGATAGAACGCAGTTCAATTGCATCTGAAGGCAAAAGCTCTTTCACGTGATAGATTGAATGAAGCTTTTGCGTTTTACTATTTACGGTTAAAAAAGTCAGCTGATAGTCATCTACAGGTTGATCATCTTTTGTCTGAGTTTCAGCATAAGCAATTAAAGTTTGTTCAGGAACATTGGGGAAATCTGCACAAGCCAAAAAGTCCTCATTCACTGTGGTTGTATTTGTGTGCTGTCGTAAAATCTTTTCAATATATTCAGGTTGTTTACACAACGAATCATCGTTTGTTTGTAATTTGGCAAATGTCGTTTGAGTCATCCCTAAGAAAGCGAAAAGCCACGCGCTGATAAAAAAAAACCTTTCATTATTAAACGCATGGCTCATCCTTCTTTTTGTTTTTATTATTTTATTTTGAAGTCACTTTGATTAAAAATTACTTCACTTTGGTTTTACGAATCATTTTATATAAAGTACTTGGCGATAAACGCGACACCAACACGCCCAGTTTTTCTTTAGCACCCCCGACCACGATATATTCATCGCCTGCCATGAGTGCTTTAACTGTATTTTTAGCAAAAACATCGGCATCTAAACCATTTTCAATGGCTTCATCTTGATGTCCTTGTGGTTTGCCTTCACCATTCAACGCATTAAAAGACACATTGGTATTCACAAATCCTGGGAAAACAACTGAAACCTGTACGCCCTGCTCCGCTACTTCGGCACGCAAACTATTCGCCCACATGTGAATGGCACTTTTCGCTGCAGAATATGACGCGCGATATTGCGTACCCAATAATGCTGCAACACTAGATACAAAAATAATGCGACCATGTTTTTGCTGTAAAAAGGTCGGCAAGACAGTTTTGGTCAGAAAGACCTGAGAAAAATAATCCACTTCCATAATGGTGCGTTCAGTCTGCATGGTCGTATCAGCAATTAAAGCGCGCTGACTTAAACCTGCATTATTAATTAGCCAGTCAATGCGTCCTTTACGTGCCAAAACTTGTTCATACGCATGTAACACCTGACTTTCATTGGTAATATCTGCACATACAGAAAGATGACGTTCAGGATTCAGCAAACTCACGCGTACTTTTTCAAGTTCTTCATAACGACGTGCGGTTAAAATCACTTGTGCACCTTGTAAAGCACACTCTTTTGCCAATGCCTTACCAATGCCAGAAGATGCACCTGTAATCCACACCACTTTATGTTCCAAGTTTTCCCGTTTTGCCATAACCGTTTGTCCGCGTTATTTAAAAATTTAAGTCATCAAAATTTAAGTCTTAGGTTTTGCAGGATGCTGCAAAAACCCAAGAAAATGGTTTAAATATATCTCTGCACTTTCCAAATCGAATTGCGCACCCATTTTTTCTAGGCGTTTATACCCCAGTTGCGTAGTCAAATGAATCACGCCGTTTAAAGTTTTATCGACCACCAAATTAAATTTCAGCATTTTTTTCGGATCACGAATTAAATAACCCACGCCCTGATCAATAATTTGAGTAAACCCTTTAAATGCAGGCGCAATACATGCACTGTTGCCCTGCCGAATTTGCTCAATACAACCCAACGTTTCTTTCATAACAATACTATCGACAGGATAAGTCACAAAACCTTGCCCTTCCTGCTGATACATCATGCTTGCCAGATAATTCACCATAGGCGTTAAGCGTTCATTGCCAAAAAACGACACCGACCATGGCATATATTTTTGCATGGTTTGTATGACTTGCTGAATAATTTTTTCAGATTCACCATCCAGTGAATGACTAGAACGTGACAATTCACCAAAAAGTTGCTCAATAATTTCACAAGAAATATCGGTCAGTACCGCCCCCAAAGCTTTAGATAAACTTTCCGATTCACCTGCATTGAGTTGTTGATGAATGTGTTGAAATCTTTGATATGTTTCTGGTTTTAATTTTAAAGATACAGCATAAGTCATAACTGAACTTGCCTATTTTGACCGCATTGATGTGTTTTCATCTATTTTAAAATCCATTGCTTAAACCCAGTTTAAAACAGTGTTACAGGCAACGGAGAACTTGAAGTTTTTATCATACTTGTCGCCCATCATACGATGAGTTTGCCCAACTGCCAATTGCGATAAGTTTGGCTGAGTTGAATCTCGCTTAGCGGGCAATTTTTTTGCTACAATAGTTGCAATTTTTTATTCACTTTTAACCTGTTCTTACTATGACTGATTCAGCGCAAAATATTGCTACAACCTACGATCCTACCGAGATCGAGAAAAAATGGTACAAGACTTGGGAAGAAAACGGCTACTTTAAGCCGTCTGAAAAAGGCGAATCATTCTGTATCATGATTCCGCCGCCAAACGTCACAGGTAGCTTGCACATGGGTCATGGTTTTAACAACGCCATTATGGATGCCCTCACGCGCTTTAACCGTATGTCGGGTAAAAATACCTTATGGCAACCGGGTACAGACCACGCGGGTATTGCCACACAAATGGTAGTAGAGCGTCAATTGGGCGCGCAAAATATCAGCCGCCATGACTTAGGTCGTGAAAAATTCATCGAAAAAGTCTGGGAATGGAAAGAACAATCTGGCGGTAACATTACCCGTCAAATCCGCCGTTTAGGTTCTTCGGTAGATTGGTCACGTGAACGCTTCACTATGGACGAAGGCTTATCGAATGCGGTGAAAGAAGTTTTCGTGAAACTACACGAAGAAGGTTTAATTTACCGCGGCAAACGCCTTGTAAACTGGGATCCAAAATTACAAACTGCCCTTTCTGACTTAGAAGTTGAGTCGGATAAAGAAGAACAAGGTTCATTGTGGCACTTCAAATATTTCTTTGAAGATAAATCACTACGCACTCACGATGGTAAAGATCACATTGTAGTGGCAACCACTCGTCCTGAAACATTGCTGGGTGATACTGCGGTTGCGGTTGCCCTTGATGATGAGCGTTACTCGCACCTTGTTGGTCAAAACATCATCCTCCCAATTACAGGTCGTGCCGTTCCAATCGTAAAAGATGAGTATGTCGATAAAGAATTCGGTACAGGTTGTGTAAAAATTACCCCTGCACACGACTTCAATGACTATGAAGTGGGTAAACGCTGCGAATTGCCAATCATCAATATCTTCAACAAAAATGCTGAAGTATTGGCTGAGTTTGAATATATTGCGAAAGCAGGCGAACAAATTTCTAAAACCATTCCTGCACCTGCAGACTACATTGGTTTAGAGCGTTTTGAAGCACGTAAAAAATTAGTTGAACAAGCGGAAAGCGAAGGTTGGTTAGATCAAATCCAACCGTACACCTTGAAACCACCTCGCGGTGACCGTTCGGGCGTAATTGTTGAGCCATTATTGACTGACCAATGGTATGTGAAAATTGCACCGTTAGCGCAACCTGCAATTGAAGCGGTGCAAGATGGTCGCATCAAGTTCGTGCCTGAGCAATACAGCAATATGTATATGGCGTGGATGAACAACATTCAAGACTGGTGTATCTCGCGTCAATTGTGGTGGGGTCACCGTATTCCTGCTTGGTACGATGCTGAAGGCAATGTTTATGTAGGTCGTAACGAAGAAGAAGTTCGTACGAAAAATAATATCCCTGCCGATGTTCAATTAAACCAAGACGAAGACGTACTGGATACATGGTTCTCCTCTGCACTTTGGACATTCTCGACCTTAGGTTGGACGGGTGATGCCAAGAAAGATGCAGAAAACTACTTCTTAAATACCTTCCACTCCACTGATGTATTGGTGACAGGTTTTGACATCATCTTCTTCTGGGTGGCGCGTATGATCATGATGACCATGCACTTCATGAAGAATGAAGATGGCACGCCACAAGTACCGTTCAAAACAGTTTACGTTCACGGTTTGGTACGTGACAGTGAAGGTCAGAAAATGTCGAAGTCTAAGGGCAACGTGCTTGACCCATTAGACTTGATTGATGGTGTTGATCTTGAAACTTTGGTGCAAAAACGTACGACTGGTTTGATGAACCCGAAACAAGCAGCGAAAATTGAAAAATCGACCCGCAAAGAATTCCCAGAAGGGATTCAGGCGTATGGTACAGATGCGGTTCGTTTTACCTTCTGTGCATTGGCAAACACAGGTCGTGACATCAAGTTTGATATGAAACGTGTGGAAGGTTACCGTAACTTTGCCAACAAAATTTGGAATGCTACCCGTTTTGTATTGATGAATGTTGAAGGTCAAACGGTTGGTCAAGAGGCACGTCAAGACCTTTGGGAATTGCCTGAACAGTGGATTGTGAGCCGTTTACAAAAGGCAGAGCAAGCTGTTCATCAAGCGTTTGCAACTTACCGTTTAGACTTGGCTGCGCAAGCGATTTATGACTTTATTTGGAATGAATACTGCGACTGGTATGTAGAGCTGACCAAACCTGTTCTGAATGATGAGTCTGTTTCTGAAGAACGCAAAGCCGAAGTACGTCGTGTATTACTTGCAGTGATGGAAGCTTCTTTACGTCTTGCTCATCCAATCATGCCTTACTTGACTGAAGAAATTTGGCAAACACTTGCGCCAATGATTGGCTTGGGTGGCGAAACCATTATGTTGGCAAACTACCCTGTTGCAGATGAGGCCAAAATTAACGAACAAGCCGAAGCAGATATGCAATGGCTACAAGGTTTGATTGGTGCGGTGCGTAACATTCGTGGTGAGATGGGTCTAGGTAATGCACGCTTATTACCTGTGCTTTTACAGAACACGACTGAAGCAGAAAAAGCACAAATTTCTCGTATTGAGCCGTTGTTTAAAGCATTGGCGAAAGTTGAGAGTATTACCTTCTTGGCAGATGGTGAACAACCGCCATTGTCTTCATCTTCTGTCGTGGGTCACGTATCTGTTTACGTTCCAATGAAGGGCTTAATTGACCCGAAAGCAGAATTGGGTCGTTTGCAAAAAGACTTAGACAAGGTTCAAAAGCAGCATGACCAAATTGCAACTAAACTTGCGAATGAAGGTTTTGTGGCTAAAGCCCCTGCTGCTGTGGTTGAAGGTGAGAAAGTAAAACTTGCTGAGTTTGCGGATCAGTTAGCGAAAATTAAAGCGAATATGGAGCAGATTGCAGCGCTTTAATGTGTTGTTAGTTTGATTCAAAAAATCCCCTCGAATGAGGGGATTTTTTTATCCAAACATATCATCTTGCTCAAAATTAGGTAATTTTTTTAGTTCTAATTCAAACCATTGCATAAATTCATTTGTAAATTTTAATCCACTCACTTTACCTTGATATTTTTCAACAATAAAAAACTTTTCATCCATCAAAGGAACATAAATAGATTCTTCTTTAGCAATAATTTTATTTTCAATTAAATACTTATTTAATTCCCGCGTATTTTTAAATTGATTAATATTAGATTCCAACAAATACTCAACAACTTCTTGAGCAGCATAACCATTATTTTTTCGATATATGTACTCTATTTCAGGAACTGTTATTTTATTTTTTTCAATAAAATTGTTAATTTCATCTAGATAAACTTTAACAGGTTTATTTTGTTCTAATGAACGTAAAATATTAGAATAACTTCCTTTACTTTTTCCATCCCAAATAACTAAGCTATATTCGCTATCATTGGTCATTGCTTTATCTTTTTCTTTTTGTTTCTCTCTTTCACGACTGCTTTCAACTTCGACATCAATAATTTTCACTTTAAAATCAGAAGAGTTCAAATTTCTAGGCTGATTATAGATACTATAAACAGTTACATATTGATATTTATGCTTAGAAAAATATTTTTGGATTTGTTCATCTATACCGCTAGCATCACCAACTAAGATTTCCAAATTATTCTGCATCATCTTATCTAGACTCTGCAAGACACAGTCAGGTAATGTCTTGATTGCAATAGACCCTGATATAAATACTTTTTTCATCGATTAACTCTAGTCTTAGTTAAAGTAACAACATACACATTAGAAACCTGCCCCTGTTCATACAAAACATGAGTAATTTCCTTAAGTGTACTACCAGAACGATAAAGATCATCTACTAATAAAACTTTTTTACCTTTATATAAGGCAGGATTTCTCAATGAAAATACCCCTGATAAGGCCCTTTGTCTTTCTTGTGGATCATGCATGGCTTTTAGTTGTGGTGTACTCCGATTCTTTAATAAAAAATTAAAATCTATTTTCTTATTAATGCCTTGAGCTAATAGAGATGCTATTTCATAAACAGGTTGAATATCTCTTTGATTAGATGGTGGCACAGGTATAATGACATCTAAATATGGTGTTACCATACGTGTTTTAGAGGTGGTCCCACTTGTTTGAACAACTAAAAGCGTATTTATAAGTGATATTCCGCTCTAGTTAAGCCACCTTGTTTTGTTGGGGTAGCTGATCATAGTAAAACTCATTTGGTGTCATTTTGTCTAG